>JACCXM010000164.1 GCA_013697005.1 Chloroflexia bacterium | reverse complement strand
CGCCTATGAGGGTGCCCGCACGTTCGAAACTCCCCCGGAATGGGATGCCTATCCAGGGCACTACCGGAGTTGGAACCCCTGGCTCTCCAACTTTCGCGTCGTCATCCGCAAGAGCGATCTGCTCCTGATTTGGCCGAGTGGGTACGAGTACCCACTGACGCCCGATGACGACGGCTTCCGCAGCGGCGACGACCCGGCCAGCCCGGAGCACATCGCGTTCGATACCATCGTCGATGGGCAGGCGCTGCGCGCCCGTCTGGCCGGCGGCGCCGATTATTATCGGTTCTTTACCCCATAGAACGGCGCGCGGAGGTCATCCCCAACCGCCCATCTCCGCTTGGTATCATGGCTGTCAATCCCACCACCGTCCGCATGTCAGGCAGATCGAACGTATCGTCAGATTGTGGCGGGATGTCGATTCCGCCGCCGCTCGTTCGTCGTCTGAGCAAGGAGGCCGTGCGGCCTCGAGCGATCGATCGATGAGAGGAGACGCGACGATGCGCGTGATGGTTATGGTGAAGGCGACGGACGACAGCGAAGCGGGCATCATGCCCTCGACCGAGCTGCTCGAGACCATGGGTAAGTACAACGAAGAGCTGGTCAATGCCGGCATCCTGCTGGCCGGCGACGGGTTGCAGCCTTCAGCCAAAGGCAAGCGCGTCGCTTTCGACGGCCCCAGCCGCACCGTCATCGACGGCCCCTTCGCCGAGACCCGCGAGCTGGTCGCCGGCTACTGGATGTGGGAGGTCAAAGACATAGCCGAGGCGGTCGAGTGGGTGAAGCGGTGCCCGAATCCGATGCTCGGTCCCAGCGAGATCGAAATCCGGCCGGTCTACGAGATGGCCGACTTCGGCGAAGCGCTGACGCCGGACGTCGCCGCACTGCACGACCGGGTCCGCGACAAGGCGGCCAACCGCTGAGGTTCCGGCGGTCGCCGCCGCGGGTTGCCGTGCCCTTCCTCCTTTTCTACCATGGGCAACCATGGCGGCGACCGAAACTGAAACCGAAACCCATCACGCGATCGAGGCGGTCTTCCGGATCGAACGAGTCAGGCTCATCGCCGGTTTGGTCCGAATGGTGCGGGACGTGGGCCTGGCCGAGGAGCTGGCGCAGGACGCCGTCGTGACCGCCCTGTCCGAATGGCCGCGGACCGGGGTTCCGCACAACCCCGGCGCCTGGCTGATGGCTGTCGCCAAGCGCCGGGCCATCGACGGGTTCCGCCGCAACTCGATTCTCGCCCGCAAGCATGCCGAGATAGTCCGGGACCTGGAGGCTGGACCCGACCCCGGGTTCGCGCATGTCGAGGCCGCCGTGGACGACGACGTCGGCGATGAGCTGCTGAGCCTGATCTTCACTGCCTGTCATCCGGTACTGTCCACTGAGGCGCGCGTGGCACTGACCCTGCGTCTGATCGGCGGGCTGACCACCGACGAGATCGCCCGCGCCTTCCTCGCCAACGAAGCGACCATTGCCCAGCGTATCGTGCGCGCCAAGAAGACGCTCGGCAACGCCGGTCTGACCTTCGAAGTTCCTCGCGGCAAGGAGCGGGAAGAGCGCCTTGCCTCGGTACTGGAGGTCGTCTACCTGATCTTCAACGAGGGCTATGCGGCCACCGCCGGCGATGACCTGATCCGCCCCGCCCTGTGCGCCGAGGCGCAGCGCCTGGGCCGCATCCTCATAGGTTTGGCGCCCGAGGAGCCGGAGGTCCTTGGTCTCCTCGCGCTGATGGAAATCCAGGCATCGCGGCTGCCCGCCCGCACGGCGCCGGATGGTTCGCCGATTCTCATCACCGAACAGAACCGCGCCCGTTGGGATCAGCTCCTGATTCGCCGCGGTCTCGCCGCCCTGGAACGCGCCGAGACCCTGGGCGGCGCCAACGGACCCTACGCCTTGCAGGCCGCGCTCGCCGCCTGCCATGCGCGAGCGCGCACGATGGAGGATACGGACTGGAAGCGGATCGCTGAGCTCTACGACACCCTGCGTGAGGTCATGCCGTCGCCAGTGGTCGATCTGAACCGGGCCATAGCCCACAGCATGGCCTTCGGTCCGGAGACTGGTCTGCGCCTCGTCGACGAGATCGCGCAGGCCGCGGCATTGCGCAACTACGCCCCCCTGCCGGCGGCCAAGGGAGATTTTCTGTTCCGGGCCGGCCGGCTCGCCGAAGCCCGGGTCCAGTTCGAGCGGGCGGCCGAGATCTCCCGCAACGAGCGCGAGAGGGCCTTTCTGCTCGGGCGGGCGGCGACCTGCGGCGTCTGACGCACCGCTGTCAGAGAGAAGAACTCCCGTCAGCGGAAGCTGACGGGAGCAATGCGGCGAGTCGCCGGCAAAAGCTTTAGCTGACGAACGCCAGGTTGTAATCGCCACCCGAGGCATCGGCAATCGCCGTGCCACCATTGGCGGTCACGCCAATGTCGGTCAGGTTCGCCATCGTCCCGCCATCGACGCCTACCGAGCCACCCCAGGTGTCGCCCACGCCGATCGCGCTACCGGCGTTGCCGCCGCTGTTGATATCGGCGATCGAAACCGCGCCGCCATCGGCGGACGCCGTGGCCACGCCACCGTTCCCTGCCGAGACGACATCGCTATCGCCGCCGTCATCGCCACCACCGAAGAAGCGGTCCTGGATTCGAGTCTGCATGTCATTCCTCCCGTTTACTCGCGACGCGCTGGGTTTCGTATTCCCTGGAATCCGACGTCCATCCCCCTTCGGAAAGACTCTATCGGATCATCGCCACGACGCATCCATATCATTCGCCTGGCGGGGCAATGCGAGACATTCGGCCCGCCAGTTAACACTTACATCGCACGGGCTGTGCCATCCGTTTCCGGCAACTCCGGAACTTGTGTTCCATTCGCTACCATGAAGCGACCGGCTGGCGAG
>JACCXM010000162.1 GCA_013697005.1 Chloroflexia bacterium | reverse complement strand
GATATGGCCACCGTCGGTCCTGACGGCCGCCCGCGCACTCGCGTCGTGCATCCGGTCTGGGAAGGCGACACCGCGTGGATGACCTCCATGCGCACCGGTCCTAAAGCCGACGACATCGACCGCAACCCCTACGTCTCCCTGGCCTACGTCTCCGATCCCATGAAACCGGCCTACGCCGAGTGCATCGCCTCCTGGGTCGATGATCGCGAGGAGCGCATCCGCATCTGGCAATGGATCGCTACGTATCCCGAACCGCTCGGCTACGACACCGAAACGATGTTCGGCAGCTACGACTTCCCGAACCTGACGATGCTGGCGTTGAAGCCCTGGAAGATACGGTTGGCGACGGCGGGGGATGTGGCGGCGCTGCGGGTCTGGGAATCGTGATACGAACGCTGCCGGATGCACCAGCTGAAGTGGCGACCCGAGGCCGTGTCATTCTGAGGCCGCGGTCGAAGAATCTCGAGTTCCGCGAACGGGTGCGGCCGCCGCACGAGATGCTTCGTTCCTCAGCGTGACACACGTACTGCACGCTGCTCTAACCCTCAAATGAGTGAAACTCCACCCCGTGACTCGCCGCAATCCTGACCAGCGCTACGTCGCCGCCGTCTATGTCGCGGCGATGCTGATGAATACGCTCGATTCGACCATCGTCAATGTGGCGCTGGCCACCCTCGGGCGCGAGTTCAACGTGCCGGCGGTTACCGCCCCACACGGATTTGATTTCCGGAAGTATCTCCGGAGCGAGGCAGGTCATGTTGCTGCATTGCGAGTCTCGGAGGGTCCGGGCCCAGATCTCAACAGAGCGAGAAGTAGACTTGTGTGAGCGCCCATGAGCGTGAGGCAGGCGGACCCCAACGTTGCGACCGTGCGGAGGTCAAAATGGATCAACTGGAGAATCCAAACGGTGACCATCTACGGTTGCCCGCCGCTCGGGATTTGCTCGAACGCCGGGGAATCCTGCCAGACGGTGAAAGCTATACAACCAGAGAGCTCGCGAGAGAGCTAACCCGGCGCGGCTGGCGCTGGAACCTTGACGCCGACGAGGCCTCGGCGACCAAGGCTTATGCCCCAGTGGGCGCAGTCGAGCAAACGGTCACTGCGAAAGGTCTGGATCAGGTTGCGACGCTGACAACAGTGCTGGCCGACGCCATCCGATTTGACGAAGAACATGGGCTGTCGCTGGCCAAGCCGTATCGCGCCGACATCATCGTGCGGGCGCCAGATGACCGAGTCATTGCCGTCGTAGAGATCAAGAATAGAGAACACCTGACCAGTAACGTCGCGGTGAAGTTTCGCCGCGATCTGTTGACCGACGCACGGTTAAGCCCAGCAATTCGGTTCTTTCTCTTCGTCTCTCAGGACGCCGGATTTCTATGGGATACACGTTCCGACTCATCTCCCTTCGCGAAGCCCACAATGGAGTTCCCGTTAGAAACGGTTGTGGCTCATTACTTGCCCTGGTTCAATCCGCCGGAGCGCATCAGCGGAGAAGCGCTGGAATTTGTGGTGGCGAGATGGCTCGATGACCTTGCCCAAATGCGTTCAGGCCGGACCCCAAATGCAGATCATTTCTTTGCAGGAACAGATTTTCTGGACTCCATTCACGGTGCAACGGTCCACACGAGCCTGCGCGTTTGATCGTCCATGTCGAATCCAATTTCGTCCTTGAGATGGTGCTTGGTCAAGAGCAAGCCTCCGCCGCTGAAAAGATTCTAGAGTTCGCGGAACGGGGCGAAATAGAGCTTGCTATTCCGTGGATTTCCCTGGCTGAACCGTTCTCCACCGTCGAGAAACGCGCGAAAGATCGGACGCGATTCCGAACGCAACTCGAAGCTCGGCTCAACGACATGCGACGTTCTCAGGCATTAGACAACGATGTTCGGTCCCTGGAATTTGCTCCTCCCCTCCTCATTCGCATAGATGGCGATGAGCGCGATAACCTCACTCGGGCAATGGAGCAGATTCTCGACGTCGCAACGGTGCTCACGATCGACGCGACCGTATTCCGACAGGCAACGAGCTACCGGGCCAGATTCGGGTTCGACCCAGAGGATGCTTTCGTCTTCGCCTCCGTGGTTGCAAACCTCACGACCAACGAGTCTCCGGGGCCACACTATTTTGTGACGAGAGACAGAGACGACTTTGGCGATCCAGGTATCGCGGAAGAACTCAGTGGGCTCGGTTGTGAACTCCGCCTGAGCTTCCCTGAGATGGCCCTCGTCCTGGAGCAGCCTCTGCCCGATTGATACCGTCTCAGGAGTAATCCTCTGCATCAACCCGACCAGCGCTACATCGTCGCCGCCGTCTATGTCGGGGCGATGCTGATGAATACGCTCGATGCGACCATCGTCAATGTGGCGCTGGCCACCTTGGGGCGTGAGTTCAACGTGCCGGCAGTGATGATCGAGGCGGTGGTCGTCGCCTATCTGGTCAGTCTCGCCGTCTTCATGCCGGCTTCGGGTTGGCTCGGCGACCGCTTCGGTACGAAGCGGGTGTTTCTCACCGCGCTCACCCTCTTCGTCGGCGCCTCCGCGCTGTGCGGGCTGGCGCAAAGTCTGGAGCAGTTGGTCGCCTTCCGGGTGCTGCAAGGGGCCGGGGGTGGCATGCTCACCCCGGTCGGCATGGCGATGCTGTATCGCACCTTTCCGCCGCAGGAACGGGTCGCGGTCGGGCGCATTCTGATGTTCGCGACCATTCTCGGTCCCGCCTCCGGTCCCGTACTTGGTGGCTTCCTCATCGAGCGCCTGTCGTGGCGGTGGGCTTTCTACGTCAACATCCCGGTCGGGATCATCGCCTTCGCCATCGGGTTGCTCTTTTTGCGTGAGCACCGCGAGCCGGCGCCGGGACGCTTCGATCTGCCCGGATTCGTGCTCGGTGGCGCGGGTCTCGGTCTCGTCATGTTTGCCTTGAGCGAGGGACCGCAGCGCGGGTGGGCGTCGCCTCAGATCGTGGTTTCCGCGGTCGTGGGGGCGATCGCACTCGTCACCTTTGTCGTTGTCGAATTGCGAACCCCCGCGCCGATGGTCCAGCTTCGATTACTCACCAACCGGCTCTTTGGCGCCACGTTGAGTGTTTCCTTTTTCGCCTCGGCCGGGTTCATCGGCACCCTCTTTCTGGTTCCCCTTTTTCTCCAGGAGGTGCGCGGAGCATCGCCGCTCGAGGCGGGCCTGACCACGTTCCCCGAGGCAATCGGCGTCATCGTTTCGACGCAGATCGTCGCCCGTCTCTATCCCCGAGTCGGCCCGCGCCGCCTGATGGCCGGCGGGTTGGTCTGGATGGCCACCGCGATAACGCTGCTGGCCCTGGTCGGGTTGGGTAGCGATCCCTGGATTTTTCGTGGTCTGATGTTCATGGTCGGTTTCGGCATGGCGTATGTTTTCCTGCCGAATCAGGCGGCCAGTCTCGCCACCATCTCCCGCGCCGACACCGGACGGGCGACCACGTTCACCAATATCCAGCGGCAGGTCGGGGCCGCTATCGGGGTGGCGGCGTTGAGCAGCGTCCTGGCCGTGGCTGGGTCCAGCGGTGGCGGGGCGAGCGACCCCACCGCCTATCGCGCCGCGTTCCTCGTCGCGGCACTCTTCGCCCTCACCGGCGCGCTGCTCGCCCTGCGCGTGCCAGACGCCGAAGCCGCCGAAACAATGCGTCCCTTTCCATCCGTTCCTCCTCGCCCTGCACGCAGGCTCACGAGGGAGGCATAGCCATGGGAAGACACTGAGCGAAGTGCAAAGATCGGCAGCTATCATCAGGCATCACACATGTCCGGCGCGATCCCCCAGAAGCTCGGTAAGGTCGGTAAGTTCGACCCATGAACGCCTTACCTTGGAGAGGCAAGTCCGTCGCACCGCGCGGGGTCAGGAATGTTCCTGTGTGCGAAGATCGCCAGGATCCAAACCCGCGGCACGCCTGGACATGAATTCGCTCGACCCGAGGAGGAGAACAACACGGTGGAGACGCTTCCCGTACGAGAAGGCACGATTCCGTTCCAAGGCTACGAGACGTGGTACCGCGTTGCCGGCAACGGGGAGGAACCCGGCAAGTTTCCCCTTCTCTGCCTGCACGGTGGACCGGGCGCGGCCCACGACTACCTGGAATCGCTCGCGATCATGGCCGACACCGGCCGCCGGGTGATCTTCTATGACCAGCTCGGGTGCGGCCGCTCGGCGATTCCGGAATCGAAACCGGAAATGTGGACTGTCGAGCTCTTCATCGAGGAAATCGATGCCGTGCGTCAGGCGTTGGGGCTCGATCGCATCCATCTGCTGGGGCAGTCCTGGGGCGGCATGCTGGCGATGGAGTACGCCCTCACCCAGCCTTCAGGACTGGAGAGTCTGATCGTCGCCAGTTCGCCAGCCAGCATGATCCAGTGGGTGGAAGAGGCGAACCGGCTGCGCGAAGATCTGCCGCCGGAGGT
>JACCXM010000156.1 GCA_013697005.1 Chloroflexia bacterium | reverse complement strand
CCCCCCCGTGCGCTTCGGCGATCGCCTTGCAGATCGCCAATCCCAGCCCGGTCCCGCGGCGGGCGCGCGTGCGCCCAGCATCGTCCCGGTAGAAACGGTCGAACACCCGGTCCCGGTCGTCGGGGGCGATTCCCTCGCCGGTGTCAGCCACCCAGAGCCGGACCTGGCCGTTTTCGGACCGGCAGCCGAGGGTGACGGTTCCCCCCGAAGGGGTGTGGGCCAGCGCGTTGTCGACCAGATTGACCACGAGATGCACGAGCAGATCTTCGTCGGCGACGAGTGGCGCTGGCGCCGCCTCGTCGCGTAGGGGAACCCCCGCCTCCTCCGCCACCGGGGCGTACTGTTCGACGATGAGGTGCATGGTATCGGCGAGATCGAATGGCGCGCGGTCCGGAGCCAGTTGCCCAGCATCCGAGCGGGCCAGGGTGAGCAAAGTGCCGACGAGCGCGGTCATGCGGTCGATATCGCCATCGAAGCCCTGCAGTGCCTCGCGATAGGCTACCGCCGAGCGCGGCCGGGCCAGGGCGAGATCGACCTGACTGCGCATCAGACTGAGGGGCGTGCGCAGCTCGTGCGCGGCATCGCCGGTGAAGCGGCGCTGTCGCTCGAAAGCGTCGTCGATGCGAGCGAGCATGCCATCGAAGGTGTTCGCCAACCGGCCGAGCTCGTCATCGGGGAGATCGAGATTGAGCCGGGAGCGCAGATCGCCGGCGCCAATACCGGCGGCGAGGGTGGTAATGGTGGCGACCGGGGCCAGGGCGCGCCCGGCCAGGAGATACCCTCCCACCGCGGCCACAAGGAGCACTGCCGGACCAGCGAGCGCGAGTGTGGTGAGGAGCCCGGACAATGTCTCGTCGATCTCATTGCGGTCGAGACCAATCTGGAGCACCCCGGTAATCGCCCCGTTGGCATCTTCGCTGCGAATGGGTACGGAGACGAGCCGCATGACCTCGCCGTCGTCATCCAGGGCCGCGCTGTGCTCGCTGCGCCCGCCGAGCGCGGCGGCGACCACATGATCTTCAATGGGGACGCCCGCGGGGTTGCCACCCGTCTCGAATATCGTGCGCCCCCCGGTATCGAGCAGACGCAGGAAGTACTCGCCGTCGGGGATGGTGGAGATGGATGGCTCCAGTGAGGGTACGTCATCCTCGTCGTCGATCGAGGCGAGGGTCAGCGCCGCCTGGTTGAGTAGTTGTTCGTCGAAACTGGTGTAGAGCTGCTGGCGCAGCACGACGTAGAGGGCGCCGCCAAAGACCATCATCGATACCGCGAGGAGCGCGGCATACAACAACGCTAGCCGCCAGCGGACGGGCAGCCGGCGGGCTGTCACGAGCCGGCGCTGAGCCGGTAGCCGGCGCCGCGCACGGTTTCGATCAGCCCGCCCGGATAGGGGTCATTGAGCTGGCGGCGGAGCTGGCGGATATGGACGTCGATGACATTGGTGACGTTCGGGAAGTCGTAATCCCAGACGTGTTCGGCGATCATCGGCCGTGTTAACACCCGGTTGGGGTGGCGCATCAGGTATTCGAGGATGCGAAACTCCTTGTTCGGCAGTTGAATCTCGTCACCGCCGTGCCAGACCCGGCGCGATGCCGGATCGAGCCGCACCTCGCCCGCCGCGAGGACCGGATCGTACGTCTCGGGCGGGCGCCGCGCCAATGCCCGCAGCCGGGCGGCCAGCTCGGCGAAGGCGAACGGTTTGACGAGGTAATCATCGGCCCCGGCATCGAGCCCCGCCACCCGGTCGCCGACGCTATCGCGCGCGGTGAGCAGCAGGATCGGGGTGCGCACGCGATCCCGCCGCAGACGGCGGCAGACCTCCAGGCCATCGATTCCGGGCAGCATGATATCAAGCACGATAGCATCGTAGTCGCCAACGTCGGTCCAGGCGAGGGCTTCCTCGCCGTCGCCGGCAAGATCGACGGCATGCGCCTCCTCGGTGAGACCGCGCCGTAGCAGCGAGGCCAGCCGTATTTCGTCCTCGACCACCAGAATTCGCACGCCTGGGCGCTCCTTTATATCGTTCCTCCTGGATCAGAGTTTACTCACCATGGCGTGAATTCATGAAGTCGAGATGAAGCCCTGCAGCGGGCGGCGAGCAGCCAGCGGCGGTCTCGCGGGAAGGGTGGCGCCGCGCCGCGGAACCCCTCTCCGTCGGTGGCTTCCGGGCCAGCGGCGCACTATGCTGGCGGCACGAAGGACACGGAACATAGGAGTTTCGGCGAGGATGCTTCATGCAACCCTTCATCTGCGCCACCTGCGGCGCCCAGTTCGCGGCGACGGCCGCGCCGCCGCCGGTCTGTCCCCTCTGCGCGGACGATCGCCAGTACATCGGGCATGAGGGACAGCGCTGGACCACGCTCGATGAGCTGCGCCGGGATCATCGCAATCACATCGCGGCGATCGCCCTCGGATTGAGCGGGATCGCCACCGCACCGGCCGTGGCCATCGGTCAGCAGGCCCACCTGATCGAAACCGCGGCCGGCAACGTGCTGTGGAATTGCATCAGCCTGATCGACGACGAGACGGCCGCCGCGGTCGAGCGGGGCGGTGGTCTGGCGGCGATCGCCATCTCGCACCCCCACTTCTTCACCAGCATGGTCGAATGGAGCCGGGTCTTCGGCGGGGCGCCGATCTTTGTCCACGGCGACGACCGCGCCTGGGTAATGCGGCCGGACGCGGCGATTCAGTTCTGGACGGGAGAGACGGTTGATCCCCTGCCCGGCAGTGGTCTCACCCTGATCCGTTGCGGCGGGCATTTTCCCGGGAGCTGCGTGCTGCACTGGCCGGAGGGGGCCGGTGGCGACGGTGCGCTGCTGACCGGCGACACGATCCAGGTGGTTAGTGACCGGTGTTGGGTAAGTTTTATGTATAGTTATCCGAATCTCATCCCGCTCGGGCCGAACGCCATTCGGGGCATCGTCGATGCGGTCGCGCCATATGATTTCGAGCGGCTGTATGGGGCATGGTCCGGACATGTGGTGGCTTCCGATGCCAAAGCGGCGGTGCGGCGCTCGGCGGAGCGGTATCTGGAGAAGATTGGGCGGTAAGAGCGGTACCTGGAAATGGTGCTCTCATTGTTCCAAGCCGCCGCTTCGCCGGGCGCTAAAGACACCCGGCTGCCTCCCACGGGAAGCCCCGTGAACGGGGCTGGAGGACGCCAGATTCGGCAGGATGACGGGCTTTTCAGCGCCCTTCAGGGTGCTTTCGTGGAGGCAGCTTGGTGCTTTAGCGCCATGCGGGAGCGAGACGATGCTCACATGGTTGTGCCGGGTGTTCAGCTTCGCGCCGCTGGAGCTCATGAAGAATGAGGACGGAATCGACGTCCACTACGAGCGTGCCGCCGCCGAGGGCGCCGCGATCGTGCGCCCGCTGGCCGACACCGAATGGAGCTCGCGCGAGTACACCGCGCGGGATATCGAGGGGAATCTCTGGAGCTTCGGCACGTACCGGCCGGGAGGCGGCTGACCCTCGCTTGCTGTCGTTGTGATCGATCGCGGTGTTGCGGCAGAGAAGCGTCAGGGCAGACAGTAGCAATTTTGGCCTGCACCAGCGACGGTCGCAGCAATCCTGCCTCCTGCCAGTGGCGGAGCAGATGATCGCCCGGATGCCGGATGGCCTGCAGGTTGCCAGTAATCGAGGCGATCATCACGCCCGGGGATTGCACGTTGTAGAGGTCGCTGGAAACGATCACCACGGGACGCCGCTTGGCGCCTGTCCGATCCGTAAAGCCGACTGGCACCAGAATCACATCGCCTCTACGCCAAGTCGTCGTAGACCGCATCGGCATCCGATTCCCAGTCTCGGCCGAATGAGGGGATCGACAGGCGATTCCACTCATCCGCCGCGTCCGATGACCGCGCGGTCCCGCTGCTGTCGAGCGCCGCTCGTAGCACGGCGACGACATAGTCACGGACCGAAATGTCCCGATCGGCCGCGGCCGTCTCTATCCGTTGTCTCAGCTCGGGCTCGATCTCAATGGCCAAACGCGACTCGTCCCGCTCTTTCCGCATTGACATGAGGACTGCTCCGATCGGCACCGCACTGGTGGACACCACACGCAATGCTACCGCACCGTCCTTCGCTCCAACCCTCACCGCGCTCCCGTTGCGGGCACGTCCCTCTACTGGAGCGCACCAGCATAGGCTGCCTCCTCTGCTGCCGCTCCCTGCTCAGCCGGCACGCTCTGGAATGGGGTTAACCTCGATCGTATCCGCGCGCTGCACAACCCGCGCGAGTTCGTAGTTCATTTGCAATCGGAGCCAGAAGCCGGGGGTGCTGCCAACCGCTTTCGAGAGACGGACTGCCATCTCCGGAGAGATGCCGGCTTTGCCATTGATCAGGTTGGACAGCGTGGGGCGGGAGACATTCAGCACGGTGGCGGCATCCGTCACCGACAACTCAAGCTCCGCAATTGCGCCTTTGACAATTCTCCCGGGATGAACCGGCGCCATCATCGCCATCGTGAACCTCTCCTAATGATAGTCCCGCAGATCGACGTCCAAAACAGCGCCGTCCGCAAACCGGAATACGATGCGCCAGTTTCCGGTGACCCGGACACTCCAATAGCCTCTCAGTGAGCCTGTCAGGGGATGGAGACGATAGCCGGGAATGTCGATCTCCGAAATTGTTTCCGCGGCGTCCAGAATAGAGAGGATTTCCTCCACTCTGCCAAGCATCGCACTGCCAATGCCGCTCCGGTCATTGTGTTGATAGAGCCGTTTCAGCTCTTTGTGTCTGAAGCTCTCGATCATGCCGTGTTGTAGCCTGTAGCGCAACGCATTACAAGCGGTCGCTCGACACCTTCATGTCAACCGCTCCCTCTCCTGTTCTACTGAGCGGATGAAGCATCGTTCATAGAAATCGTAAGAAATCGGCGTGATGGGGCATCATCGATCTTGTGCCCTCCGGTGCTTCCGACTTACGACTCGTCTTCAGCCGTCCAGGAGGGCGTCGAAATCGATGGTGACATTGGGGAGGGAGGCCACCGGCACGATGCCGCTCGTGTAGTGGCCTTCCGCATATGTCCCGTCGGGCTGTTTCCGCCAAACGGTAAGGGTGCGCTCGGAGGGGTGGATGAACCAGATCTCAAGATCGCCCCGCCCCTGGTAGAGCGGGAGTTTGGCGGTGATGTCGTAGTCGCCGGTAGAAGGTGACCAGACTTCGGCGACAAAGGGCAGCGGTTTGGCGTAGACACCGAGCGCCCGCGAATCGTGCTCGAACACCCGTTGGTAGGCCGCGGGAATGACAATGACGTCCGGGATGTAATAGGCACGCGACGAGATGCGGGCACGGTCACTATTGACGTTCACCCGGTAGACGCTCCGCTCGAGCTGGTTTTGCAGGAAATGCCCTAGGAGGAAGGAGACGGCGTTGTGCTTCATGCTCATCGGCGGCTTCGCCCGGGGCATCCCGTTCCACAGCTCCCAGTTTCGGTCCGGCTCGCTGAGCGCCAGCTCGCGGTACTCCTGCTCGCTGAGGGTTGTCGTGGTCGCCATGATGAGCATCTCCAAGGGAATCTGGGCGTGGCCTGGGGAATGATAGTGGGAATGACGAAGCCGGGAATTGTGGTAAACGAGAACGGACGGAGTTTCTTAGGGTGAGCCGGTGATCGGCGATGGGTTCGGGATTCAGCCCGAGTGCGATCCCCAGAACAGGATGCGCTTGAAGGGATAGAAGAAGGGCCGCGTGTCCGCGAGCTGGGGCAGGAGGCGTTCCCGGTATCGCGCGAGGAACTCCGGCCACACCGCTTCCGGCAATCGCCGCTCGTAGTCGGTCAGCACGCTGCCGCGCACCCACTCCACCACCGCCTCGCGCGACTCCAGCTCGTGGGGATAGACCTGTAACCGCACATGCTGCTGGCGATAGCCGAAACGATGCAGCAGGGTTGCGTAGACCTCGGGCGCGAGCACTGGCGATTGCCGGACATGACCACCGAGCAGCGCGTGGAAGGGCTCCTCACGGGCGACCGCGACCGCCGTGGCGTGCGAGAGGTGATCGTCGTTGGCGGGGACTTGCACCGCGAGTTGGCCGGTTTCAGTCAGCGCGGCGGTGAGCCGGCGCAAGAGCGCCTCATGATCGGGAATCCAGTGCAAGGCGGCGTTGGAAAAGACGAGATCGTAGCCGGCCTGGCTCGTGAATGCGCCAATGTCACCTTCCATAAAGGTGAGACCGTCGCCGGCGAACGGCTCAGTCTTGGCCAGCATGGCTGGGGAATTGTCGATACCGAGTGTCTCCCGCGCCGCCAGACGGCGGTGCATCTCCCGCGTCAGCTCCCCGGTGCCGCAACCGAGATCGACCACGCGCATCCCCGGCCGGGGATGGACCAGATCGAGCAGATCGAAAAACGGCCGCGCCCGCTCATCGCGAAAGCGCCCGTATTGCTCCGGGTTCCAGTCGGACGTGGGCGATAGGGTCATGAGATGATGGGATACCGGGCATAAAGCTGAACGCCGACAAGACCAGGTTTGACCCCAGACCCGTCGGCGTTCTGCTGGCCGCCCGCTTTCGGAATTGCTCCCGTCCGCGTTTGGCTTGGTATGAACGTACACCCGCCGTGCCAGGATGTCAATACCCTTTTCACGATTGAGTCGGTATGTCGGGGGTCGGGAGTCGTCTATCTCTCCTCTTCGCTTCCCCGGGCGCCTAACGAGACCACCTCCCGCCGCAGACCGGTCACGCATTACGTCTCGGCTCGTGGCTGGCACTGGGTGACGAGCTCGGCCATCGCGTCAAATTGCTGCCGCGGCAAGACCCAGCCGGGATTGTTCAGCGCATCCACATGCTGCCGGGCGGCGTCGATGTGGGCATTGGCTTCGTCGCAGTAGCCATGAAGCGACTCCACGTTGGCCCAGTTCAACTCGGTGTAGAGATCGCCCGTGCTCTGGACCGTGGCCGCTTCCGCGGGAAATGTGCGCCAGCTCTGGAGGGCGTCCGCGAACTGGCGGCGGCCGCCGTCGCTGTCGCCGTTCTGAAACAACAGTGCCGCATAGATCCGCTTGGCACTGAGGAAATCGTAGCTATTGGCGGCCGTCGCCACGGCGCGCTCGATGAGCGGCTGCGCCCGCCCGAATTCATTGATCGCGCCGAACCGGATGGCCAGGTTGAGATACTCGCTAGATGAAATCTGTTCGGGCATAGTCTCCATGATGGCGAGCGCCTGCGTGGCGAGGATCGCGGTCTCCGAGCCATAGCTGCTCGACAAGCGCGAGGCGAGCAGTGGGTCATCCAGGGTCGGCAGTTCCTCGATGCGCCGTTCCAGCTCGGCCAGACTCTGCAACAATCCGCGCAGCTCAGTCTTGGCGTCGTGGAGCTCCTGTTGCCGCAGCCGCTGCTCGGCGATCTCGCCCTGGGTGCGCGCCCAGTAGCCGGACACGAGCGTGGTCGACAGCGACAGCAACAGCGCGAACACCGCGACCAGCGATTGGATACTGCGGTACCACGGCACGCGCGATTCGGCGGAGCGCAGTTGCAAATCGTCGATCTCATCATCGTTCTGGGCGACCTGCGCCCGCAGCGCCATCAGCTCGGCGCGAACGCCGGCCAGATCGCCGGCAGCGCGCTCGCTCCCCGGCGCCATGGCCGGCACTGGCTCGGCAGCGAACGACGAGAACGCCCCGGACTG
Source organism: Chloroflexia bacterium (assembly GCA_013697005.1). GTDB lineage: Bacteria > Chloroflexota > Chloroflexia > Thermomicrobiales > UBA6265 > JACCXM01. The sequence goes on along the minus strand of JACCXM010000156.1, from coordinate 4,587 downwards.
GGATGACGGTGACATCGGCTTCTCCCTCATCCGACCATCCTATAACCCCACCACCCTATCACCCCATCTCCCCATCACCTTCGTCATGAATCCGCCGCGCGGACCGCGACGTAGATAGGGGCAGAGAGCGAAACGGGATCCCCAATCCCTCGCCCTCCCCAAAACCCCTCCCCCTTCCCGCATGGACCCGGTCGCAAGACCGGGTTCGTGTATTTGACGAAGTCGTGAGTCGACAGTCGACAGTCGACAGTGAGACGGTACGTCGATCGGCGACGCTTCCTTTTCCTATCACCCTACCACCCCATCACCCCATCACCCCACCGTCCGGCTGTCTCCCGGTAACGAGGGCCAGCGCACGGTGACGACGATGGTTGGACCTTCCGCCTGCCACAGGTGCGGGACGCCCGGTTCCCAGAGCACGTAATCGCCCTCGCGGGAAAGCAGCACCTCCCGCTCCGGGAAACGAAGGCGGAAGATCCCCCGCACCAGGATGGCCAACGTGTGGGCGCGGTCATTGACGCCCCAGGCGATGCGTCGTTCGCCACCCGCATAGACCGCCCACTTCACCTCGACGTCGGCGGTCGCGCGCGCCATGTCCTCGCCGGCCAGGAAATGCCCCAGCAGCCAGCCATCTCGCCCGGAGCCATCGTCCGCGGCGTTGCCGCTGGTCACGCCTTCCGTTCGTTGCACCCGGTTATCCTCTCATTCCCTCCGCGTCATTCCGAGCGTAGCGGCGCCGCCGCCGAAATTCACGGTTTCTTGACTTCCGTCCCTTCTTTTCTCCGGGGCGCCCCACCCCGGTTCCTGGTTGAGCGGTCCGCGTCGCAAACGCTGGCCGCTCGCCCCTTTTCCATGTCCATGTCTCTTTCCGTGCACCGGCATCGCGAGGTGCGCGATCATCGCATCGCATAGTTGGCGGCCTCGTTCCGGAAAGGATCGATCGATGCTCCGTATCGTCGTGTTCACGCTGATGCTCGGTTGCGGTCTCGCCGTCGTCTCCGGCGGAGGTAGTGGCTCCACGCATGCCGCACAAGATGAAGCAGCCGGGTGCGCTGGTTCCTGGCTGGTGCAGATCACCCTGGAAGGGCGCGATGTGACCGAGGACGCTCTGATCCGGTTCGACCCCGACGGCACGATGACGGTCTCCAGTCCGCCGGTGCTGCCCGCGATGCCGGGACCAGGAGAGGAACCGCTGCACGCCAGCGCCGGACTCGGGACCTGGGAAAGCAGCGGCGAGGGAGCGTGCGCCTTCGAGGTCGTCCGCCTGCTGGGCAGCGACGATGGCGTTGGGGTGGGCACACTCAATATCCGCGGAACGGCGGCACGCAACGATTCCGGCGATGGCCTCGACGGATCACTCACCTATATCCGCGGCACCGGGTTCGGCCAAACCGCGGCCACCAGCGATGGCACGTTCACGGGGTTTCCGCTGGATGGGTAGAAGAAACGGGATTCTCTCCCCCCGGCTGGTGTCGCCATGCCGTTCCGGAACACTGGCGCCGCCATGGGGTCTGTACCGGCCACAATGCGGGAAGCGTTCCATGTTCCGGTGGCGGCCGGCGGGGTTGCCCCTTGACTCTGACGTTACGTCAGGCTTTATCCTCGTTCCCAGGAGGTGACGCATGGGCCGCTCCTACCGCGTCGGAGAGGTGGCCACGCTGACGCGGGTCTCGGTGCGGACGCTGCACCACTACGACCGCATCGGGTTGTTGCGGCCGGCGGCACACTCCTCCGGGGGCTACCGGATGTACGGGGAATCCGATCTGCTGCGCTTGCAGCAGATTCTGACCCTGCGCTATCTGGGGTTCCCTTTGAAACGGATTGGCGAACTGCTGGGCCGCCCCGATTTCGATCTGGTCGCCTCACTGCGGGTGCAGCGGCAGGCGCTGCGGGAGCGAAGCGCGGAGTTGGAACGGATCTCCACCGCCGTCGGCGATCTGGTCGAGCGGCGGCTGGAGACGGGCGCATGGTCCTGGGAGCTGGTCATCGAGGCGTCGCAGGCGGTTGGCGCCAGTCTGACGCAACGGGAGGAAACAATGGAAGCGCATTACACACCGGAGCAGATGAAGCAGTTTGCAGCAGTTGGGGAGACGACCCCGCCCGAAGAGATCGCTTCGATCGAGCGGGAGTGGACCGAGCTTCTAGCGGAGGTCCGCGCCAATTACGATCTCGATCCGGCGAGCGCCACGGCGCGGGCGCTGGGCGATCGGGCCGAGGCGTTGACCGCGCGCACGATGCGCGGTTACGAGCCGTATCCGGAATTGACGGAGGCGATCGGCGCCAACTACGAGAAGGGCGCCTTCGAGGGCAACATGCTGGCGCCGCAGGCGGCCGACTTCGCGTTTTTGGCGCGGGTCAAGGCGGCCCGGTAAAAATCCTCACCCCAACCCCTCTCCCTGTGCGCAGGGCGAGGGGCTAGCGGCGCCTGCGGGTTCTTGCCCAATGTGGTGTACAGCTCCGCTGTTGGCTCCGGCAGGGGTTTCACCGACTGGGCATACATCGCCTTGAAGACCCAGGGATCCTCATCGGCGACCGTGGCCATCAGCGGCAGCCCGGTCGCGACGATCTTCGTCACCGCATCCTTCGTCATGCCGACCATGTCCGCGACCAGGACGAGCGTGGTCTCGACATCCGTGTTCATCACCATCATCACGTGCCGGAGGGTTCCGGGGGCACCGTCTTCACCATCGTTCACACTCCTCCACACGTTGATCGAAAAGAGTCCAAATACCTGGATTTCCCGGCGCGTATTGGCGCGCCGCCTGCTGGGGACACGCGTTATTGCCCCTGCCGCCGCGCCTCGTTCGCCTCGCGATCGCGCTGCACCGTTTCCTTCAGCTCCGCGAGCACATCGATCTTCGCGACCGCGCTCTGCTCAGGGGCACGCCACGCATCCGCGCTCCAGCGTCCCGTATCCTGATAAACGCGCGAGCGCGCGGCCTCGTAGGCGTACAGCGCCAGGGCGGCGGCCTCCCAGGCACGGACGATGGTCTTGACCGCTTCGAGCTGCGTCTGGGCGCTGACAAAGCCATCATCGCCGATGCTGTTGCGGCCGATCTCCTGGACGAGTCCCATGCCCTCTCGCATTTCCTGCTCGATCGCCTGGGAGAGCGCGGCGAAGTCCAGGATGTCGCGCGCGCGTTCCACGACGCCGGCAGCGTTCACCAGCGACATCGTTGCCTCTCCCCGCAAATGGGCAAGGATCTTTTCGTCGTGGTCGGTCATGCGTGCATTCTATGTCTTTCCGCGCCGTCGCGTCCTGAGAAACCCTCACTCCAACCCCTCTCCCGGCGCGACGGGAGAGGGGCTCGTGCCGCTAGCTGAGGTGGTGACCGACATCGGCGTCACGATCCATCATGCGAGCGGCGCTTGCTCGGAGATACCGGATGCGCGCTCCAGGTCCGCGATGGGCGCGTCCGGACCAAGGGCAATCTCGCCATTCCAGTCGAAGTTGGGGTTCAATTCCGGTGCCGAATCAGGGGTGTGGTGGCCGGGTGCCGCGGCCGTGACGATCGCCCCGCGGCGGGCGCCGGTCTCGGCCAGAAATGCCAGGAGCGCTCCCGTATTGAGAACATTTCCGGGAGCGCGTGTATTGGGCTCCAGCTCAACCAGACTCTGCCACCAGGCGCGGAAAGTCGATGCCATGACGCTGCGCCGGTCGTCACTCATGATGGGCCTCCGTGGTTGCGGGTTGCGGGTTGTGGGTGCTCGCTCATCTCATCTCAACTCACGACCCACGACTCACGACTCACGACTCGCCCACAGGAATCCCGGTCGCCGCCGCGAGCTCGGCAATCAGGCGATCCGGCCGGGCGAGGTCGTCCGCCGGGCCGGGCGCGAGCGCGATCTCCCCGCTCCAGTCGAATTCCGGGTTCAGCATGTAGCGAAACATGAGATGGGCGAAGCTGTCCGGTCCGCTACTGTGGATGACGACCGGGCGGATCGCCTCATTGCGCAGACCAATGCTGACCAGATCGTGGAGCAGGATGAGGGCGCTACGCTGGTTTCCGGGGGCGGTCTCATCGGGGTCGTGGGCCACGGTCTCTTCAAGAAGCTCGTACCAGACCCGGAATGTTGCCGCGGCAACGGTGCGCGGTTCGCCGGTCATGTGCTGGCCCGTGACGAACCGTGCGGATGCTCCGGAATCCCGGTGACCCGTTCCAGCTCGGCGACGAGCCCATCGGGTTGCAGGACGTCGAAGACCATCTCGCCGTTCGTCCAGTCGAAACCGGCCGGCGGCGCGTTGTCACCTCCGGCCGGGGAAAGGTTTTCCGGACGCGATGCGACGGGCTGGCCGCGGGTCAATTTCGCCCCGTTGCGGCGGCAGACAAAATAGAGGGCGTTCTCGAGTCCTCTGATCTGCATATCCGCCGGGTCCTGGGCGACCTTTTCGACCATGCGGTCCCACCACGCCAGGACGGTAGCGCCTTTGACCGTGCGTTGTTGACCCGCCATCGCGCGTCTCCTTCGTAGACTGACCGCTTTCGGGCGATCACGATCGCGTCGGCGCTGGACGCCCTCGCCCCCCTACCCCCCTCTCCCGGCTCGACGGGAGAGGGGAAAATCCCCATGACATCAACTCAGCCC
>JACCXM010000148.1 GCA_013697005.1 Chloroflexia bacterium | reverse complement strand
GCTCTGGCGGGTCTGCTTCCGCCGCAAGTTGCGGCCCAGGCAGGTGACGGGCGATACCACCTACGGCACCGTGGAGAACATCGTGGCGGTCGAGGACGCCGGTATTCAGGCGTTCTTCCCACTGCCCGACTTCGACCGGCGCACACCCTTCTTCGGGAAGGGCACGTTCACGTACGACCCTGGTGCCGACGCCTACCGCTGCCCACAAGGGCAGCTGCTGCCACGGCGTAAGACCAAGTACACCGAGGAAGAGGTGCTCTACCAAGCCGACTCCACCACCTGCAACACCTGTCCGGTCAAAGCGGAATGCACGAAGAGTGACCATGGCCGCATGGTCCACCGCTCCTTCTACGCCGACTATCTCGACAAGGTACAGGGCTACCATGAAACCGAGGCCTACCAGAAGGCGATGCGCAAACGGAAGGTGTGGGTCGAGCCCCTCTTTGCCGAAGCGAAGGAATGGCACGGTCTGCGCCGGCTCCGCTTGCGGGGATTGCTGAACGCGAACATCCAGGGTCTGCTGATTGCGGCCGGTCAGAACCTGAAGCGATTGTTGGCCGCGGGACGACGTCATGCCCCCTGCGGAAGCCTCCTGGCCCTCCTGAGGGAGCCATGGCGGCTCTCAGCCGTCTACGGGTGATTGCCCATCCGGTTGCAGACCCGGACACTGGTGAGCAGGATCCGGGGTGGCCAGCGACGACGGCGCCGACCACCGGAGGCTTTTTTCAACGGGCAGGCCCATTACCGGACCCTCATCCCCTGGGTTCCCCTTGACGGCGGAGGTCCGCGGTTCCAGATAACGGGCATGATCCCGGTTATCGGAACCGATATTCTCAAGCGGGCGCCGTTTCCCTCTCCCTGCTCTGCAGGTCCACGCCATGATCGATGCCCATTAGGAGGGCTCTGCCCCGTGCCTCTCGGAGATCGGTTGGTCGATCAGTTCGGAGCGGAACGGGAAGTGGCGGAAGCGGATGCCAGTGGCGTCCTCCAGGGCGTTGCCGCAACCGGTCTGGCTCGATACCGTCATCGTGCCCCACGGCGGGAGCATCACCTTTCGCACCCGCTGTCTCGATTTCACCGGGAGATACGTCCTGCACTGCCATATGATGAACCACGAGGAGCTGGGCATGATGCAGGTCGTGGAGGTTAGCGGCCCCGCCTGATACACCGCGCACCGCCATCTCTGGCACCAACTATGCATGTCCGTTTCCAGCAGCAGGAATCATGGCTGGCGCCCGCGTCGCCGGGAGAAGGAGACCTATGGCGAGATGACCGTGGACCATAGCCGCGGGCTGCTCGCCCGAGCGGTTGTCGTCGTTACCGAGCGACATGAGGAGCAATCCCATGAGTGAACCAGAAGAGCAGGTGGAGCGCCGGCCACGAGAGGGCCAAATCATTCGTCTGTCCCGTCGCCGGCTGGTGGCCGGCTCGGGCGTCGCCCTGGCGACGACTGGTATCGCCACCATCGGCGCCGCCACCACCCACGCCTTGCAGTCGACGCCGGTCGCCTCCACCGAGGCGGACGCGCCGCTGGCCGAGCCCGCGTTGCCGGCCCAGTTCTTCAACCTCCACGAGGCCGAGACGGTCGACGCCCTCGTTTCCCGCATCCTGCCCGGTTCCGCCGACGACCCGGGGGCTCATGAGGCTGGCGTGGTCTTCGCCATCGATCGGGCCCTGGGGGGCACCAATCTCGGCTATACCAAAAAGACCTACACCCAGGGTCCGTTCCCGGTCGTCTCGGAGGAACCGGTCACGGTCGAGGCAGCCAGCACCCGCGACATCTACGACTACGTGAGTGTCGCCGGCGAGCAGTTCGCCCGCTACGGCTTCCAGTCGGTGCTCTCCCCGCAGGAGGTCTACCGGCGGGGCATCGAGTTCGTTGACGCCTACGCCCAAAGCGAGTTCGAGGGCAACTTCGTCGATCTCGACGCCGAGCAGCAGGATCAGATCCTGACCGCCATGGACGAGGACACGGCGACCGGGTTCGAGGGACCGGGCGCGAGGGCCTTCTTCACCCAATTGCGCAACGACACCATCGAGGGCATGTTCGGCGACCCGATGTATGGCGGCAACCGCGATCTGGCCGGCTGGAAGCTCATCGGCTACCCCGGCGCCCAGCGCTTCTACACCCCGGACGACATCAAAAACCCGGAATTTACCCGCGATCCACAGAGCCTGGCCCAGTTGCTGGCGAACGAAGGCCACTAGGAGGCAGCGCGCGATGGCACAGAATCAGAAAGTCGACGTCGTAACCGTCGGCGCCGGTCTCGTCGCCGGAATCATGGCCTACCACCTGACCAACGCCGGGATGCAAGTGGTCTCCCTCGAGCAGGGACCCTGGCTAACCACGGAGAATGACTTCAGCCACAACCACGACGAGCTGCGCTACAACCAGCGCCGCGAGATGATGGTCGATCTCTCCCGCGAAACCTGGACCTGGCGGCCGACCCCGAAGGAACGGGCGTTGCCGATGCGGCAGTACGGCTCGTTCCATCCCCACCAGGGGGTGGGAGGCGCCGCGGTCCACTGGGCAACCCAGAACTGGCGGTTCTACCCGTCCGACTTCGAGTACCGCACCCACCATATCGATCGCTACGGCGCGGACAAGCTGCCGGTCGGCAACCGGATTCAGGACTGGGGTGTCACCTATGACGATATGGAGCCCTACTACGACGCGTTCGAATACGACATCGGCGTGTCCGGTGTGGCCGGCAATCTCCAGGGTGAGCTGATCGAGGGCGGCAACATCTTCGAGGGGCCGCGCGCCCGCGAATACCCGCTGCCGTCGCTCGCCAAGTCGATCGTCGCCGACAAATTCACGGCGGCCTCGAACGAGCTGGGGTATCACCCCTTCCCGCAGCCCTCCGCGATTCTGTCCGAGGCGTACGATGACCTCGCCGGGAACACCCGCGGCGCCTGTTTGTACTGCGGCTTCTGCACCCGCTACGGGTGCGAGGTGGCGGCGAAAGGCAATTCGCTCGTCGTCCACATGCCGGCGGCGCTGGCGACGGGCAACTACGAGATTCGTACCGACGCCTACGTCTACAAGATCGAGACCGATTCCACCGGCAAAGCCACCGGCGTCTCCTATATCGACGCCACCGGACGGAGGCAATTCCAGGAAGCCGACACGGTCATCGTCTCGGCCTACATGTTGATGAATGCCCGGCTGCTCCTGATGTCGCGTTCGTCCGCGCACGCCGATGGTATCGGCAACGACCGCGGCTTCGTCGGCAAGAACTACACCTACCAGCTCGGCGGCGGTGGCTCGAGCGGCCTGTTTGAAGGCGAGCGGCTCAACCAGTTCATGGGTAACGGCGCCATGAACGCGCTGATCCACGATTTCAACGCCGACAACTTCGACCATGCGGACCTCGACTTCATCGGCGGCGGCTCGATCGGCGCCGGCGGCGGCGAGCGCACCCCGGTGGCCAGCGTCGGTGGCGTGCCGACCGCCAGCGGCAAGACCTGGGGCGCCGAGTGGAAAGAGGCGCTGCGCACGAATTGGGACAGCGTCGCCGGCGTCGGTATTCAGGGCGAAAGCCTCCCCTACGACGACCAGTACGTCGATCTCGATCCGACCTATCGCGACCGCTTCGGCTTCCCGCTGCTGCGGATCACCTTCGACTGGCATGAAAACGACTACAACCTGATCCGCTATCTGTCGCCGAAGATGCGGGAGATCCTGGAGACGATGGGGGCCACGAACATCCGCACCCAGGAGGAGCTGAACCCGTACACGATCGCCCCCTACCAGAGCACGCACTGCACGGGCGGGGCGATCATGGGAACCGATCCCGGCAACTCCGTCGTCAACAAGTACGGCCAGGTGTGGGATACCCCGAACGTCTTCGTCGTGGGAGCGTCGCAGTTCCCGCAGAACCCGGGGATGAACCCGACGGGGACGGTGGCCGCCCTCGCCTACCTGGCCAGCG
>JACCXM010000099.1 GCA_013697005.1 Chloroflexia bacterium | reverse complement strand
CAGCCAGACCACTTTGAGCGAAGAGCCTAGCCGCCGTAAATGCGCTGCAACTGTGCCTCGGCCTGCTGCACGGCGCTGGCGGCATCGCCGGACTGAATCGCCTGCGCGAACGCATTGACGATGACATAGCGAGCCGAAGATTCCGCGGCCATCTGGTTCGCTGGACCGGCGAAACCCTTGTTCCGGCTGTAGTCGGAAATCGCCGGGTACGGGGCCAGCGAAGGATTTCCCGTGTAGATCTCAAGCTCGGCGTACCCAGGGGCCATCGGGATGATGTAGCCACCTTGCACTTCCAACCAGGGAATGAAAATCTCTGGCGTGTAGAAGTGCTGCAGGAACTCCACCGCCGCCTCGGAGTTCGCGGAGTAGTTCATGGCGGCCATGGAGCGGCTCCCGAGCAGGGCAAACTTCCCGGCCGGTCCCGATGGGAAGCCCGCATGCCAGATGTCGTCGGGCTCGACCTGCACTTCGTAGTCGAGGGTCGACTCGCCTTCTTTCGCGGCAACCGCGGCCAGATAGACGCTACTGCCGTTGAGCGTGCCGGAAATCTGATCGGAGAGGAAGGCGCGGTTGTTGGCGCCATCGTCCCAGGAGAGACCGGTCTCGTCGTAGGCATCGGCCCAATGCTGGACGAAGGCCTGCAGCGCCTCGACGAACTCCGGCTTGTTGATGGCGACGGTCGTGCCGTCCTCCTCGACCTCCATTGCCCCGTATGCCCACATGTAGGGGTAGGCAAAGCTGGGCGGATCACCCAGACTCTGCCCGAGCGCCTGACCGAATGGCTTGCCCATCTCCTTCAGGGTCTTGCCAACCGCGAACAGCTCCTCGTAGGTCTCGGGGAAGTTGTTCTGCGGATCGCTGATACCCGCTTCCTCGAAGAGACTGATGCGGTAGGCGAACGCGGAGCTCGAGGAACCGTGGGGGATGCTGTACCACTTGCCATCGACGGAGGCGGTATTGATCACCCAGTCGTAAAATCCGCCGTACTCCTCGCTGACGGCCTGGGCCTGCTCTTCCATGGGCACCATGTTCTCGTAATAGAGATAAGGCCAGGCGTCCCACATCTCGATCACGTCGGCGCCGGAGCCGCCTTCGACCGCCGCCGCGATGCGCGGCTGCAAGTCCGGCCAACCGATGTAGTCGGTCGTCACGGTGACGCCGTTCTGGCTGCCCCAGTCCTGGGCGACCTGGGTAAAGAACTCCTGGCCCTCGGGCACGAAGTAGGTTGCCTGGAGGGTATTGAGCTGGCGTTCCTGAATGAAGGTGGCGGCGCGGGGAGCGGCGCTGGCGCGGCCGCTGGTGGCGAGGACACTGGACACCGCGGCGGTCGACAGACCGAGCGCGGCGCCGCGGCGCATGATGCTGCGCCGGGAGAGTCGCAACCGCAACGCCTCATTGAGCAGGGTATTACTACGGGGATCGCTCATCGGGTTCCTCCTCTTCATCGAGTGGGCTGGCTGTCGTGGCCGCGCAGCCAGGACTCATCTGCCGCGCCGAGCCGGCGCTGCCAGGGCGTCACTGCCCCGGTATGGCGGTCAGCCTAGACCGCGCGTCCGAATCCGTCAACAGCCCGGCACACGTTTTTCGCAATAGCGGTTACGATGACGCGCGTAGGATCGAATCGCCACGCAGACCCGCGACCTGTCCTCATCCCGTGGAGGAAGTCTTTCCGCGATGCGCGCTCCGCTGACCGTGTTGATCTCCGGGTTTGACTCACTCGAAGGACCGGCGTTCGACCGCGACGGCAACCTGTTCTTCGTGAATTGGTTGAGCAGCTCCATCGTCAGACGCACGCCGGATGGCAGCGCCGCGGAGTTTTTCAATACCGGTGGTATTCCAGCTGGTCTCGCCTTCCATCGCGATGGGTCGTTGTATGTCGCCGACGAGGGCGACGATATCCACGGCGTTGTGCGTATTGTGGACGGTCAGGCGACGATCCTCGTCAATCAGTACGAAGGGCAGCCGCTGAACGGCGCCAACGATCTCGTCTTCGACCGGAACGGGGTGCTCTATTTCTCCGATCCCTGGCGCTCGTCACTCGAACATCCGGTTGGCGGGTTCTACCGGCTTTTCCCCGATGGGAACCTGGAGCAGATCGACACTGGTCTGGCCTTCCCCAATGGAGTCGCGCTCAGCCCCGACAAAACCGCCGTCTATTTGGCCGAAACGCGGCGCCATCGCATCCTGCGGTACCCGATCGGGCCGGATGGCGCGCTCGGGGCGAGGCAAGACTTCGCCGCCCTTCCCGGCGGGGAAGGTCCGGACGGCATGGCCTTTGACGAAGGCGGTAATCTGTACGTCGCTCACTACGGTGGAGGCAAGGTCGCGATTTTCAGTCCCGCCGGCGACATGGTCGGCACGATCCCGATTCCCGGCGCCCAGGTGACCAATGTGGCCTTCGGCGGCGCCGACCGGCGTACGTTGGTCATCACCGACGTCGAGACCGGATCGATCTATCAAACGCGCGTTGATGCGCCGGGCCTACGGTTGTTCGGGTGATGGGGTGATGGGGTGATGGGGTGATAGGACGAAACGACGGTGTCGGGATGGTCGGATCATCTGATCTCAGGGGAAACGATGAGGCGACACGTGCGCCCATGGGCCTGTCATCCCGGCACTCTGTCACCCTGTCGCCCCGGCCCGCCACTCGTCCCATCCTCAGCGTGCGCGATCTGGTGGTGCACTACCACACGTCGCGCGGGGCGGTGCAGGCGGTCAACGGGGTCAGCTTCGACATCGCCGAAGGGGAGCGGCTGGGTCTGGTCGGTGAATCTGGGTCCGGAAAATCGACCATCGCCTTGGCGCTGCTGCGGCTCATCCGGCCGCCCGGGCGGATCGAAAGTGGCGAAATCGTGCTCGACGACGTCGATCTGCTGAGTCTCGATGAAGAAGAGATGCGGCAGGTGCGGCTGGCCAGGATCGCCCTCGTCGCCCAGGGCGCGATGAACTCGCTCAATCCCGTGCTGCGGGTGAAAGAGCAGATTCGCGATGGCTTGCACGATCACGCTGCCGAACTCTCGGGCCGCGCTTTCGACGATCGGGTCTATGAGCTGCTGCACAGTGTCGGTCTCCGCCGGGACGTCGCGGACATGTTTCCGCACGAGCTCAGCGGTGGCATGAAGCAGCGCGTCTGCATGGCCATTGCGATCAGCCTGCGCCCGACGCTGATCATCGCCGACGAGCCGACGAGCGCGTTGGACGTCGTGGTCCAGCGGCAGGTGATGGATACCCTGTTGAAAGTGCAGGAGGAGCTTGGCGCGGCGATCATTCTCATCGGGCACGATATGGGGTTGATGGCCCAGGTCGTCGATCGGGTTGGCATCATGTACGCCGGTAATCTGGCAGAAGTCTCACCGGTGGCGGATCTCTTCCGCACGCCATTGCACCCGTACAGCGATCTCCTGATCGCGAGTCTGCCCTCGTTTGAGGTGAAAGGGGCGTTTCAGGGAATCCCTGGTCTCCCGCCGTCATTGTTGAACCGCCCGGTCGGCTGCTCGTTCCGGGCGCGTTGCCCGCGGGCGTTCGAGCGCTGCGCCACCGTTGAGCCACGATTGCGCGAGGTGCAACCGGAGCGCCTCGTATCGTGCCATCTCTATTGAAGATGAGAGAACCCATGACGCCATTACTCGAGGCCCGAAACGTCACCAAATTATTCGGTGGCGGGGGCATCCGGAAGAAACCGGGAACGGTCGCCCTCCACGATTTTTCATTCCGGGTTGACGCCGAACCACCCACCATCACCGCGATCGTCGGCGAAAGTGGCAGCGGCAAGACGACCCTCGCCCGATTGTTGCTCGGTCTGGCGGCGCCGACGAGCGGCGAAGTGCTCTATCGCGGCAAGGATTTGCGCCAGCTCACGACCGAGGACCGGCACCGCTTTCTGCGCGACGTGCAGGTGATTTTCCAGGACCCGTACGAGGTCTACAACCCCTTCTACAAAGTTGATCACGTGCTGGAAACCCCGGTCAAGAAGTTTCACCTGGCGCCGACCCGCGAGAAGGCGCGCGAGCTGATCGAAGAGACACTGAACGCCGTCGGACTGCGCCCGGACGAGACCCTGGGTCGGCATCCCCATCAATTGAGCGGCGGGCAGCGGCAGCGCATCATGGTTGCCCGCGCCCTCTTACTTCAGCCGCGGCTGATCATCGCCGACGAACCGGTGTCGATGGTCGATGCCTCACTGCGGGCCACGATTCTGGAGAGCTTGCGCCAATTGCACCTGAAGTTCAGCATCTCCATTCTCTACATCACCCACGATCTGACCACGGCCTATCAGATTGGCCAGAACATTCTCGTCATGTATCGAGGCGAGGTGGCCGAGGTCGGCGACGTCGATCTGGTCGTGAAGCAGCCGCGCCACCCATATACGCAACTCCTGATCCAGTCGATTCCTCAGGCCGATCCCACTCATCCGTGGCAGGGACACGAACTCCCCACCAACGGTTCGGCGCCGGCGGCGGGAGCAGCACACTGCACATTCGTGGACCGGTGCCCGTACGCCATGGACATCTGCCGCCGGCAGACACCGCCCTTGTTCAGAACGGACGAGCACCGCGCGGTCGCCTGTTTCCTCTATAAAGAAAGTCCGCGGCTGGCGGGCACCGATCTGGAACAGGTGCTGGCCACCGCGGCCCCAGCGGAGACGATCCCCGCGTGATCTCAAGCGCCCACGATGGAAGCGCAAATACACAACTGAATCGGGCGATGACTTCAGATGAGCACATCGCGCGCACCCGGAAACATGTCCGGACCCGGCTTGGTGAAGAAGTAACCGGTCATGACTGGTGGCACGCCCACCGCGTGTGCCGCTCCTCGCTCGAGATCGGCCGCCAGGAAGGCGCCGATTTGTACGTCGTCCAGTTGGCCGCGCTGCTGCACGATGTGGCCGACTGGAAGTTCCATGATGGCGACGAGGAGGCCGGTCCCCGCGTCGCCGCGTCCTGGCTGCGCTCCATCGCGGTCGACGATGGCGCCATCGCCCACGTCACCGCGATCATCCGCGACATTTCCTTCAAGGGCGCGGAAGTGCCGACGCCAATGCGGACTCTTGAAGGCGAGGTTGTCCAGGATGCCGACCGTCTCGACGCCCTCGGCGCAATTGGTATTGCGCGCGCGTTTGCCTTCGGTGGATTTCGCGGCCAGGTGCTGCACGATCCTGAGTCGCCGCCACGTATTGCGGTCTCGACCGAGATCTACAAGACGCAGCGCGGATCGACCATCAACCATTTCTCGGAAAAGCTGCTCCTACTGAAAGACCGCATGAACACCGAAACCGCGCGGCGCATCGCGCTGGAGCGGCATCAGGTCATGGAGCGTTTTCTGGAGCAGTTCCACGCCGAGTGGGACGGCGAAGCGTAGCCACCGAGTGACGCGAAGAGGTTCCGTGCCAGGTCATCTCACGTTGAACGGAAAATCTGCAACTCGGGAATGCTCGTGAAATGGCGCAGGTTGCGGGTCAACAGAATCAGATCGTGCGGGATGCCCGTGGCCGCGATCAGCAGATCCATATCGGGAATGAGCCGCCCCGTGCGACGCAATTCAGAGCGGGTGCGGCCGAAGATTTCCATGATTGGATCGGTGAGGGGCATTGTGTCGAACCGAGCTAAGAGTACATAAACCCGAGCAAGCCGAGCTCCCGTGTCGGGGAATCCAAAAGCGCCCTCGAAGAGCTCTCCGTGAGTGACGATGCTGACGCCGATCCCCTGGGGTCGCAGTTCTTCAACGATACGAGCAGGGTCAGAGCGGCCGATATAGATATCGACCAGCCAGTCAGTGTCGAGCAGGTAGCTCACGGACGGCCGATTGGCCGTGACCCTTTCTCGCGGCCTTCATAGACGAGTGCCTTGAGCCGTTCACCCTCTTCTGGTGTCAGCGTTCCAGCGGCGGCCCGGACAGCGGCACGGACCCGCTCGGGGTCGTAATTGGCCCACAATTCGTCGTCCACTGTCCGATTTACAGTGTAGCGAACGCCACTGCTAACCAGAACAACAGGTTTCTCATCAATCGCTGCCAGAGCCCGCGCGAACTCACTGTTCGGTTCTAACGTGACGATCACGGATAGCCTTGCCTCTCGCCAATCAATCTGATTCGGGTAAGTATCTCGGTCCAACTACCGGCCGGGTTCCTTCCTCTCGCCAGCGATAAATGTCCTGCTTGAGCCGTTCTCCTTCTTCTGGTGTAAACGTGCCGGCAGCGGCTCGTAGAGCGGTGCGGAATGCCTCCGGATCGTAGTCATCCACAGGATCAAACGGATCGTGACTCACGACAAACCGTCGCCCGTTGCTGACGAGAACGATTGGTTTCGTGTCCACTCCAGCAAGCGCTTTCGCCAGCTCGCTTTCTGGATCGAGCTGGATCGTGACCATTTCTCGTTCTTTGACCATTGTTGGCACTCCTCAAACACAAGGAGTTTAGCCGAGGGTGCCTGACCGGGAGAACTGATGCCGTGAAATGAAACCGAACCGGTCAGACCCGATTCCGTATCCGCGGATTGGCGATCTCGTCCAGCC
>JACCXM010000094.1 GCA_013697005.1 Chloroflexia bacterium | reverse complement strand
GTCCTGCTTCTGGGATCTGGCGGGTGACCGCAACTGTCCAGGATGAGGCCACCGGACTCCCCCCTTCGATCGAAATTCACCATTCGCTTTAGCCCTCTCACTATTCTCTCGCGATGAGGCGTTGTGTGCGACCTTCCCGAATTCTCGACTGCGTTTCGATGGAAACTGGTGGTGGCACATGGTCAGCAGTGGTATTATTCAGCAAGGCTAGTGAGACTCATTCTCAGTAACGATGGCGTGGTGGCATGTCTGATACTCGATTCAGAAACACAACGCAGCGGTCGGAAGTTCTCGACGAGGTTCGTCGCTCCGAGGGCCATTTGACGGCCGGTGAGATTTTCGAGCGCATTCGCCGGCGTGATCCGCGGATCGGGTACGGAACGGTCTATCGCACGCTGCATCTGCTAGCGGAACACGGCTTGATCCAGGAATTGACATTCGCGGACCAGGCCAGCCGATACGATGGACGTGTCGAGCGGCACGATCACGTGCATTGCCTGCACTGTGGCGTGCTGTGGGATGTCGATGTCCCGGTTGCCCTGATTGCGCGCCACGTTGCGGCAGAACAGAGCGGCTTCGACGTCACGAGTCATCACACGGTCTTTTCCGGGGTTTGCCCAGGATGCAAGCACGCCGGGAACCCGATCGCTCAGACTGGCGCGGGGCGGTCGGCTTAGGATGAACGCTGGGAGGCATCACTTCGACATGGGTGAGTATCCAGTGCATGGGAGGTAACGAGTCACGGTGAGCGGGCGCAATGGAACCGGCAATACGCCGATGTTCGAAATCGACAATCTGCACGCCGAGATCGATGGCAAAGAGATCCTCAAGGGGGTCGACCTAACCGTCAATCAAGGCGAGATTCACGCGCTGATGGGACCAAATGGGTCCGGTAAGAGCACCCTCGCTTACGTCATCGCGGGCGACCCGCGCTACGAAGTGACCGAAGGTAGCATTCGCTTCAAGGGCGAGGACATTCTCGAGTGGCCGCCGGATGAACGGGCGCGGAAGGGGCTCTTTCTAGCCTTCCAGTATCCGACAGTGATTCCCGGTGTTTCGATGGCGAACTTCCTGCGCATGGCGGTGACGAACGTGCGCAACGCCCGCGCCGAGGCGGCCGCCGCCGAGGGGGGCAGCGCGCAGTCCATCACACCGCGCGAGTTCCGGCGATTGATGCGCGAGAAAATGGCACTGTTGAAGATGGACGACTCGTTCGCCACTCGTTATCTCAACGAAGGGTTCTCCGGTGGCGAGAAGAAGCGCGCTGAAATCCTGCAGATGGCGCTGCTCGAGCCAACGATGGCGGTGCTCGACGAGACTGACTCCGGACTCGACATCGATGCGCTCAAGGTCGTTTCCGAGGGTGTCAACAATCTTTCTGGCCCCGAGGTCGGCATGTTGCTGATCACGCACTATCAGCGGCTGCTCAACTTCATCAAGCCGGATTTCGTTCACATCATGACGGAGGGGCGGGTCGTGGAGAGCGGCGGCCCGGAGCTCGCGCACGAGCTCGAAGCCAAAGGATACGAAGGACTTCGCGCCAGTCTCGCTGAGACGAGCGCCAGTTAGGAACGAGCGGGCGCGGGCATCGCGCCAAGGAGAAAACCGGTCATGGTTGCTGCGCCACAAGTAGACATCGGCGAGTACAAGTACGGGTTTCGCGACGAGGAAGATTACGTATTCAAGAGCGGCCGTGGACTAACCCGCGGAACCGTCGAAGAAATCTCGGCGATGAAAGACGAACCTGACTGGATGCGTGACTTTCGGTTGAAGGCGCTCGATCACTTCGAGAAGCGTCCGATGCCGAACTGGGGCGCCGATTTGTCCGGAATCGACTTTGATGAGATCTTCTACTACATCCGCCCCGCCGAGAAGCAGGGCAAGACCTGGGACGAGGTTCCCGAGTACATCAAGAACACCTTCGAGAAGCTCGGTATCCCGGAAGCGGAGCGCAAGTTCCTGGCCGGCGTGGGCGCGCAGTATGAAAGTGAGGTCATTTACCACTCGCTGCGCGAAGACCTCGAAAAGCTCGGGGTGATCTTTCTCGACATGGATTCCGGCGTGCGCGAACATCCGGAGCTGGTCAAGAAGTATTTTGGCACGATCATCCCCTACAACGACAACAAGTTCGCCGCGCTCAACTCGGCGGTCTGGTCGGGTGGCTCGTTCATTTACGTGCCGCCGGGAGTCAAGATCGACGTACCCTTGCAGGCGTACTTCCGCATCAACGCGGAGAACATGGGGCAATTCGAGCGGACCCTGATCATTGTCGATAAGGACGCGTATGTGCATTATGTCGAAGGATGCACGGCGCCGACCTACACCACGAACAGCCTGCACTCGGCAGTCGTCGAGATCGTCGTGCTCGAAGGCGGACGCTGCCGCTACACGACGATTCAGAACTGGTCGAAAAATGTCTACAACCTGGTGACCAAGCGGGCCGCAGCCTACAAGAACGCCACCATGGAGTGGGTCGACGGCAACCTCGGCTCCAAGGTGACGATGAAGTACCCGGCGGTCTGGCTGATGGAAGAGGGCGCCCGCGGCGAGATTCTCTCGGTCGCCTTTGCCAGCGACGGCCAACATCAGGACGCCGGCGGCAAGGTGGTCCATGTCGCGCCGCGGACATCGTCGCAGATCATTTCCAAATCGATTTCCAAGGGAACCGGCCGTTCCTCCTATCGCGGTCTGGTGAAGGTCTACAAGGGCGCCGAGGAAGTTCGCAGCAACGTGGTCTGTGACGCACTGCTCCTCGATGAAACCAGCAAGACCGACACGTATCCGTACATCGAAGTCGAAGAAGAGCGGGCATCGATCGGCCACGAGGCCACCGTGTCCAAAGTCGCCGAAGAGCAGATTTTCTACTTGATGAGCCGCGGTCTCTCTCAGGACGAAGCCATGAGCATGATCGTCAACGGCTTCATCGAGCCGATCGCGAAAGAGTTGCCGCTCGAATACGCGGTCGAGTTGAACCGGTTGATCCAGCTCGAAATGGAAGGTTCCGTCGGTTAATCGACTGCACTGGTAGCAGGGCGACGCCTGCGTCGCCCGCAGCCGCAGCGGGTCATACATAGCAGGTCGGGAGATTACATATCCATGAGCACCATCGCTGAAGTCAGCGACGTGGCGACGACGGGATTCTCGCGAGAGGGTGTCGCAGTCATCTCGCGAGCGCACCGAGAAACCGGCGCCAGTCGCGAGGCACGCATGCGGGCGTGGGAACTGTTCGAGTCTCTCCCCATGCCGCAGCGTACAGATGAAGAATGGCGCAGAACGGATCTGCGTGGTCTGAAACTCGATCGGCTCAGACCAACTGCCGGAGTCGAAGCCGCGGGTGTATCCCCGCTCTCCGGGCTCGAAGAGGCCGGAGTCGAGAATGCGGCCGCGCAAATTGCGCTCGGTCCCAACGCCGGCGTGATTGTGCAGCGAGACGCGGCAACGATTCTGGCGACGCTTGACGCCGAGGTCGCGGCGCAAGGCGTGATCTTCACCGATCTGGCGACCGCGTACCGCGAGCACGCGGACCTTGTCGAGCGATACTTCATGACCCAGGCGGTTCTGCCGTCGATGGGGAAGTTCCAGGCGCTGCACGCCGCCTTCTGGCAAGGGGGCTCGTTTCTTTACGTCCCGCGGGGCGTCAAGGTCGAGGCGCCGTTTCGCGCCTTCAGCCTGATCTCGGAACCGGGCGCGGCGGTCTTCTCGCATACCCTGGTGGTGCTCGAAGAGGGGGCTCAAGCGTTTGTCGCCGATGCCTATCGCTCGCCATCGCAGGACGTTCAGTCGTTTGCTTCGGCCGTGGTCGAGTTGATTGTCGGGCAGGACGCCAGGCTCCGCTACGTTCAGGTTCAGGATTGGGGTCGTGACGTCTGGAACTTTATGACCGAGCGGGCAATTCTCGGTCAGGATGCGACGCTGAACTCGCTGCACGTCACCCTTGGCGCGAAGTTTTCCAAATCGTCCATTGCGGCGCACTTGCGCGGGAAGAACACGCTGGCTGAGATGCTGGGCATTTACTTTGCCGATGGCGACCAGTTCTTCGATCATCACACGTGGCAGCTTCATGAGTCACCCTTCGGCACGAGTGACCTCGAGTTTAAAGGGGCATTGAAGGGCAATGCGCGGTCGGTCTACTCGGGTTTGATCAAAGTCGACGAGGGAGCGCAAAAGACCGACGCCTATCAGCAGAACCGCAACCTCATTCTCAGCCGCACGGCGCGGGCGGATTCCATTCCGAACCTGGAGATCGCCGCCAACGATGTGCGTTGTACTCATGGCGCGACCGTTTCCCAGGTCGAGGAGGAGCATCTTTTTTACTTACAGACACGTGGGTTGCCTCGTTCCGAAGCGCAGAATCTGATAGTCGAGGGGTTTTTCCGCCCGATTATCGACCGCGTTCCCGTCGAGGAGATTCAGCACTTTCTGGAGACGGCAATCGCGCGCAAGGTCGGAATATAGGAGCGGCGCACCGGACAAAAGGAAAAGATCATGGTCAGCTCCGTCACTGAGAAAACTCGAGATTGGCTGAAAATCCGGGATGATTTCCCGATATTGAACTCTGTCGATGCGCGCGGACAGCGACTCGCGTTTCTCGATAGCGCCGCCAGCTCGCAGAAACCGGAGTCCGTCATCGCCGCGGTCGACTGCTACTATCGAGAGACGAACGCCAACATCCACCGGGGGGTGTACGACCTCTCGGAACGGGCGACCGCGCAGTACGAGGCAGCGCGCCACATGGTGGCTGATTTCGTCAATGCGGCCTCTGCCCGCGAAATCGTTTTCGTCCGCAACACGACGGAGGCGATCAATCTCGTCGCTCAGACCTGGGGCCGCCGCAACATCGCGGCTGGCGACCTGATCGTGGTGACGACGATGGATCACCACTCCAACCTGGTACCTTGGCAGCTCCTGGCGGACGAAAAGGGCGCTCGCATCGAAGCGGTGCGCATCACGGACGACGGCCGCCTCGACATGAGTCACCTCGGTGAGTTGCTGGCAATGGGCCCACAGCTTGTCGCATTTCCCCACGTGTCCAATAGCCTCGGCACCATAAATCCCGCGGCGGAGATCGTCCGGATGGCACATGATGCTGGCGCGGTGACGGTGGTTGACGGAGCGCAGAGCGTTCCGCACATGCCGGTCGACGTGCGGGAGTTGGACACTGATTTCCTCGCCTTCTCCGGGCACAAGATGCTAGGTCCGATGGGATCTGGCGCACTCTACGGGAAGCTGGCGCTGCTCGAGGACATGCCGCCGTTCATGGGCGGGGGCGGCATGATCCGAAAGGTCTCGATCGAACGATCGACCTTCGCCGATGTCCCGGCCCGGTTCGAAGCGGGTACCCCGTCCGTCGCCGATGCGGTCGGTCTGGGCGCGGCGGTCGAGTATCTGCAACAGATTGGCATGGCTGAGGTGGGAGAGCACGAGCACAACTTGACGCAACTGGCGGTCGAGCGACTCCAGGGGATCCCGGAACTGCGGCTATACGGGCCGGAAAAACCAGGGTTGCGAGGCGGCACGCTTTCGTTCACGCTTGGTGACATTCACCCTCACGACGTAGCCGCAATATTGAACGAAGAGAATGTGGCGGTGCGCGCCGGACATCACTGTTGCCAACCGTTAATGGATCGGCTTGGACTCGTCGCGACGACCCGGGCCTCCTTCTATGTTTACAACGACGAAGATGACGTCGATCGCCTCGTTTCTGGTCTGCGGCGGGCGCAGGCGATCTTCGCGGCCTAGAGCGGGGGAGTGGTGACAGACAGTCTTTACCGGGAAACGATTCTTGATCATTTTCGCAATCCCCGCAACAAGGGAACTCTCGACCCGGCGGATTTCTCGTACGAAGATGTGAACCCGCTTTGCGGTGACGAGATTCGCATCGATGTGCGGACGGACGGAGAGCGGGTGACGGATGTCCGGTTTTCCGGGCGAGGCTGTGCTATCAGCCAGGCCGCCGCGTCGATCCTGATGGAACTGGTCGAAGGCCGTCCGCTGGACGAGGTAAAAGCGATTAGCCGCGAAGATCTTCTGGAGGAGCTGGGCGTACCGATCAGTCCGGCACGCATGAAATGCGCGATGCTCGGGCTCAAGGTCCTCAAGGCCGGTATCTATGGTGTCCCACCGGCGGACGATTCGCTGTAGCCGGGGCACGCTTGGGATCGACGGCGGCAGGGATCAGGTTCGAGGAGCGCGTGGCAGATACCCTGAACTGGCATGAGGTCGCGAAGACGAGCGATCTCGCCCCTGGCGAAGTCATGTACGTCGAAGTTGGCAACGATCCCGTTGCACTCATCAATCTCGATGGCGAGTTTTTTGCATTGCATGACATGTGCACGCATCAGGACGCGTCGTTGTCGGACGGCGAAATCATCGGTGATGAGATTGAGTGTCCGATGCACGGCGGCGCTTTCGAGGTCCGCACCGGGCTTCCGGCGAACTTCCCGGTCGTGGTGCCGGTGGAGACGTTTGCGGTGAAAACCGAAGGAGACGCCGTGTTCGTTGCCAAACGGCCCGCGTGATGAGCGGGGCGAGCGAATACTCTGGCGTCGGTGGCGCGCTCGGACGTGAAGAGCTGCTGGTTCGTATCCAGGGAACGGCGCCACTCATTTCTGGATTCGTTTCGCTGGAAGATCAGCTCCAGCCGAACGGATTCGACCTCAGCTTGGCCGAAGTCGGGCAATTTGCCGGTGGCGGCGCGATCGGCCGCTCCAACGCGAACCGGACGTTGCCCGAAGTGCAGCCGATTCCATTCGACGGCAGCGGCTGGCTGGACCTGCGTCCCGGTCCATATCAGATCATTTTCAATGAAACGGTGGCGCTGCCAAACAGTCTCATGGCATTGGGAAGACCTCGCTCGAGTCTCTGTCGAGCGGGGGCGACGATCGTCACTGCCGTATGGGATGCGGGATATCGAGGGAGATCGACGGCATTGCTCCTCGTGGAGAACCTCGCCGGCATTCGGATCGAGCGCGATGCACGATTGATGCAGCTCGTGTTTCTCACGCTCAATGAACCGACGATCCGTGGTTACGATGGCGCGTATCAGGGGGAGAATCTCCCTGTGGAGCGTCCCGGTCAATCGCGCCGAGCGTAGTCAGGACGTCGCGGCGCTGCCCCAGGCACCGGAATCTGGGTCATCGCCATCTGCGTTTCAGCGGTTTCCGCGCATCCAGGTATGGGACAAAAGTAGATCACGGTGTAGGTTTCTTCCGTCTGGTAGCTAAACCGCGTCGGCCGGCCAACCACACCGCGCATCTGCATCGGAGTTCGGTGATTCGGGCACACTGGTGCCTCAGGTTCTTCTCGCTCTCGTTTGAATACCCAATCGAGAACTCGCTGCACCATGCGGACTGCTCCTCCCCGCATTGCTGACACCGGACGCCAGCGTACCAGAACTGGTGTAGTGCGTTCGCCCGCGTGCGCAACGCGCGGCGTCTAGTATTGGTACCGCGACGGAAAACTCCGCGTGGGAAGGCCGAGAGAAACGGTGCGTCCGCATGGTCGATGATATTGTGGAGGCGCTCAGTGCCCGCTACGGGAAAGACTGGGCGAGAGACACCGGGGCCAACGTTCGCTTCGCCATCGAGGCAGAGCGGCTCGTCTCCAATATCACCGATGCGCACATGATCGGCGAGCCGGAGATCGAGGAGTACCACGTGACACTCCAGTTCTGGGTCGATCGTCCGATCTCTGACCTGATGACTGCCGATCGGGTTGCGTTTGAAATCTTTGCCCGGATCAGCATCGAGATCTTCTACAGTGAGCGCCGGTTCGTGGAAGGCGCGATCGTCTATCCGTTCGTGACGGGCACGTCGCGACATGGCCACAGCGGCTCGGTGATCCTGGCGGGACCGCACGCGGCGGAGTTCTCGGAACGTTTTCGCCAACGCCTTGTGGGCGGGCCCCGGTTCCATGCGTAGCGCCTCGCGTCAACGACGACTGCTACGGTGCGAGCTGCATGTGTGATGGCTGGTAGCATCTCTAGCGAAGTACACCAGGTCGGAAACTCATTGGGAAGGAAAACACCCTGTGGCGACGATTCATATGCGGGGGATCGGGAACACGAGCGCGCCGGATGGGCAACGGCTCGTGCTGGCGATCATGGACGCGGGGGTCGATATCCTGCACCGCTGCGGCGGCAATGCTCGCTGTACGACGTGCCGGGTGCAAATCATGGCGGGCGATCCTGGGCCAATGACCGAAGCGGAGCAAGCCAAGCTGGCTACGCTCGACGAGTTGCCGGAGAACATGCGACTCTCGTGTCAAGTCCGTTGTTGCGACGATCTGACAGTGAACATTCTCCGCCGGCTCAAGGACAATCCGGACATGGGTGATGCGGGACCACAACCTGAATCATGGCCGCTGGAGTGTCCCTCCGGATCGAACGGAACCGGGAATAACCGGGAGCGGTTTTGACACAAACTTGACGGAAAACTACACTCCGGCTGGTCGTGCTAGATGGGGAGCTGGCGGTGCCCTGTACCCGCAATCCGCCTTAGCGGGGTCGAATTCCTCTTCGAGGTCCGGTGCTTCGGGACTGGCGACGACACGCGGTGTCGATGGAAGGGTCCCGCGCGGCGGGGAACGGCGAACCCGGTCAGGACCGGAAGGTAGCAGCCGTAAACCGACCTCCCCGGGTGACGTGGGGAAGCCCAACCGGAGCAAGCGATCGCCGACAAGCCGGGTCATCAGGATCGACAAGGGGTGCACGGCCAATCTTGGACGCCTCGCTCGGATACGAGCGGGGCGTTCTTTGTGTTGATCGCGTGAATCTCGTCCCGAGGGTCGTGAGCTTCCAATTGCGCCCTGTAGGTTGTTCGCCACCAATCCACACAACGGATCGCTGCGACGAGCAACGCCAGCAGACTGCCAACCAACCAGATCGGTTCGCCGAATGACAGCGGATTGATCTGTAAGGCGCGAACGCCGAAAAAGAACAGTCCCGTTCCGAAGATCCACTGTCCGACCCGAGCCCAGTGTCGGATGCCATCACGCTGAATCGCATTTGGGGCCAGACGCTCAGCGCCGGAACCGCCGAGATACACCGATGCCAGAAACCCGAGCGCGAAGATGGCGAGATAGACGATGCAGAACAGGTCAATCACGTCCCCGACGGTTGGCGGGGTGTTCAGCCAGACCCAGATCGACTCCACGGCTATCGTTGCCAGGCGCTGGCGGACTACAACTGTTCCAACAACAAGGTCCGCTTGACGTCCTCGATGATATTGGTGACTTTGATGTCCCTTGGGCAAGCTTCGGTGCAATTGAACACCGTGCGGCATCGCCAGACGCCGGATTGCGTGTTGAGGATGCGTAACCGCTCGGCGGCGCCCTCGTCGCGGCTGTCATAGATGAAGCGCGCGGCGTTAACGATCGCCGCCGGACCCAAAAAGCTTTCGTTCGTCCAGGTGATCGGGCAGGCGGTCGTGCATGAGGCGCACAGAATACACTTGGTCGCTTCTTCGAAACGGTCGAGCTGTTCGGGGGTCTGCCTACGCTCGGCGGATGCCGGCGCGTCGCCGGCAATGAGATAGGGCTTAACCGCCTTGTAGCCAGCGAAAAATGGGTCCATGTCGACGACGAGATCCTTGATGACCGTGAACCCGATCATAGGTTCGATGGTGATCTTGTGGCCAAATTCTTTCATCAGCGTCTTGCAGGCCAAGTAGTTACGGCCATTGATGCGCATGGCGTCAGACCCACAGACACCGTGGGCGCAGGAACGCCGGTAGGTGAGGGTTCCGTCCAATTGCCACTTGATTTCGTTCAGACCATCGAGCACGCGGTCGGTCGGTTCGAGTCCGATCGCGTATTCCTCAAAATGCGGTTTGACATCGACGTCGGGGTTGTACCGTTTTATCCGAAACGTATAGTCCACCATCGCTCCTGACCTAGTATTTTCGCTCTTTTGGTTGAAACTCGGTGATGGATACGCTTTTCTTCGTGAGCTCGAGACCGCCCGAAGTCTTGCGCACCATGGTGTGTTTCAACCAGTTCTCGTCGTCGCGGTCTGGAAAGTCGGTGCGGTAATGAGCGCCGCGGCTCTCCTGGCGGGCTAGCGCGCCCTCCACCAGCGCTTCGGAGCAATCAAGCATCGCACCCAGTTCCAGCGCCTCGGTCAAATCGGTGTTGAACGTCAGGCCATGATCGTCGATCCCGGCGTGTGCGTAACGGGACCGAATCTGGGCCACACCTTGCTTCGCTTCGGTCAGGCCTTCCACGTTCCGCACAACCGAGGCCTTGTCCATCATCAACACCTGGAGCTCATGGCGCAGTGCGGCGACCCGTTCCGTTTTCGGTCTCGACAGGACATCGGAGACTTCGGCGCGGGCGACGAACTCGGGATCGACTGGCAACGGTGGCAAATCGTTCGAACGGATGTAATCCAGCATGTGCCGCCCGGCGCGCCGGCCAAAGACGACGAGGTCGACCAGGGAGTTGGTGCCGAGCCGATTGGCGCCGTGGACCGAGACACAGGCGTTCTCACCCGCGGAGTAGAGACCGGGGATGGTGGTGGCGCTGGCGTCGCGTAAGACCTGGCCGTTGAGATCGGTCGGAATCCCCCCCATGGCGTAGTGAGCGGTGGGCTGGATCGGCATGAGATCGGTCTTGGGCTCGATACCGAGGTACGTCCGGGCGAAATCAGTAATATCGGGGAGTTGCCGGTCGATGACGTCGCCGGGCAAATGCGTCAGGTCGAGATAGACATAATCCTTGCCGTCGACACCGCGCCCTTCCTTGATCTCCTGATAGATGAACCGCGACACCATATCGCGCGGCGCCAGGTCTTTCAGCGTCGGTGCGTATCGTTCTGCGAATGCCTCGCCAAGACCATTGCGCAGAATGCCGCCTTCGCCACGAGCTGCCTCAGAAAGGAGGATGCCGAACTTGTAGATTCCCGTCGGATGAAACTGATAAAACTCCATGTCCATTAGAGGAACACCGCGACGGAAGGGAATCGAGAAACCATCTCCCGTGCCGGCCATCGCATTCGAAGTGACACTGAAGATACGGCCAAAGCCTCCCGTGGCCCAGAGCACGGTCTTGGCGTGAATGGTGTGGATTTCGCCCGTCTTCAGTTCCAGGGCGACCACGCCGCAGGCATGTCCTTCATCGCTGACAAGAAGATCGAGGACATGGAACTCATCGAGAAAGTTGACGTTGTGTTTGATTCCCTGCTGATACAGCGTCTGCAGAATCATGTGGCCGGTTCGATCGGCGGCGTAGCAAGCGCGCTTAACGGGACCTTCGCCGAAGTTTCTGGTATGCCCGCCGAAGCGACGCTGATCGAGACGGCCGTCGGGTGTACGATTGAAGGGCAGCCCCATGTGCTCCAGCTCGAGCACCGCGTCAATGGCCTCTCGCGTCAGAACCTCTGCGGCGTCCTGGTCGACGAGATAGTCGCCACCCTTGACCGTGTCGAACATATGCCATTGCCAGTGGTCTTCCTCGACGTTGCCGAGCGCCGCGCTTATCCCACCCTGCGCGGCGCCGGTATGCGATCGCGTTGGATACAGCTTGCTGACGACGGCGATATTGGCTTTGCCAGCCATCTGGATGGCTGCCATGAGACCGGCGCCGCCCGCTCCGACAATGACCGCGTCATACCGGTGGTATGCCACTCTCGATCCTCCGCGTGTTGATTTCGTCCTCGGTGTGCTGCCTGTTCGGCAAGGTCGCAAGACGTGGTCTGGTAAAGCCTGGTCTGAAGCAAAACCTAGTCCCCAGCGCGGGGAGTGTCAAGGATTTCCCGGCATCGCCGGTGCTATCATGACAGGTACAGCCTGGACATGGCCGTGATCGCGTTCTCGAGGGATCAACGCGTTGCGCGCGGCGACGAGCCCTACCCGAATCAAGAGCGGAGATTGTGTGATCCTGGCCTCTCCCGAGCGCATTCAGGCGGTGCGCGCTGCTGCCGAAGCGGTGACTCCACTGGTCGTGGACCTGACGGCGCGGATCGCCGCGATTGCGTCGCCAACGGGCGGAGAATGGGAAAAATCACGGTTCGTCGAATCGCTCTTTAAAAATGAAGGTCTGGCCACAGTGTGCGATGCCATCGGGGACGTCGTCGCGACCATTCCGGGCCGGCCTTGCGCCTCGCCGGGGGCGCCAACTCTCCTGATTGCGGCGCACATCGATACCGTGTTCCCGTTACCGACTCCACTGTCGATCGCCCGCTCGGAGAGCCAAATGGTGGGTCCCGGTGTCGGTGACAACAGTATTGCCGTCGCGGCCGCGACGTCGCTCGCCGCACTCTTCCGAGTCGCGGGCGAGGTGCCCGCGGTCGATGTTCTCCTCACCGGCAATGTCGGCGAAGAAGGTCTTGGCAATCTGCGGGGAATACGCGAAGTCATGGCTACTCGATCCGGGATTGGCGCCGTGGTTGCACTGGAAGGACACAATCTGGGCCGGGTGACGCACGTCGCGGTCGGCAGCCGCAGATTCCGAATAACCGCCGAGGGTCCCGGCGGTCATTCCTGGGGAGACTTTGGACGGCCCAATGCAATACAAGGGCTGGCGAAGGTCATCGCCGAACTGGACGCCATACCTTTGCCTCGATCCCCAAAGACGACGCTCAACGTCGGCACCATCGACGGCGGCGTCTCTGTGAACACCATCGCGCCAGTGGCATCATGTTTGCTTGACCTGCGCTCCACGGACGATCCGACGCTGCGCCGGCTCAGCGAGCGTGTGACACGTCTTGTTGCGCGCAGCAACCGCGACGCTTTGGTTGTCACCGCCGAGTTAATAGGCGACCGCCCCGCTGGCGTGGTCGCCATCGAAAGTCCAATCGTTCAGATGGCCGCCGGAGCGCTGGCGGCTTTAGGGTTGGAGCCGAGTTTCGACGCCTCGAGCACTGACGCCAATGTCCCGATTGCGGCGGGAATTCCCGCTGTCTGCATTGGCTTGACGACAGGCGGCAACGTGCATCGACCGGACGAGTTCATTGATCTCGCTCCGATCCCGAATGGGATTGCGCAATTGGCGTTGCTCACACTCGCGTTATCCGAATTGTTGTTGGCGCGTGCCGAACAGGTTCGTTGCCACTAGAAGGTCACCGCCCCATCGTGATCCCGCCATTTGTTGCATTATCGGTGACGACGACCGGATCTGATCCGCGGCGTGATCGCGTTTGCTCGCTTTCAGCCGTTTCGGTCGCCGCGAGCGGAGAACGGGCGACGATGGAGGCAACCCCCGGGTCGGCGCCCGCCGCTGCGCCCTGGCCGGATGTCGCCAATGATCTCCGTGCATTGATCCGTGATCAGCCAGTCGTCGTCCACGACAGTGCGCGGTCGCTGGCGGTGATGGCCGCCGAGGGGCTTCGTTTGAACCGGACGGCGATCGATACCGTGGAACTGGCGTCGATTCTCGTGCCTGGATTAGCGGCGACAAATCTTGACGCGCTTGCCAATGCGCTCGGCATCGATCCCGTGCTGACAGACTCGGATCGCACCAGGGCAGGCGTCGTCGCGGACGTGTTCGTGGCGTTGCTCGGCCGTATCGCCGAGTATGACGATGTCACGCTCGATCGCCTGGCGACCCATGTGTCCGAGGGTGGGTGGCCATTTGCCGATCTCTTCGCGCTACGTCCCGGCAATCCGCGTGCGAAGAACCGTTTGCAACCCCCGGAAATTCAGTTTCTGCGAGACCGGCCGCGCGAAGATCCGCTTGAACCAACGGGGTCGATGGAACCAGTCGACGAACGAACGCTGCGGGCGGTGATCGGTGCTGATGGCGCGCTGACAAAGGTCATCTCGGGATTTGAGCG
Organism: Chloroflexia bacterium; assembly: GCA_013697005.1. Lineage (GTDB taxonomy): Bacteria > Chloroflexota > Chloroflexia > Thermomicrobiales > UBA6265 > JACCXM01. Next base: position 26,310 of record JACCXM010000094.1, on the reverse strand, counting down.
ACGGCGCCAGCAAGAGCAAATGGCGGAGGCGGTCGCGGCCGCGATCAACGAAAGCGGGCAGATTCTGGTCGAGGCCGGCACCGGCACGGGCAAAAGCCTGGCGTATCTGGTCCCCGCCGCGCTTTCGGCGAGCGAGCGCGGTGAACCGGTCGTGCTCTCGACGAACACGCTCGCGTTGCAGGATCAGTTGATACGGAAGGACGTTCCGGATCTTATCGCGGCACTCAACTATGTCGAGGACGATGTGGGCCTTCGCGTCGCCACCCTCAAGGGACGCGCGAACTACCTCTGCCTGCGACGATGGTTTCCCTGGGAACGTCAACTTTCAGTCGATCCCGACGAGTCACGCCTGAAAGCAAAAGCGCTGGCCTGGTTGCCCAGGACGACATCCGGAGATCGCGCGGAGTTGCAATTGACCGGCGGCGAAGAAGTGCATTGGCGGCAGATTTCTGAAGACGAAGGCGCGTGCGAACCCGGATCGTGCGTGTTTCATCAACGCGGGCAGTGCTTTCTGTTCCGTGCGCGGCGCGCGGCGGGGAGCGCGCACTTGGTTGTTGTGAATCACGCGTTGCTGCTGACGGACGCGGTGTCGAGTAACGGCATCCTGCCCAATTACGACGCGCTCGTGATCGATGAGGCACATCATCTCGAAGCGCAGGCCACGGCGCAGTTCACCGTCACGTTGACCGAGCGCGATCTCACCGAATACGCCGACGCGGTCGCCAGTGGCGATGGGGACGCGGTATCCGGCGTCACGGCGGGAGCGATCGCATTTCTGCTTGGCGCCGCGGCCGACAGTGCGGCGCAGCGGCGCGCCCGTCTCGGCCGGGAGCGATTGATCGCCGCGCGGGCGGCAGCGGACACCGTGCGGACCGCGGGCCGCGATCTGTTTGCGGCACTCGAATTCGTGCATCTCGATGCGGAGAACGGCGGTGCCGCATCCGAACGCGCGAAACGTGTGACCGCCGCGACGCGCGCGGCGCCGGCCTGGCAAGCGGTTGAAGCGGGGTGGGATCGGTTGCTCGGGAGTCTGCACGAGGCAGAGACCGCGTTGCGCTGGTTCGCCACCGCCGTTGCCGAGGTCGATGATGTCGCCGCGGCCGATCTCGCCGAGGCCGGGGAGCGCCAGGAGTTGCTTCTTGGCGATCTCGGCAACGCGCTTCGTGCCGGTACGGAGTTGGCGGCCAAGTTCGCGAATGCACTGGACGCGCCGGAATCGGGCAGAGTTTTCTGGCTTGAACGGCAAGGTCTTCTCAATCGGATCGCGTTTCGATCCGCCCCGCTCGACGTCAGTGAATTGCTCCGGGAGCGCCTGTTCAAACAAACACGGGCTACGGTGTTGACATCCGCGACCCTGGCCGTCGACGGGCGTTGTGATTACCTGGCATCGCGACTTGGCATACCCGATGCGTCTTCGCTCATTGTGCCTTCGCCGTTCGATTATCGTGCCTCGGTCTTGCTCTATCTCACCGACGATATGCCGGAGCCGATATTTCCAGAGTACCGCGACGCGCTGGAGCGGACGCTGATCGAGGCTATTGCCGCGACCAAGGGCCGGGCGCTCGTGCTGTTCACCTCTCACGCCTTACTGGCTGACATGGCGAGGGCGATCACCGCGCCCCTTCACGACGCCGGAATCGTGGTGCTGGCGCAGCGGCGGGACGGATCGCCGCAACAGTTGACAGAACGGTTGCGGGGCGAGTCCAATGTCGCCGTGCTTGGTACCGCGTCGTTCTGGGAGGGAGTCGACGTGGCGGGTGATGCGTTGAGCCTGCTGGTGATCACGAGATTGCCTTTCAGTGTGCCCACCGATCCCGTGTTTGCCGCACGCAGCGAAGCATTCGACAATGCATTCAATGACTACGCCGTGCCACAGGCAGTACTGCGTTTCAAGCAAGGATTCGGCAGGCTGATTCGATCTGGTCAGGATCGTGGCGTGTGCGCCGTCCTTGACAGGAGAATCCTGACGAAACGGTACGGGGCCACCTTCTTGCAGTCACTTCCGGAGTGTTCGGTTGCGGTCGGCAGCATGATGGATCTTCCGGATGCGGCCAGGAAATGGCTTGAAGCGGCGGAGCGCGAGCGGATTTCCGCGCGGCAGTTCGCTGGAAGCACGTAAGGAACGCCATGGATCGCCAGATCGGCCGGGATATTGCCCTCGAGCTCGTACGAGTGACCGAGGCTGCCGCTCTAAGGGCCGGACGCTGGATGGGCCGCGGGCAGAAGGAGTCCGCCGACCAGGCGGCGGTCGACGCGATGCGGATGGTGTTGAACACGATTCCTATGGACGGTGTCGTCGTCATCGGCGAGGGGGCGAAGGACAAAGCCCCAATGCTGTTCGAAGGCGAGCACCTTGGCTGTGCCGAAGAACCAAAAACCGACATTGCGGTTGACCCCATCGATGGCACCAGATTGCTCTCGCAAGGAATGGCGAATTCGATTGCCACCGTCGCCGTTGCCGAACGAGGGTCGATGTTCGAGTCGCCGTACGTGGTCTATATGGACAAGATCGCCGTAGGCGCGGCAGCAGCGCATGTCATCGAATTCGATGCGCCAGTCGAAACCAACTTGGCCAATATCGCCAAGGCGCTTGACAAAGACGTGCGCGACTTGGCGGTCGTGATGCTGGATAGGCCCCGCCATGAAGCGCTGGCGGATCAGGTTCGGAATGCGGGCGCTCGCATTCGGTTCATCACGGATGGAGATGTGGCAGGTGCGGTGATGGCAGCCACGCCGGGGACCGGGATCGACGTGTTGATGGGTATCGGTGGCGCGCCGGAGGCCGTCGTCGCGGCCTGCGCTCTGCGCTGCATCGGGGGACAAATGCTGTGCCGGCTATGGCCTCGAAACGAAGATGAGTGGGCGGCGGTGCGCGCGCATGACATCGACGCGACGCGCGTGCTCACGGCAGAAGACCTGGTCCACGGTGACGACGTTTTTTTCGCGGCCACGGGCATCACCGACGGCGAGCTCCTGAAAGGAGTGCATTACTTCGGTGAGGGTGCGACCACGCAATCGATCGTCATGCGGTCGCGAACTGGGACGATTCGGAAAGTCGACGCGATCCATCGCCCCGCCAAACTCGACCTGTATGGCATTCCCGTGGATTAGGTTCGGCCCGCTCGGATGGATGCCAATCCAAAGACTAAGAAATTCGCATGTTGACGCGAATCCAGCACAGTGCTACAGTGTCGATGCCACGCCGGGGGCAAACTCGATCCTCGCCCTCCGCAGTTCTCTCACTTCTCGTTGGAGCGCTCGACATTGTGTCGCCCGGTTCCACCTGCGCGCGAGTGTCTATGGGCCGTACCATCAATTCAGAATGGCCGTGTGACGCTCGGGAAGACTGCGGCGAAGGCAAAAGCGACTCAGATTTACGCATCGACCCCTGGTTTTTCAGTGAATAAACTCGAAACAACAATTGCACATACCTGGAGGGTAACCTGTTGACGGTCGAAGAGACAGTTGAAGTCGAACGTGCGCCGCGCCGCCGCGCGACGCGATCCAAACCGGCAGCGAAGGCGACTGATGAGTTTGCCGACAACGGCGTTGATGCCGCGCTCGCCACTGAGCTGACCGACCAGACCGATTCGATTGAGACGGCTCCACCACTGGAGGAGCTTCCCACACCGCACGAAGCTATCGCCAGCGTTCCGGTCGAACCGGCGGGAAACGGCGAACCACCTGCCGTGACCACACCTCCGGACGTTCGCGACGTCTCAATGCACCTGCAATTGGACCCGATGCCGGACGGACGCGGAGAGTTCGGCCAGCGCCCAAGAAGCCGGGATGGGCGGGGGCGGCGTGAGCGCGCGCCACGGCCCACGCCAACTGATCGGCCGAATGGGTCGGAGCGATTCGGCAGCGATTCCCGCGATGGACGACAAGGCGGTTACGGTCAACCACGGCCACGGAATGGGGCGCCCTATGCCGCCGTTGCTCCAGTCCGGACTGGTCCCCCTCACCTGACGGTGCCGGATCTCGAAGCCAAGTCTGCCGAGGAATTGGCCGAAATGGCGCGTGAGCTGGAGATTCCGGCGTTCAGCCGTTTACCGCGGCAGGAGCAGATGGTGAAACTGCTCCGTGCGCAAACGGAGAAAGATGGCCAAATTTTCGGAGATGGCATTCTCGAGATCATCGAGGATGGGTTCGGATTCTTGCGAGGCCAGCGATTCCTCCCCGGACATGACGATATTTACGTGTCGCAGTCGCAGATTCGCCGGTTTGGTCTGCGAACCGGGGACCGGATCAGTGGACAGGTGCGGCCGCCAAAAGACAACGAAAAGTTTTTCAGCCTGTTGCGGGTCGAGGCCGTCAATGGCATCGACCCTGAAACGGCGCGCCGGCGTCCTTCCTTCGATACGCTGACCCCCATCTTTCCGCTCGAGCTCATAAACCTGGAGACCGCGCCGAACATCCTCTCTACTCGATTGCTCAACCTTGTCGCGCCCATCGGACGCGGACAGCGAGGCTTGATTGTCTCGCCGCCGAAGGCGGGCAAGACAATGCTGCTGAAGGCCATCGCCAATGGCATCAGCACCAACTGCCCCGACGTTCACCTGATGGTGTGCCTGATCGGTGAGCGACCGGAAGAAGTGACTGATATGCGACGGTCGATCGACGGCGAGGTCATCTCCTCGACGTTCGATGAGCCGGTCGAGGATCACACCAAGGTTGCGGAGATGGCGTTGGAACGCGCCAAGCGGTTGGTCGAAGGCGGCCGCGACGTAGTCATCTTGCTCGACTCCATCACACGCCTGGCCCGGGCGTACAACCTCGCGGTGCCACCGAGTGGGCGGACGCTTTCGGGCGGTATTGACCCAGTCGCGCTCTACCCACCCAAGCGCTTTTTCGGAGCGGCCCGCAATATCGAGGGGGGTGGCAGTCTGACGGTGGTTTCGACCTGCTTGATCGACACCGGCAGTCGCATGGACGATGTCATCTACGAAGAGTTCAAGGGAACCGGGAATATGGAGCTGCATCTCGATCGCAAGCTCGCCGAGCGACGCATCTACCCGTCGATCGACATCCAACGTTCCGGAACTCGCCGCGAAGAACTGCTCCTCGATGAAGCGACCCTGCGTCAGGTGTGGACTATGCGCCGCATGGTCTCAATGCTGGGTGGCAGCGAGGGTACCGAACTGCTCCTGAGCCGGCTCTCGAAGACGCAAACCAATGACGAGTTCCTGGAGACGCTCACAAGAGACGTTTAATGACGCCGAATCCGAGGCTCCTTAGTGCGGAGCTCACTGGGTCGTCACGGCCGGTCTCAGACAGGCGCCGGCACGAATTCGCGCTCGTGCTCGGCGACTTCCTGCATCGCACCCGTCATCACTATGTACGTTTTTCCGGCGACCGTCGACGCTGCCGCGTGCTGCCCCGTTCGGTCAACCCCGATGATGTTGACCTCGCCGCGATAGGCGTCGTCGAGCCCGTGAAGGTCACATGCGGCGAGCCGCAATGCATCGTGAAGTGAATACCCGAAGCGCATGAACGTCACCACGCTATGGGCCGTGCAGCAGCGCTGCGCTATTTCCCCGCGTCCGGTGCAGGCCGCGGCGCCCCATCGATTGTCAGCGTAATTCCCGGCGCCAATGATTGGTGAATCGCCGACTCGCCCCGGGTACTTCCAGGCCCAGCCGGAAGTGCTCACACCGCTCGCGATGTCACCGGCGCGATCACGCGCGATGACGTTCACCGTACCGTGCGCGTCCAGAGGACGCTCCGGGTCTCGGCTGAGTTTTCGTGCTAGCTCCCGTATTTTTCCGCCATAGGCGTCATTGTCAGATGTTTCGATTCGGGATTGCCAGATCGCTTTCGCCTCTGAGGTCAAGAGGTTGCGTCGCGGGAAGCCGGAATCCCCGGCCAACCGTGCGGCGCCGCTGCCAGCAATCAAAACGTGGGGCAGTTCATTCATGACGATGCGGGCGAGATCGATCGCGTCCTGGTGCCCTTGCAGCGCCGCCACTGCTCCCGTAGCCAGTGTGCGACCATCCATGATGCTGGCATCGAGCTCGATTTCGCCGATCAGGTTGGGCAATCCACCGTACCCGACCGAGTGATCCTCCGGGTTGGCTTCGACGCGCCGGATGACCGCGATGACGGCGTCCACTGCCGCCCCTCCGGAACGGAGAACAGCCATGCCGTCTTGCATGCCAATCCCCGCATTGGTGCTGGCGACGAGGAGTAGGCTCACTGAGACTCCGGCTGCGAACGGAGGGTATCGGCGGACTTCCCCAGTTCGCGCGCCACTTCATCGACCGCAAACTCCGGCAGTTCCCGGTGTGACGATCCGGAACGCATCGTAAATACTTCAGACGCATCGGTGAGCCGCCCGACGATGGCGATCGGAATACCCTCCGCTTCAACGCCGCGCCTGATAGCGGCAACCGCCTCCGCGCGAGCCGCTATTAACAGCGCACCGGAGGCCAACATACCGAGTGGATCGAGCCCCAATGCCTCCGCGACTGCCTGCGTTTCGGGGAGGATCGGAATCGCCGCGGCATCGATCTCCGCGCCCGCGTTGGAAACAGCGCCGATCTCCCGAATCGCGGTCGCCAATCCGCCTTCGGTCGGATCGTGCAATGCCGTGACACCTCCGGCCCGCCTTGCCGCAATGGCTTCGCGGACGACCGAGATGCCCGGTTGCCGCAACAACGCTTCCGCGGTCTGGGTCACGCGTTCCCCGATTCGTGCTGAAAGCTCATCCCGGCGCTCTCTGGCGAGGAGCGCGGTCCCTTCGATAGCGAGACCTTTGGTGAGGAGTAGAACGTCGCCTGGGCGTGCCTGGCCCGGTTTGATCAAATCGTCGGGCGTGGTCTCCCCGAGCATCATGCCTATCAGAATCGGCCGCTGCAAACCTGGCACGATCTCGGTGTGTCCCCCGACGAGATCGACCGCGCGCCGGCTACATGCTTCCCGCAACTCGGCAAACTGGTTGAGTACGCCGGCCGGGGTCACACCATGAGGCAAAAGACCGGTCACGAGCAGCCAGCGCGGCGTGGCGCCCATGCATGCGACATCATTGGCGTTGATCTCGACCAGATGTTTCGCGCCATGTTCCGAAGCGAAAGTGATGGGATCGTTCTTGGCGACAATCACGCGGTCGCCGACCAGCATGGCTGCCGCGTCCCGACCCAGACCGGGTCCGACGATGACGTTCGGATCGATGGGCGACCTGGGAAGCACTTTGTGCAGGAGCCACGCCGGTAGTTTGCCCGGAGGCAATGGCTCGAGCATGAGTTCGGGCTTCATGCCGGCTTCACCCTTACGGCGACCGTCGCAGCGCGGTGGGCGCACCTCAGCTCAGGATTCATCCGCGTCCCAGTCAGGCTCGACACCGACGGTGACGGCGAAGCGGTCTTCGATCGAGCTGATCCGGAGCTCTGCCTGCTGGAGCAAATCGGAACAGCGCTTGGTCAAACCGAGTCCAATCTCATACCAGGTGACCGATTCGTCCATCGACAACCGGCCGTGTTCGAGATGCGCGAGAACTTCCTCGAGTGCACCAAGCGCCGATTCAAAGCTGCCCTCGGCGATCAATCGTCTGAAATCGTCGGAAGACGGCGTATCGTCGACTTTCTCGTTCACCGTATGCTCGCGCTCGAGAGGGTTCCTTGTCGCACGGTTGCTTCGAATGAACCACCTTCTATCGAAACGACGACGTCGTCGTCTTCCGCGACCTGGGTGATACTGAAGAGCGGGCGATCGTCTGCCTTGTGGCGAAGGACCGCGTAGCCCCTTCGCAGCACGGCGTTCGGGTCGAGTGCCGTTAGAACGTCGCTCCGCGCCGCCAATCGCTGAGCGTGACTGCCACGCTGGGCTCGCGTCATCTGGGCCAGGCGATCTTTGGCGCCCGCGATGAGCGAATGACGTCGGTGTAATTCCAGACCTGGATTGCGCAAGCGAATTCGCCGGGTGGCTCTCGTGACGCTCTCTGAAGCTTCTCCGCGGCGCGAGGCCAGTGTCCAGGTGAGGCGCGCCGCGATCGAGCGCACATGTTCGGCGATCTCGACGACGGAGGGAACGCAAATCTCCGCTGCCGCGGATGGGGTCGGCGCGGAGGCATCCGCGGTGTCTTCGACGAGCGTCCGGTCGGTCGCGTGACCGATGCCGGCAACAATTGGAACTGCCGACGCAAAAACCGCGCGTACAACCCGTTCATCATTGAATGCAGACAGGTCATCATTGCCGCCACCGCCGCGAGCGATGATGATGGCGTCGATGTCCGGTTCCTGCTGAAGCGCGTCAAGCGCCGCCACGATACTCTCGCCTGCTCCGTCTCCCTGGACCTGGGCGGGCGAGATCACCAGCGTGGCAAGGGGATAGCGCCGCCGAACCACGGTCTGGATGTCGTGCCACGCCGCACCATGTGGGGAAGTTACGACCCCGATCGTATGCGGCCATTGGGGCAACGGCCGTTTGCGCAACGGGTCAAAGAGCCCTTCGGCAGCGAGACGTTGGCGGAGATACTCGAACTCGAGCCAGGCCGCGCCGAACCCTGCCGGCCGCACCAGATCGGCCACAAGCTGCAGAGATCCGGATCGCGCATACATGGAGAGTCCGCCATGAACCGAGACGTGGTCCCCGAGCCGGAGAGGATGATGCTGACGCAACGCCTGATTACGGAAGAGCACGCACTTTAGCGTGCCGTCGTCGTCTCGGAGACTGAAGTATGTATGCCCCGCCGAAGAACGGCTGAAATCGCCGATCTCACCTTCCAGCCAGAGATTGGCGTAGAACGGGTCGAGCTCCAGAGACTCGCGCAGCAGGCAGACAAACGCGCCGACAGGGAGGATGCGCGCAGTCATGGACGCTCCGCTCCGGTTTGCACCAGGCGCAATAACGCTGATCCGTACTCGACCGGCTGACCATTACCGACCAGGATGCTTTCCACCGTACCTGCCCTGTCGGCGGAGATTTCGTTCATGATTTTCATCGCCTCGATGATGCCGATGATCTGTCCGATAAAAACCTCGTCTCCCTCGCTGACAAACGGAGCGCCCCCCGGCGTGGAAGAGCTGTAAAACGTACCAATCATGGGGGCGGTAATGAGGTGCTCGTTGGAAGCGAGCGTGCCACGTGATTCTTCAGCCGCGAGCGCCGACGACGCTTCGCGTTCGTTGCTGTTGAGCGCCGGGCGCCGCAGCCGGACCGACAAGGGACCGAGTTCCAGGTCGATTTCGGTGATCGCGGTTTGACGCATCACCAATGCAAGCGATTGCACAAGTTCCGCGACCCGTTCCGGAGACGGAGAACCAGAATTCGTGAGGTCCCCGGATCGCACCATCTAGCTGACTCGCTCGATGTACTCGCCCGAACGCGTGTCAACCTTGAGCTTGTCGCCGACGTTGATAAACAACGGTACGCTGACGACCAACCCTGTTTCGAGGGTCGCGGGCTTGGTCGCTCCACTCGCCGTGTCGCCTTTCAATCCCGGATCGGTTTCCGTCACCGCGAGCGTCACGGCCGGTGGCAGCTCGATGTCGATCGGTTCGCCTTGATACGTGAGCAGGTCCACGACGTCGTTCTCCCGAATGAATCTGGCGCTTTCGCCAACGGTGGAGGAATTAAGTACGAGCTGATCGAATGTATCGGTATCCATGAAGTGTCGGTGGTCGCCATCAGGATAAAGATATTGCACATGCTGCCGCTCCAACCGGACCTGGGGGAACTTCGCCCCGGCTTGGACCGTATGCTGGGTCAGCGATCCGGTGCGGAGATCACGGAGGGTCATTCTCACCTGGGCGGAGCCACGCCCCTGTTTGTTATGGGCGAAATCGACGACCTTGACGAGCCGGCCATCGAGATCGAACGTCACTCCCTTGCGGAGGTCACCGGTATCAATCATTGAATCGTGATCCTCCTACTTCGGCGCATTCGATAGGATGTCGAGACCCGTCGCTGTGACAACACAGAGGTCCTCGATTCGAATTCCGCCCCATCCTTCGTAGTAGATTCCCGGCTCGATGGTAAGGACGTGGCCTGGTTCGAGGACATCCTCCGAGATTTTTCCCAGCGAGGGATACTCATGAATTAACAGACCGACGCCATGCCCAAGTCCATGGACGAACAAGGCTTCGACTTCTGACGCGGTGAGCGCCTCCCGCGCTATGGCATCGGCCTCGCGGCCGGTCATTCCGGGCCGGATGCCAGCAAGCGCGCCAAGCTGCGCCGCGAGAACCATAGCGTATCTGGCGGTGTATTCGGGCGATGGCTGGCCCAGGCAGATCGTTCTGGTCAGATCGGCGCTATAGCCATCGACCATGGCGCCCATATCGATCACTATCGGCTCGCTTTCCGCAATGGGTCGCTCGCCCGGGTCATGATGGGGGCGGGCGCCGTGCGGTCCCGCGGCGACGATGGTGGGAAATCCGGGTCCTTCGGCTCCCAGTTCTCGCATTGCGAGGTCGATCCGCCAGGCAAGTTCGCGCTCGGTCACCCCAGCGACCAGTCGCGTCGTGGCGGCAAGAAACGCGGCGTCGGTGATTCCCGCCGCTTTAGCAATTGACGCCAACTCGTCGAGTTCCTTGATCGCCCGCAACGCATGGAAGGAGGTGCCGGCCGGAATGAGATTGACAGCGGGTGCCGCCGCCACGATTGCGGCGTGATCGGCGACAGTCAGTGCGCGGTCTTCAAAGGCAACGCGCATCAATTCGTTGTCGCGGAGGTATTCGCCGAGAAAGGTCTGCCAGGGACTGGTCCGGGGGAGGACCACAACGGGAGCGCGGACTGTGCTCTCGGCCCATGGCAGGTTGGTTGGACTCATGTAAAGCACGGCGCTTTCATTGGTGACGAGGAGCACGCCGGAAGATTCATCCGGCGCGTAGTCGGTGTCGGGGAAACCGGAAAAGTAGCGCCGGTTCGCGGGGTGCGTGACGATAGTCGCGTCAGCGCCAAGCGAAACCGCGACCTCGCGCAGGCGGTCGATGCGATCTTTCATGGCGCCGCCGCTGCGATATCTTCCTGTTGCGCGATCAAGAACCGAAGTGCGAGCCGATAACCCTCGGCACCGAGACCGGCAATCTGCCCCGTCACCACCGGGGCGGTGACGGACCGATGCCGGAATTCTTCGCGGGCATGAATATTCGAAAGATGCACTTCAACGATCGGCGTCGCGATCGCGGCCAGTGCATCGCGAATCGCGATGCTGTAGTGCGTGAGCGCACCGGGGTTGATGATGACGCCCGCCGCGCCCGGTCCGTGCTCCTGAATGGCGTCGACCAACGCTCCCTCGTGGTTGGACTGGATGTGCCGAATTGCGAGCGGCCTGTCTGATGACCGCGCGGCGTCGGCGAGACTGGCCACGATATCGTCCAGGCTGGCGAGCCCATAGGTCGCTGGTTCTCTCACGCCGAGCAAATTCAGATTTGGACCGTTGAGCACGAGCACGTAGTGCTCGCTTCTCACGTTTCCGAGATCGGTGTCACTCACCGTGCTCCCTCGAGCCTTCGTCAATGGAGAACCGGATCGACCATCGTAATCCGGCGCAACTCGATAATCTGGTCGCGCAGGAGAGCCGCTTTTTCAAACTCGAGATCCCGTGCCGCGGCCTTCATCTGACTCTCCAACTCCTTGACCATCCGCAGTAGCTCGTCGCGGGGAATCTCGGCGATGATTCCGGGTTTGCCATCAGCGACATATCCGGCGTGCTCTTCGGCAACGGCGCGCACGCGATCGGTAATGTCTTTGATTTCTTTAACGATACCGCGTGGCACGATGCCATTTCGCTCGTTATGCGCGATCTGGATGTCGCGGCGCCGATACGTTTCGTCGATTGCCGCCCGCATCGAGCGCGTCATGGTGTCGGCGTACATGATGACCTGGCCGTCGACATGACGTGCCGCGCGGCCGACGGTCTGAATCAGGGAGCCTTCGGAGCGGAGGAACCCCTCCTTGTCGGCGTCCAGTATGGCCACCAGCGAAACTTCCGGAAGGTCCAGACCCTCCCGCAGGAGGTTGATGCCGACCACCACGTCATAGACGCCGAGCCGCAGGTCGCGCAGGATTTCCACCCGCTCCAAAGTGTCAATTTCACTATGGAGATAATGCGTCCGGACACCCATCTCCTTGAGATAGTCGGCAAGGTCCTCCGCCATGCGCTTGGTCAGCGTGGTGACGAGCGCCCGCTGCCCGGCCGCGACCCGCTGGTTGATTTCGCCCAGGAGATCGTCGATCTGGCCTTTGGAGGGCCGCACTGAGATGGCCGGGTCGATCAAACCGGTCGGCCGGATGACTTGCTCCACGACCTGCTCGCTGTGCTCCTGCTCGTAGGGTCCTGGGGTGGCCGAAACGAAAACTGCCTGACGGATCATGCGCTCGAACTCGGGGAAGGTCAGTGGCCGGTTGTCACGCGCCGAGGGCAGGCGGAACCCGTGCTCGACCAGGACATCCTTGCGCGATCGATCGCCACCGTACATTCCACGAACTTGCGGCAGGGAAATATGCGACTCGTCGATGATCACGAGGAAGTCGTCCGGGAAATAATCGAGCAAGGTCGATGGTTGCTCGCCCGGTTTCCGTCGCGACAAATGCATCGAATAGTTTTCGACACCAGCGCAGTATCCGGTTTCCTGCAGCATTTCCAGATCGTACATCGTCCGTTGGCGAAGACGCGCTCCCTCGAGCATCTTGCCTTCGCCGTCCAGCTCCTGCAGCCGCTCTTCGAGCTCGAGCTCGATGTCCCGGATCGCGGCCTTCAGTTTCTCGTCCGTCGTCACAAAGTGCTTGGCCGGGTAGATGTCGACTTCCAGTCGTTCAACGAGAAGCTCCCCAGTCAACGGATCCACTTCGACGATGCGTTCGACGTCATCGCCGAAGAACTCGACCCTGAGGGCGAAGTCTTCATAGGCCGGAAAAATCTCCAGAGTGTCGCCACGAACACGAAACGTGCCGCGAATGAGCGTCATATCATTTCGGTCATATTGGATGTCGATCAAATGGCGGACGATTTTGTCCCGCCGCGCCTGGCCACCGCGACGCAGCGAGACCACGGTTTGTCCATATTCCTCCGGCGACCCGAGCCCGAAGATACAGGACACCGAGGCGACGATGATCGTATCGCGACGGGTAAGCAGCGCCCGCGTTGCGGCGTGGCGTAATTTGTCGATCTCCTCGTTGATGTCCGCGTCTTTTTCAATGAACGTATCAGTGCGCGCGACGTAAGCCTCGGGCTGGTAATAGTCGTAGTACGAAACGAAGTACTCAACCGCGTTGTTCGGAAAAACATCCGTGAATTCCGCATAGAGTTGCGCGGCCAGCGTCTTGTTGTGGGCCAGGACAAGCGTTGGCCGATTTACCCGCTCGATGACGTTAGCCATCGTGAAGGTCTTTCCCGAGCCCGTGACCCCGAGCAGCGTCTGAAACCGCTTACCGGCGTTCAGACCGTCCACGAGCTGCTCGATTGCGGCGGGCTGATCCCCGGTCGGTCTGATGTCGGCGACGATCTTGAAATCGGGCATGCGCGCTCCTCATGGGCCCGAAACGCATGGTGACGTTCGAGCGGTGTTTCAGCACTGATTGTAGTCCGGCGATATGAAGAATGAGTTACTGGATTCGGTAGAACTCGGCGGCGGGACCACCTGTTCCAATGACATCGTCAATGTGCCGCACAGACCAGCGTTGACCTGCCCAGAGCAAACGGGCGGTCGCTTCCTCGCGTTCGCACCACTCAAAGGCGAGAAAATCAGAGCCCGGTGCGATGATTGCGTGCGGTTCGACCTCGAAGGCGAAGACGGGAATCAGGACGACCGCATCCCGCGCGTGATCGAATATCTGGTTGACATAGTCTGCGCTATACACCGTTCCTGCTTCAAGTCCCGTTGTTTCGATCAGAGCCCGTTCTGCCGCCGAAAGGGCGGTTTCGTCCTGACCGACACGAGCGTGGATCGCTTGCCAGGAACTGCCAAACGGCGCATCGGCTCTAAGCTGCAACAGCAGGAATTGCAATCTGGCATTGATCCGCCGAATCACATACGCATCGACCGCATCGGAGACCAGTGACGGCAAAACCGACCCCCCTCAGAAGGAAACCCGATGGCTAACGGGTTGCACACCGGTCGCGCCGTTCATGGCGGAGGCCGTTTCGGACCGCGCCGAGACGGGGCACGGCCACCGAATCCGAATGGAGGATCGTCATCGTCGAGCCGCTGGCCACGCCAGCGCGGCGCTTCACCGATCCCTGACGGACGCGCCGGCATCCAGAGGGATAAAAAGGCGGCCGCGCTGCCAATGGCAAGCATGATCGCCGCGAACTGCGACGCACCGGCGATCATTGCCGCGGCGGCCGCCAGCACGAGCGCGCCGCCAATTCTGATGACATCAGGCGATCTTGCCAACCATGACCATCCGGAACGTCCTGGGTTCGCTACCTTGGTCCGTGCCACGGCGTGTTGCCGTCGCACGGTCGCCTGGAGATTTTCGACAGGCGATTGCGCCGAATCCGCCCGCTCCAGAATCTCGAGTATCTCGCGCTCGACCCGGGTCGAGCGCTCGCCGGGATCGCTCGCATTCATCGTTCCGTCCCCGGTGGCGTCGAACTGCCCCGTGTCGATGGAGTCCGTAACCGTTTGGCAAAACCGCCCAGGAACATGCGGCCCATGTGGTCGGAGACGCTCTCGGGCTGGAGCTCGGCGCTTGTTGCCTGGAGCAACTCGCCGTCCCGCGTGACCTGGGTGGACCACAAAGCCCGCGCTTCCCTCGCGTCCGTAAAGTACGTGTCGAGTGCGGCTGAAGTGTTTTCATCATTCGCGGCGAGCGTCCGCCGCACGTCACCCAACGATTCGGTGAAAGCATCGATCCAGCGAATGACCGACTCACGATTGGTGAGCAGGATGTCACGATGCATGGCCGGGCTACCCGAGGCGAGACGTGTGGCGTCGCGAAAACCACCGGCGGTCAGACTTTTCATATCTCGCCAGGATGCATCGCGTGACACGGCGTTCATGAGCGCGGTGCTGACCACAAATGGCAGATGACTGATCCCCGCGACATACGCGTCATGTTCTTCTGGATCGATGAAAAACGGCTCGGCCCCAGCGGCCGCGACCAGACCGAGAACGGTGCGGACCGCGTCTTCCGAGGCGGTGACGGACGGTGAAATGCACCATGTCGCTCCGGCGAAGAGTTCCGCGTCGGCGCCTTCGATACTCTGGGTCTTGCCGGCCATCGGGTGGCCGCCCACGAAATGGACCGACCGCGGCAAGATCTCGGCGGCCCATCGCAGCGCTTGGCTCTTGGTCGATCCGGTATCGGTAACGATCGTTTCCGGACGCAAGTGAGGCGCCAGATCCTGCATCACGTCTTTGAGCGCGTTCACGGGTGTGGCGAGCACGACAACGTCGGCATCGCGCGCCGCTTTGACCAGGTCCCAGGCGCCGCGGTCGACGGCGCCCATCTTTTCGGCGGCGCGTTGGTGATCGAGATTGGGGTCAAACCCGGTGATTTCCAGTGGCTTGCGCCCATCGACTTTGCGCTCATCAGACCACCGGCGCAGCGCAAGACCGACGGAGCCACCGATCAGACCAAGCCCCACGATCAGGATACGTTGCATTGACCGCCACTTTCTTTCTGTGTTGGGTCAGTCGTGTTCCAGCAAATTGTCATGGTTGATACGTCCCGGTGTCGATTTCGCGCACCCAGCCCTCGTCGCCATTTTCGTTGCGAAACCGCATCCAGCGCACTCCGTCTGCCGAGTTTGCATCTTCATCAAGGAATTGCAGCGGCGCTCCTGGCGGTAGGGCCTCGATGATCCCATCGGAAACAGATGGACCGGTCCTGAAGTTGATGGAAGACCCGGAGGCAATCTGATGACTAGGCTCGAAGCTATCCGCCGAACGAGTCGGTTCGATCGCCGGGACTTCGGTTGCCTCCACTTGAGCGGCGACCTGTGGTGCGGCCGTCGGGACGACACCTCCGCCACCGTCGACTGAATCGCTTGGCGCCGGGACATTCGCGGCAGGCGCGGAAATGGGAATCAGGTCCGAAAACGGTTGCGATAGCCAGGCGAACAATCCTGCCGCGCCGAATATCAGTATGACGATCGCCAGGACCATCGTGATCCCGACCATCAGTCCGGCTCGACGCGATTGCTGGCGGAGCCGCGTGCTCAGTCCGGAATCAGTCATGTCAAGTGGGGCTCGACCAACACGGAAAAGCGCGCCAATACATCAATCATCATCGAATGCGAGAGTGTAGCATGGCCGTTTCGATCACTTCGTGGGTTGGTCGTAGTTTTCGCGGTCTCTTGAATGATTCGGGATTTCATTTGCTCGCGCGCGATCGGTCCCGGTAGAAATGGACATGCGGGCGCTTGAGAATGCGGGGGCGCACCGGTACCCTCATCTCATGACGAGATCGTTGACCATTGGGCGAGTAAGGGGAATCGACGTTCGGCTGCACCCGACGTTTGGTTTGGTGTTCCTATGGGTGATCATTGATTGGCGGCGCTTGGGCGCCGGTCTCGGTGCCGCCGCGGTCGTCTTTACCCTTCTCCTCATTCTCCTCGTGTTTGCCTGCGTTCTTCTCCACGAGTTCGGCCACGCATTCATGGCCAGGCAACATGGCATCGTCGTCCACGATGTCTCACTTTCCGCGATCGGAGGGGTCGCGCGGATGGAGGAGATTCCCGATGATCCCCGCGTGGAGATGCTCGTTGCTCTGGCCGGACCGGCGGCAAATCTCGCCTTTGTCACGGCGCTGACCCCATTGGTGCTTCTGACCGGCATCGCGCGCGGTTTTTCGACGCTGGAGGAGTATGCGCTGACCGTTTTCGATCCTTCGCTGTCCGGTCTCTTGACAACGCTCCTTTATGCCAACGTGCTGATCATTGTCTTCAATTTGCTGCCGGCTTTCCCGATGGACGGAGGCAGGATTTTCCGCGCCGCCCTGAGTACGGTCCTCGGCCGCGATGTGGCCACGCGAATCGCCGTCCTGGTCGGAGAAGCGTTCGCCCTCGTGTTGCTCGTATTTAGCCTGATCGTGGTTCAGAGCGTGATTCTGGCTCTCTTGGCACTCTTTATCATGGTTGTGGCCTACGCCGAAGACCGCGCGGTTCGGGTGGAATCGGCGATGCGACGGCTCCGCGTTGGGCCGTTCGCACTCTGGGATATGGGAGGGATATCCCCGGATCAGCCGCTGGCGAACGCACTGCGGGGCGGCCCACGCGACATCGCCGTAACCAAGGATGGCCGGGTGATCGGCATGCTTTGGCGCAATACGCTGCTTGTCGAGTTGGCGCAGACCGCGGCGGGACGAACTGTCGGACAGGTCATGGAGCACGACCCCATCACGGTGGATATCAATACGCCGATCCATGATGCGCAGCAGGTGATGCGGGACGAAGGGCGCTGGGCGCTGCCAGTAACCGAGGCCGGAATGTATCGGGGCATGTTTACAGGTGACCGATTCCTGCACATCTATCGCCAAGTGGCGCCTGATCCGTTGCGTGCGCTCCGTGCGGCGATCGAGAGGGGTCCGTTGCAACAGTTCCGCGGGTAAGGCTAACAAGGAGGCACTGGCGCATCGAGAACAGGGTTTCCCTTGAATAGTGCCGCGCTGAGCGCTACGATCAGCTCGGTCCTCGGCTCGCACTCTGGCAGGAAATCCATGAAAGTTTCCTCTCGCGGCGAATATGGCGTTCGGGCTATGGTGGCCCTGGCCAAGAATTATGGCCAAGGTCCGATGTCCGTTGCCGCGGTGTCTAAGGCGTCCTCCGTTCCCATGCCATATCTGGAGCAACTGATCGGGCCGTTGCGCCGCGCGGGGCTCGTCTCGAGCACACGCGGGGCGCGAGGCGGATATCAGCTCACCCGGGACCCGCATGAGGTTCGGGTGGGTGAGGTCTACCGCGTCATGGAAGGTCCGGTCGCGCCGATGGAGTGCGTATCAGAAGACATCACCGAGCAGGTTTGTCCGCTGATTCCAGGCTGTGAAACTCGCCCTGTCTGGCTTCAGATGCGAGACGCGATCGTCAGCACGCTCGATTCCAATACGCTCGGAGATTTGATCAGTCATTCCCCAAGGAAACCTGCCAGGGTAGACGTCGCGGTGGACTAGACCGTGCCGGCGGCAACGGGCGATTTCATCTATCTCGATCACGCGGCGACAACCCCCGTTGATCCTGACGTGCTGGCGGTGATGTTGCCGTACTTCACCGATCGGTTTGGCAATCCGTCCAGCTTCTACCACCAAGGACAGGAATCACGAGCGGCGCTCGATCACGCTCGTTCCCAGGCGGCACGAGTACTCGAGTGCAATCCTGGTGAGATCGTCTTTACCAGCGGGGCGACGGAAAGCGATAACCTCGCGTTGCGCGGGGTGGCGTGGGGCGCCCGTCTCGCCAGACGCGGCATATCGCCGCGGCCACACATTGTCACCACCGAAATCGAGCATCATGCGGTACTGCACACCGCGTTTGCTCTGGAACGGCAGGGGTTTTCGCTGTCGTTCGTCCAAGCGGATCGTCAGGGGATAGTCGATCCGGGCGCCGTTGCCGCCGCCCTTCGACCAGAGACCTGTCTGGTCTCAGTGATGTATGCCAACAATGAATCGGGTGCGATTCAACCCTTGCGGGACATCGCGGCGATTGCGCGTGAGCGCGGAATCCTGTTCCACACCGATGCGGTGCAGGCGGCAGGCATGGCGACGTTGCACGTCGATGATCTCGGTGTCGATCTTCTCTCGCTCTCGGCGCACAAGTTTTACGGTCCGAAAGGCGTTGGTCTACTTTACGTTCGTCAGGGAACGGTTGTCGATTTCCATCAGCAGGGCGGCGGGCAAGAGCAGGGCCGTCGCGGCGGCACCGAAAACGTGCCGGGCATCGTCGGTCTTGGCGCCGCACTGGACCGAGCCGATGATCAGATGTTCGACTACCGGCGTCACTGCGCCACGCTCCGCGACCGTCTCTGGAGCGGCATCCTGAAGTCCGTCCCCCATGTCACCGTGAACGGGCCGCTTGTTCCTGAGCTGCGGCTGCCAAACAACCTCAATCTGTCGATTTCGGGGGTTGAGGGTGAGACGATGCTGCTCAGCCTCGATATGCACGGCGTCGCGGCATCCACCGGGTCGGCCTGTACGACGGGAAGCACCGAGCCGAGCCATGTCCTCCGCGCCATGGGTCTCAGCGACGATGCCTGCCGTTCCGCGTTGCGGTTCACAGTGGGACGCGGGAATACCGAAGCGCAGATCGACGCCACCATCGACGCGATTGTCGAGTCGGTCGCTCGCGCACGCTCCCTCGCGCCAACTACGGTCTAGTGACGTGTCCCGTGAGATGATGATCGTCGCCGGGTCGAGATGTGGCCAATCCCTCGAACAGACGGTCCGTAGCGCCGCCGGCTAGCTCTGCCAGGGACGGCAGCTCGGTGAGCGATCGCAGACCGAACTGGCGAAGAAATTCGACTGTCGTCACATACTGATTCGGGTTGCCAACGGTCGGAAGTTTCCCCGCCACCTCTACTAGCCCCCTGGCGTGAAGTGTCGCCAGAACTCCAGAGCAATCGACGCCGCGCAGAAACTCGATTTCGGCCCGCGTAACTGGCTGACGGTAGGCAATCAAGGCAACCGTCTCCAGTGCCGCCCCGGTGAGTTTCGCCTCTCGTTCCAGTCGCAAGAAGCGGCGGACCACCGGCGCAAAGCGCGGTGCGGAAGCAAGGTGCACCGTCTCCTGGTGGCGGACGACGACCAGACCGCGCGTTTCATCGGCTTGCATCACTGCCAAAGTCTCTTCGATAGCGTGAATGGAAACGCCGGCGGCGGTGGCGAGTGCACGCAGATCTGCTGGCTCCGGTGCGACGAGAAGAAGTGCTTCGATGAGCGCGGAGAGGTCATTCGGGTTGACTTCGCAGTCATCAGAAAAGCCACGCTGCACCGGCGGGATGCTGGTGCCGGTCAGCGAATCACTGTCTACCATCGAGCAATTGTCGCTCAATTTGCAGTGTCTCCACCGGATAGTCCCTGGGGGCCTGAGACCGTTGAAGCAGGATGGCACCGAAAATCTCAGCCTGCGACGCACGGACAGCTTGGCGCCGCAGGAGAATCAGTACGGCGAGGAACGCGACGCCCACTTCTTGCCGGCAGGAGCAGCTTCCGACGATTTCCTCGAATGAAACCCGGCGCCTCTCGTCGAAGGCGGCCGAGATTCGGCCGATCATCACGCGCAGAGAGACAGTGCTCCGGCTCGCCATCACCGTGGGTTGTACCGGGAAGCGAGTCAGCCATCGCCCAACGGCATTCGCCAACGACGTCGGCGATTGCGGCGCGAATTGTGGTGGTGCCGGGTTCGGCGAAGCAATCCCGTCGCCTCGGCCAAATATGCCCGATCCATCTCGCTGGCGTCCGGCCAACACATCCGCCGCCGCCTTGACGACACGGTACTCCTCCAGTTGCTGAACCAGATCAAATTCATCTGGCTCCTCCACAAGCATTTGAGGTTTCGGCAAGAGCGCGCGCGACTTGAGCAGCGAAAGTCTGCCGGCGACCGCAAGAAATTCAGCAACAACGACGGGTGGCGAATCGAGGGTCTGCAAAAAAGTGACGAACTGATCGAAGACCGAGATCAACGAAACCTCACTGATTTCCAATTGCTCGCGTTCGATCAATCGCAGTAAAACGTCCAGTGGCCCTTCAAAGACGGGGAGCCGGAGCTGATACCGGTCGAGCGTCGAAACGCTGGTGGGCGGCGTCGCCATCGGGCTAGCTTCCAGCGAAAATGCGGAAGAGGAGATCGCGGACGGGTGACGTAATGGCGCCAATGATGCTGCTCCCCAGCCCACCGCCGAGCAGGAGTAGAAGCAGCAGAATGGCGACACCGTAGCGCTCGAGTGGGGCTAAGACTGGCCGCCAAAATGGCGGCAATAGCGCGATGAGGATGCGCGATCCGTCGAGGGGAGGCAATGGGATCATGTTGAACGCGGCCAAGCTGAAATTCACAATCATGAATAGCTGCAGAAACTCGGTGATGACAGCAACGCTCGATCCCGTGATCGACGAGAAGCGCAAGATCCCCGCCGCCACTGCGCCGAGAACGACATTGGACAGCGGACCCGCCAGGGAGACGAGCGCCATGCTTCCTTGGCGGCCGAATCGTCCCGCCGGACGCAGCCGGTAGTCGTTCACCGGAACCGGCTTTCCCCACGCGATCCCGGGGAATCCGAAGGCGATCAACAAGAACATGAGAGCACCGATCGGATCGAAATGAACGGTGGGATTGAGGCTGATTCGCCCCAGGAGGCGGGCGGTATCATCGCCGAGTACCCACGCGGTCCAGGCGTGCATGAACTCATGGACGGTGATCGCGACGATAAACGTGACGATGATCGCGATGATATAACGCGGGTCGAAATCCCCGAAGCCTGACATCAGCCGGAGACGGCGGGATTTGGCATCTAAATAGCGTTGAACTTGGCAGCGCCGCCGGGAGCCTGCTCGGCGCCAGAGCCAGCATACAGATGGCAGGCGACGAAGTGACCGTTGCCCTGATCGGCAAAAACTGGATCGACCTGACGACAGACTTCCATGGCGTAGGGGCAGCGCGAATGGAAATGACAACCCGAAGGCGGGTTGATCGGACTGGGTACGTCACCGGGAAGAATGATCCGCTCGCGGCGCTTCTCAATGACCGGATCGGGAATGGGCACCGCCGAAAGGAGTGCCTTGGTGTAGGGGTGGAGTGGATCGGCGTAGAGCTCATTGCGCTCAGCCATCTCGACGATTTTGCCGAGATACATGACCGCCACCCGATCGGAAATGTGCTTGACCACCGAAAGATCGTGCGCGATGAACAGATACGTCAGACCGAAACGCTGTTGGAGATCTTCGAGCAGATTGACAATCTGCGCCTGAATGGAAACGTCAAGCGCCGAAACCGGTTCGTCGGCAACGATGAAGTCCGGATTTGCCGCAAGTGCGCGCGCGATTCCGATCCGCTGCCGCTGGCCACCGGAAAACTCATGCGGATAGCGATTGGCGAAATAGGGATTCAGGCCGACCGTCTCCAGCAGCTCCTGCACGCGCTGAGTGCGCTCTTTCTTAGGTACCAGGTTGTGAATCTGCATCGGTTCGGAAACGATGTTGCCGACCGTCATCCGGGGGTTGAGTGAGGCGTAGGGATCCTGAAAGATCATCTGCAAGTGACGCCGCATCCGGCGCATGTCACCGCCATTGAGCTTGGTGAGATCTTTCCCTTTGAACACCACCTCACCGGCGGTCGGCTTATAAAGCTGAAGGATGGCCCGGCCGGTGGTCGATTTCCCACAACCCGACTCGCCGACGAGACCAAGTGTTTCGCCCGGCTTGACATCGAATGAGACGCCATCCACGGCTTGCACCGCGCCGACTTTTCGCTGAATGATGATTCCGCGAGTCAGCGGGAAATGCATGACCAGATTCTTGACCGAAAGGAGCGCTTCGCCAGCGCCATTGCTGCTGACGCCATTTCCTGTTGGCTGGGGTTGCACAGGCTGGGTTGCGGTCCCGGAGGCGCTGGTCAATTCCGATGCCATCATGAGATGCCTCCTGTCAGACCGCGTTGGTATCGAGATTGGGCGGCGCCCCAGGCAACCCTGGGTTGTCCAAATCGAGGACGCCATGGGAGCCGGGCACGACTGTCTCGAATGAGTAATCCACGTCGCTGGATGGCAGCGGCTTGCCATGGCGCAGTGCGACCAGATCCTGATCGGATTCCTTGCTCACTTCTTCCCAGAACCAACATGCCGACCAATGACCGGGATTGACTTCGAGCAGCGGCGGATTATTTTGCTCGCACTTCTCGCGGGCATAATTGCAGCGAGGCACGAAGGGGCACATGTCGGGAAGATCGATCAAGTCAGGCGGCAATCCCCGAATCGGCTCGAGCTTTTCCTTTCGCTGCGCATCGAGCCGCGGAATCGACTTGAGCAGACCGACCGTGTAGGGATGACGTGGATTGGCGAAGATTTCTTCTGTGGATGCGGTCTCGACAATATGCCCAGCGTACATGACCTGGATGCGGTCGGCCATGCCAGCCACGACACCCATCGAGTGCGTGACGAGAATGACCCCGGTATCGCGCTCTGTTTGCAGAACGCGCATGAGATCGAGGATTTGGGCCTGGATCGTCACATCGAGTGCGGTGGTTGGTTCATCGGCGATGAGCAGCTTCGGGTTACAGGAAAGCGCCATCGCGATCATCACGCGCTGGCGCATGCCCCCCGAGAATTGGTGCGGGTACTGGTCGATGCGCTCTTCCGCGTTGGGGATGCCGACCATTTTCAGCAGCTCGATCGTCCGCTCGCGCGCCTGACCCTTGTTCATATTCATATGCAGTTGCAGGGCTTCGCTGATCTGGCGGTTGATGGTCAAAACGGGGTTGAGCGAGGTCATGGGATCTTGAAAGATCATGGCGATGTCATTGCCGCGAATTGAGCGGACCTGCTCGTCAGTCATGCGCAGGATGTCGTCGCCTTCGAACAGAATTTCACCAGCAACGATCTTGCCCGGCGGACTCGGGATGAGACGCATGATTGAGAGCCCGGTCATGCTCTTGCCACAGCCGGACTCTCCGACCACACCGAGTGTTTCGCCCGGCATGACATAAAAGGAAACGTCGTCGACGGCCTTGACGACGCCATCCTGCGTTTGGAATTGCGTCTGGAGATTGCGCACCTCGAGGATGGGACCGACCCGCCCGTTGCCGCCAGTATCTTTTGGCAAATGACCGGTCGCTTTCCGCTTCGTGACCATGCTGGCTCCTCTCCCGGTCACCGGCGCGCCGACGCTGACCGGCGTGGACGTTTCCCGACTAGCGAGTTACTGCCCAACGCGGCGTGCGATACCATGCACTGCGGCGAATCGCGTTTCGCGAGGAGCCCAAACTTGTGTAATTCGAACATCTGCTGGCCGCCGAGGATACCACAGGACGATGCCGCGCTCAATAAGTGTTGACCGTACTGCACAACGAACCGATCAGCAGCAACACAAACGATCTAGCGGCTGATCGCTCCGAGCAGTTCTTTGGAGGCGCGCAAGAGCAGCGACGGAACGTTGGTGACGATCATCTGGAATCCCTGAGCAACTCGCCGGTTTGTCGTGTCGGCGTCGGGGGCGACGATGGCGAGTGCCACGCCTCGCTCCTTTGCTTTGTCGACCACTTGCTGAATCACCGATTCAACTTCAGGAACTCCCAGTTGGCCACCGAAGCCCATCGATTGATGGAGATCAGTGGGCCCAACGAACAGCACATCAATTCCCGGCAGTCTGAGAATCTCATCGAGGTGCGCCAGGGCGTCGATGTGCTCGAACTGAATGATGCTCAAGACGCGGTCGTTGATCGCCGGTACGAGTTCGGCCATCGCCGCACCTTGGCCGTAATCGAAGGTGCGGCCTCCGGCCAGTCCGCGCAGCCCGGCCGGAGCATAGCGCATCGCCTCGATCGCCTCCCGCGCCAGGGTGGCGGAGTTGGTCTGTGGAATCATGACACCGGAGACGCCCAGGTCCAGATATTTGAGGACAACCTGCCGGTCGTTCTCGCCCACCCGGATCATGGCCGGAATATCGCGCGCCTCGGCGGCAAGAATCATCGGGTACGCATCGTCGGGAGTTATCCGGCCATGCTCGGCATCGAGCAAGGCGAAGTCGAAACCGGCAAGCCCGATGATTTCGACGATGTCGGGCGAGGGCATCGGGATGAAGACGCCGATGGCCGTCCCGCCATTGCGCATCATGTCTTTGACCGGATTATTGAGCCTCATCAGACCTCCACTGATTCGCGCGGATTTTTCGCAGAGCCGGCGGGTTGGCGACTCCATGATGCTCGCCATTCTATCCAAGCGCGTTCATTCATGAGTCACTCTTGGCGAATCAGGTCAATTGTGCCGTTACAATCCGCACGGGAGAGATGAGGGGGGAGAGAGTCAGTGCCCGAGGCGATCGCGCCAGATGACGTGCTTCGCGATGCGGAAGTGCCAGCAACGGATGCAGCATTCTGGCTCGCGATTTCCCGCGTGCCGCACATCGGCCCGGCCCGGATCGCGCGGCTCGTGGAGCGGTTTGGCAGCCTCGAAGTAGCCTGGTGCGCACCGAGACAAGCACTGCTTGCGGTGCTCGAGCCAAAACCACTTTCCGAGCTCCTGGCGGTGCGCGCCCGTGCCGACCCCCAGCGCGAACTGGAGCGCATCACAGCGCTAGGGATGCGCGTGACCCATCCCGGAGATCGCGAGTATCCCCGCCTGCTGGCTGAGATTTCGGGTCGGCCTTCCATTTTGTACGTCCGCGGTGAGATCGTCACCGACGACGACGCGTCAGTAGCCATTGTTGGCACCCGGCGGGCAACACCGTACGGTCTGCAGTGCGCTGGCAGGATCGGCGCGGAACTGGCTCAGGCGGGAGTCACCGTGATCTCTGGTCTGGCACGCGGCGTCGATGGCGTTGCCCATCGGGCGGCTCTGGAGTCCGGCGGGCGGACGATCGCGGTGCTGGGATCGGGTCTGGACGTGATCTATCCAGGTGAACACCGCCTGCTGGCGGAAAAGATCGCCGCGCAGGGCGCCGTCATCTCCGAGTTTCCCCCGGGCGCCAAGCCAGATGCGCAAAATTTCCCCGCGCGCAACCGGATCATTTCCGGGATGTCGCTTGGCGTCGTCGTCGTCGAGGCGCCACGTCGACGTGGCGCTCAACAATATCGCTATCAAAATCCGCATACTGTCAACGGATTTAGAGCCGGTTTCGCTCGCGGCTGACTGAACGGAGTAACGAATCGTGGTCGATAATCCCGACTCACCCGGCAAGTTTCCGCCAATACCGAGCATCGAAGAAATGGACGCCGCAGGCGTCTATGGGCCGCAACCATTCGACCCGAGCAAGCTCCCGCCTACGGCGCGATTCTGGCCATTGAGCTACCTTCAGTATCTCTATCGCATTGGCGATTGCAGCGGACTGCACATCACCGGGCACATTGGCGGCGATCACGACGCCACGGAGCAACCGCCGCACCAGTTCACAGAGGAAGGCTTGCCAAATTGAGCATTGCCGATTTGAGGCGATTTAGCGAGGTAATATAAGCATTCGCATGTTCGCTAACTTCCGAATCCAACATTAGTGTTTGAAACGATGTTTCAAGAACGGCTGGTGTCAACAGCCCTCCATGTTCCAGCATGGCAGCGATTTCATCTAAGCCAATGAGTCTAGCGAGTATGTAACCCGCCAGTTGTTGATCAGTCTCGTCAAACCCAATGAAACGTTCCGCGTATTCCAACAGAACGTGATATTGTGACCTGCCCCCGTTGGTTGGTCCAACAATTATGAGAGTCCGTCGTCCTGTGGCAGCGACGCCGCTGC
>JACCXM010000092.1 GCA_013697005.1 Chloroflexia bacterium | reverse complement strand
GAGCCAGAGTCTGGCCAAGCGACTGCTTTCGCTTCTCGAATCCGGCACGGAGGCGTACTGTCGGATGCGAGTCCGCCCCGATCACCGGAGCGGCGGTTACTCCCTCTGTATGGCCGCAGGCTAAGTGGGGCGGTGGACGGCGTCAAATTGGGATCTGTATCCCGCGCTACACCTCCGGGCGGGATCGGATGAACACGTCTCCGTGGGGATCGACCTGCATGACAGACGTGGCGATGCTCAGAAACAAACCGTGCTCGACGACTCCGGGGATGATCTTGATCGACTTTGCGAGTCCTGCCGGGTCAGCCATGGAGCCGGTCGCGCAATCCAGAATGTAGCCGCCGTTATCGGTGGTCGCGGGCTGGCTGCAATCGCCGACGGTCATGCGGAGCTGGGGAGCGTAGCCGAGCGCCCGGATGCGTTCGGCGGTGTGCGACCAACCGAACGCGATGATTTCGACTGGTAGGGGAGTGCGCTCGCCGAGGCGATCGACGCTCTTCTCCGTCGTTGCCACGAGCACGTAATCGTCGCAGGCAAGGGCGACCAGTTTTTCCCGGAGCAGGGCGCCGCCGCGTCCCTTGATCGCATCGAGCGCGGGGTCGATCTCGTCGGCGCCGTCGATACCGAGATCGAGACGCGCCACCTCGTCCAGGGTGACAAGTGGAATGCCGAGATCGCGCGCGAGCGTCTCGGATTGGCACGAGGTCGCCACCCCGGTCATGAGCAGACCGGCGGCGACGCGACGGCCCAGCTCGCGGATGAGCGCGTCGGCGGTGGAACCAGTGCCGAGGCCCACGGTCATACCGGGTTTGACCAGATCGGCGGCGGCGGCGGCGAGGCGGTCGAGACGAGCAGCCAACTCCACGTCAGGGGGACCGGCGGGGGAGCGATGCCGCGGCGTCTTCGTCGATCAACCAGGTGAGTTTCCCGTCGGGAGGGGCGGGCTGAATCAACCGCGCTGGCAGCTCCGCGGCAGTCTGCTCGCCCGCCAATACCGCCTCGAGCGTATCGGCTTTCCCCGGACCGCCAACGAGAAAAATGATCTCGCGACCGGCATTGAGCACCGGCAAGGTGAGGGTGAGACGGGTGGTGTCCATCTTCGGCACGAAGTTGGCGACGGCGAGCAGCTCGCGCTCGGCCAGAGCTTCCGTGTCAGGAAAGAGGGACGCCGTATGGCCGTCATCGCCCATGCCGAGCAGCACCAGATCGAAGCGGGGCAGGAACCTCGGGGCGACGCTGAAGTCCCGGCGCAGGAGGGCTTCATAGGCGGCCGCGGCGACCCCCGGTGTCTCTGCCCCGGTATCCCACGCACGGACGTTGGCCAATGGAATCGGAACGAGATCGAGGAAGCCGCGTTTCGCTTCGCCCGCGTTGCTCTCGGGGGAGCCGAGAGGAACCCAGCGCTCATCGCCCCAGTAGATATGGACACGATCCCATGGGATGCGCGAGCGATACGGCTCGCGGGCGAGAATGGCGCCCATTTGTTTGGGTGTGCTGCCCCCGGAAAGCGCGACGAATGCCTCTCCCCGCTCGGAAACGGAGTGCTCGACCACGCGCGCGAACCGTTCCGCGGCGGCCCGCGCCAGCGCGGAGCCGTCGACAACGACGATGACTTCGCCATGGGGTGCCGGGTCGATTTCAAAGGGTGATGGGGTGATGGGGTGATGGGGTGATGGGGAGGTTTCGCTCACCGTGGTCTCGCCCCCGCAAAGCCTTCGGGGGCCATATCGGCGGCAAAGATGAGGGCCGCCTCGAATACGGGATCGCGCCCGAACACGCGCAGCTCCTCGCCCAGGAGATCCGCCGCGCCGGGAATTGGGGCAAAGACGGTGCGCACCATGCCTGGCATCTCGGGGCTATCGCTCGTGGTCGAAATCTCGTTCGCGTCGAGGCGCTCGACGATGAAGAATCCGCCCTTGCCGCCGTCCGCCGCCAGCCGCACGTCGAGGAGGGTCGAGGCGGCGAGGGGACGGGCGGTGGGGCGCAGGGTCAGGGTGACTTCGCGTTGCCTGCCCGCCGCGCCGGCACGCAATGTCGCTCGCCAGACGTTCGGATCGCCGCGTACCGGGAGGAGCTCGCCCGGGGTGCGCCAGTTGAGGCGGGAACCGAGCCAGCCCGCGTAGAGCAGCGCGCTGGTGAAACCGGACCCGGTGTTGGGGGAGTTGGCATAGGTCACGGTCGCCTCATCGATCAGATCGAGGATCGGCAACGTCGCCGGTACGTCGAAAAACTGTGATGTCAGGCGTCGCCAGGGGGTGAGGCGAGCCCAGGCGAAATCGCTGAGCGCGGCGTGGTCACCGGGCGCACGGACGAATCCCAGCAGCGTCTGCATGGCCCCGGCGGCGTGTTGCGACACGGCGCTATCGACGATGAGGCGATCGGAGATGCCAACCAGCTCCGAGAAGAGCGAACCGCCGTGGGCCGTGTCGGCGGACCACCAGAGGAAATCGGGGAGATCGGGCACCAGCAGGGGCGAGGCGATCGAGGCGAGTTGCCGCTCATTTTCGGTGCTGACGTCGACGGTCACGCACTCGAAGACGATGGCGGGCCGGCCGCGGGTCGCTTCCTGCTCGAGCAGATCGACCCGGACGTCCATCCCGGCCGCGGCCCCGGTATCCTGCGCCGGATCGGCGATGAGCACGGTCGCGCGTGAGGGGTAGATATCAGAGAGCTCGGCGATCGTTTGTTGGACCCGCGCGGCGTCGGTCTTCGAGCGCGTGGCGGCGATCAGGTTGAGGGTCGCGGCGCGGGCGGTGACCATCGGCACGGGGGTATCGCTGGCGTGGCCGTTGGGGGAGGGCGCCGCGGCATCGCGGGCCTCGGCATGACGACGCCAAAGGACGTTGAGCTGCGCGGTGATCTCCCCCGCATCGTAGACCCGGGCCTGCCACGACGCGCCGGGGATCGGTCGTGCGGCGGGGCGCCGCTCAGATGTGCCGGTTGCCACGTTGCCTCCCCACGGCTACGGCCGCCGCCAGGCGCGGTCGGTGAGGGCGATCATCGTCTCCGCTTCTTCCGGTCCCCACGAACCCGCGGGGTAGGGGAACGGCGCCGGAGCGCCAGGATCGGCCCAGACATCGAGAATCGGTTGCACGATCGACCATTCGGCCTCGACTTCGTCACGCCGGGTGAAGAGGGTGGGATCGCCGCGGATGACGTCGAGCAGCAGCCGTTCGTAGGCGTCGGGACCCGCTTCGCCGAATGCCGAACCGTAGGAGAACTCCATGCGCACCGGGCGAATCTGGGTGCCGGCGCCGGGGACCTTGGCGTTGAAGCGGATGGCGATCCCCTCGTCGGGTTGGATGCGCATCGAGATCACGTCCGGGGAGGGCGCGACCTCGGCGCCGCCGAAGATCATGTGCGGCACCTTCTTCAGGGAGATGGCGACCTCGGTGACGCGGCGCGGCAGCCGCTTACCGGTGCGCAGCAGGAAGGGGACCCCATTCCAGCGCCAGTTTTCGATTTTCAAGCGCAGGGCGACGAATGTCTCTGTCTTGCTGTCCGGGGCGACGCCATCCTCTTCACAGTAGCCGGGGACCGCCTTGCCGCCGACATAACCGGGACCGTATTGCCCGGGGACGACCCAGCGCAAGACTTCCTGCTCCTCGGAGGGGGGCACGACGGAGCGCAGCACTTTGACTTTTTCGTCACGGACCGCGTTGCCACTGAATCGCGCTGGCGGTTCCATAGAGACGACGGTGAGGAGCTGCAAGAGATGGCTCTGCACCATGTCGCGCAGGGCGCCGGCGCTGTCGTAGTAACCGGCGCGGCCCTCGACCCCGATCGCTTCGGCGGCGGTGATCTGCACGTTGTCGACGTAGTTCCGATTCCAGATCGGCTCGAAGAGAATGTTGGCGAAGCGGAAGGCGAGGATGTTCTGGACCGTCTCTTTGCCCAGGTAATGATCGATGCGGTAAATCTGCCGCTCGGAGAAGGCGTCCGCCATTTCCCGAATCAGGTCGCGCGCCGAGGCGAGATCGTGGCCGAACGGTTTTTCGACGACGATGCGCTGCCAACCCTGACTTGGTTCGGCGTAGTTCGCCTGGCGCTCGGACACCTGCGCCGCTGCCAGCCCGTTGATGATCGGCAGGAAGAAATTGGGCGAGGTGGCCAGATAGAAGATGCGGTTGCCTTTGGTGCCGCGCTCGCTGTCGATCGCGCCCAGCCGCTCGCCCAGGCGGGCGTACGTCTCGGCGGCGGCGAAGTCGCCCTGAACGTAGCTGAGCCCTTTGGCGAACCCTTGCCAGGCGTCCTCGGTGACAGGGGTGCGGGCGTTGGCCGTGACCGCCTCGCGCATCTTCTCGCGGAACTCGTCATCGCTCCAGTCGCGGTGGGAAACCCCGACGACGGAGAAGCCTTCCGGTAGCGGCTGCCCGACCGCCAGGTCGTAGAGCGCGGGCATCAACTTGCGCGAGGTGAGATCGCCGCTGACACCGAAGATGACCATCGCCGCCGGGGCGATGACGCGGTCGCCGGCGGAGGAGCGGAGCGGATTGAGATTTTCCTGAGCCTGGGTCCAGGCGTCGATGGGATGGGACCAGACCTCGGAGGCGTTCGGCAGTGCCGTATCGGCCATCGGCTCGCGCACGGCGGCGGTGGTATCGGTCATCGTGGTGACGGGAGGGGTGTCAGTCATCGCGTCTCGCTTGCCTTTTTTCGTCAGGCGTCGGTCACGATTTGCAGCGGGACCGGTTCCGACGGTTGCTCGTCCCCATGCCAGAGGGTGTGATGGATGCCTTCGCGATCGGTACGCAAATAGGTATGGGCCCCGAAAAAGTCGCGTTGGGCCTGGATCAGGTTGGCGGGCAGGGCGATCTGGCGCAACGTATCGAAATAATCGAGCGCGGACGACGTGCCCGGCACCGGGATACCCCAGGAGCGCGCGGTGGCAATGGCGCGGCGCGCGCCGCCGACAGTTTCATCGGACTTGCGGGCGACGTTGACATCGAGCAGCAGATTCGTCAGCTCCGGGTTCTCAGAATAGGCGCGCATGATGTCGGCGAGAAACGCGGCGCGGATGATGCAGCCGCCGGTCCAAATGCGCGCGATCTCGGAGAGATTCAGGTCCCAGGTGTAGGTGGTGCTCGCCGCGGCGAGGAGGGACATGCCCTGCGCGTAGGAGGAGACCTTCGAGAAATAGAGCGCGGACTCCAGCGAGGCGAGCGCGGCATCGGCATCGCCGCCGAGCATCGCCTGGGCGTCTGACACGCCACCGGGGGATTTCGGACCCATGAGCACCTCGCTGGCCTGCACGCGCAGACCGCGCAGCGCGGAGAGATTGCGGGCGGTGACCGCGGCGTCGATGGTGGGGACCGGGCTGGCCAGCTCGAGCGCGCTCTCGATCGTCCAGCGGCCGGTGCCTTTCTGCTCCGCCGCGTCGAGGATGACGTCGACAATCGGTTGGCCGGTTTCGGTGTCGATGAAGCGGAGCACCTCGGAGGTGACTTCGATCAGGTACGACTCGAGGGCGCGGGTGTTCCAGGCGGCGAAAACATCGGCGATCTCCGTGGCCGGCATGGCGAGCGCGCGGCGCATGACATCGTAGGTCTCGGCGATCAACTGCATGTCGCCGTACTCGATACCATTGTGGATCATCTTGACGTAATGGCCACTGCCGCCGGGACCGATGTAGGTCACACAGGGGCCGTAGTCGGTTGTGGCGGCGATGGCGGTCAGCATCGGTTCCAGGATGTCGTACGCCTCGCGCGGGCCGCCGGGCATGAGACTAGGACCCCACAGCGCGCCGAGCTCCCCACCGGAGACGCCCATGCCGACGAACATGAGGTTTTGCGCGGCCAGCTCGGCCTCGCGCCGCTCGCTGTCGCGGAAGTATGAGTTGCCGCCATCGACGACGATGTCGCCGGGGTCGAGCAGGGGAGCGAGCTCGGTGAGCACGGCGTCGACCGGGACGCCCGCTTTGACCATGAGGATGATCTGGCGGGGTGGTTCCAGCGTGGCGACCAGATCGGGCAGGGTGGCAACGCCGGTGATTCCGGTGCCGGCAGCGGAACCGGCCAGATACTCCTCGGTGCGAACGGTGGTGCGGTTGTAGACGACCAGGGGAAAGCCGTTGCGGGCGATGTTGAGGGCGAGATTCTCGCCCATCACCGCCAAGCCGATCAGTCCGACGTGTGGTCTCTGCTCGCTCACTGGATGACGCGCTCCTCGGTCCGTGGTAGTGCAGGCGATCAGAAGCCGGAATTGTACCGCCTGGAGACGATGCTCTCCGCCCTGGCGTTGGGTGTTTCCGCTTTGGAACGAACTCAGGCCAGGGTGCAGACTATCTCGGGAGCGAGCCAGCCCGGCGGGAGATAGGCGTTCGCCAGGGAAAGGGGGAGCGTCTCGGGGCGGAGGGTGAACCCAAGCTGGTTCTGCATGAGGCTCCGGTTGCGTTCGATGCGGACCCAGATGTCCGGGTGGCGGGCGGCAAGGTCGGCGCGCAACCCCTCGCCGGCGAGAACGATCGAGTCCTCGCAATTGAGGGCCGTGCCGGGTGGGAGCGGGGTGGGGATGATGTCGCATTGCAGTGCCACACCGGAGGCGAGCGGGGTGTCGTCGCCGGGTGCGATCGGGGAGTGGACCCATTCGTCGTAGGAGATGAGATGACCGGGGTTGAGCATGGGGCGAAACGAGGCGCCGGCGTCCGCCAGTGCCGCCTCCACGGCGGCGAACACCTCGCCACCGGTGACGCCGATGCCGATTGTGGAATACCACGCCGCCTGGGCCAGGACGTAGGGCCGGACGTACCTTGTGAAAAACTCGATGCCGACTGCCTCTTCCATCAACCCGGCGCGGCAGCAGAGCGATCCCCAGTAGCCGATGCCACAGGTGATACCGTCGCCGGTGGCGACGTGTCGTGCGGACGGAGAGCGTAGCCCGTTGATCGCTTCCCCCGGCGAGCCACTGGCGACGATCGGGTGCATGGAGAGTGGTTCT
>JACCXM010000090.1 GCA_013697005.1 Chloroflexia bacterium | reverse complement strand
ATGCCACCGAGTCCCGCGCTGAAGCTGGGGATCATCCTGCCGGAGGGCGAGGGGGACCTGGAGGGGCGGACCCCCCGCTGGAGCGACTATGTCGCTATGGCGCGGCGGACCGAAGAGGCGGGGTTCGACTCGCTCTGGTTCGTCGACCACCTGATCTACCGCAATGACGCCTCCGGGCGGCCGCCGCAGGGCGCCTGGGAGTGCTGGACGGTGCTGGCCGCGCTGGCCGCCGCGACGAGCCGGGTGGAGCTGGGCTCACTGGTGACGGCGACCTCGTTTCGCAATCCGGCGCTGCTGGCCAAAATCGCGGACACGATCGACGAGATCAGCGGCGGCCGCTTGATCCTGGGCATCGGGGCGGGATGGAACGAGATCGAGTACACCATGTTCGGGTACCCGTTCGATCACCGCGTCGACCGCTTCGCCGAGGCCTTCACGATCATCGACGGTCTGCTACGCGACGGCGCGATCGATTTCGCGGGGGCGTACTACTCCGCCCGGAACTGCGAGCTGCGGCCGCGCGGTCCGCGCGCGGGGGGACCACCGATCATGATCGGCTCGCGGGGGCCGCGGATGCTGCGCCTGACGATGCCGCACGCGCCGATCTGGAACGGTTGGCTGGCCGACACCAACAGCTATCCGGAGGCCTATCCGCCGCTGCGGGAGGAGGTCGACGCCGCCTGCCGCGACGTGGGGCGCGACCCTTCGACGGTGGAGCGCACGATCTCGATCTCGGTCGACCCCAGTGGCCGGCGCGAGTTCCCGGAGCATTGGTACTTGCAGGACGATCTGAGCGCGGCGGTCCCGCTGAGCGGCAGCACGGAGGAGATCGCCGCCGGGCTGCGCGGGTTCGGCGAGCTGGGGGTATCGCACATCCAGATCTACCCGATCCCGCCGACCCTGGCCACCATCGAAGCCCTCGTCCCGGTGCTGGAGCTGGCGCGGCGGTAGCTCCCACGCCCCTACCGCCGCACGACGCCCATCGCCGTCGCGACGCCGATGGTTCCCGTCTGGGTATGTTGCGATTGGCGGCGACTCTGATCTGATAGGATGGCTCTCGCCGCGCGGGAAACGACCGTCGCCCGCGCGCACCGTCAGCTGCGGCGCGGAGCCGCCCCCGTTCGGCTCCACGTCACCCTTATCATGGCGCAGGAGCATGCCGCATGGACCAGTCTCTGTCGCGTCGCGCACTCGTGCGGGGCGTGGCCGCCGGCACGACCGCCGCGGCGTTCGGAACGCGCACGCTGGCGCGGCAGGCCACGCCCGTGGCGGCGACTTCATCCGATGTCGATGTGATCGTGGTTGGCGCCGGCGTCGCCGGGCTGGGGGCGGGCCAAAAGCTCGCCTCGCTTGGGTTGCGGGCCGTCGTGCTCGAAGCGCGAGACCGCATCGGCGGCCGCTGTTACTGTGATAACACCCTTCCCGCGCCCTTCGATTTCGGCGGCCAATTCTTTCATCAGGTCGTGCCCAACGTCTTCGGCGGCACGAACAACCCGCTCGACGATCTCTACATCGCGCAAGGCGGTCAGGACGTGCCGGTCACGCTCATCCCGGAGTTTTACGAGAAAGGCGTGCGGCTGCCGTATGCCGAGCAAGATTCCTACCACGACATGTCGACCGCCGTCGGTCTCGCCCTGTCGCTGACCGGCGCGGCGGCCGAGCTTGGCGCACCGGACATCTCGGGCGAGGAGGCCACCGCGGACCTCGCCGGTGAGCCGTGGTACACGCTGACGACCGCGTTCCTCGAGCTGGCGCTCGATGCGCCTCTGGCGCAGTTGTCGTGTCTCGATTTCTAGAACGATTTCAAGTTCGCCGTCAACCTCGACGGATCGCCCTCGGACCGGGTCAACCCGCCGGGGATGGGCAACTTCATCGCCCAATTCGCGGACGGGCTGGATATCCGGCTCTCCACCCGCGTCACCGGTATCGATCTGAGCGGCGCCGATCAGATTACCGTGATCACGGACCAGGGTCCGCTCACGGCGCAGGCGGTGATCGTGACCGCGCTGTTGACCGTGCTCGCCGCCGGCGACATCGCCTTCCGGCCCGCGCTTTCGGCCACGTACACGCGGGCGTTTGACGACCTGCCGTTCGGTCTGGTCGACAAGATCGGTATCGCCTTTTCCTCCGACGTCTTCGGCGGCGCGGCGGCCAACACGATGGTGACGCGACACCAGGACACGGCCCGCTTCGGCATGGCGTTGGCGAAACTCGCCGGCCAACCGATGATGAACGTGCTCTTCGGCGGCGATCTGGCGCGCGAGCTCGAGGCCGGGGGTGACGCGGCGATCAACGCCTATGCGCGCGAATTCGTCACCGCCACGTTCGGCGCCGAGGCAGCCGCCGCCATCGAGCG
>JACCXM010000088.1 GCA_013697005.1 Chloroflexia bacterium | reverse complement strand
CCGCACCACTGCTGTTGAGCGCCTTGGGGTTCCGCCAACATCCTCGGCGGATCGGCGCGGGCGACGCAGGCGTCGCCCCTACACGCAGTCGCGCTCACGCCGCACCACGCCCAGCGCGCCGGCACCGCAGAATCGTCGCCGTAATCCGCGCCCCCGCCCGCAGCGAAGCGGTGAAATTGCCGCTCACTTTCGATTCCCCGCCCGCGCGCCTGCGGTAGGTCACCGGCACTTCGCGCACCTGCAGCCCGTTTCGCGCCGCCCGCGCGATCATCTCCACCGACCAGCCGTAGGTCATCTCCCGCATCCCGAGCGCGAGCAGATCGCGGCGGCGGATCACCCGGAACGGTCCGATATCGCTGACGCGCACACCGTAAAGGAGTCGCAGAAGCCGTGCCGCCACCCAGTTGCCGAACAGTTGCTGCGGCAGCAGCGACCCCGGTTCATACGATCCGCGCGTGCGCGAGCCAATCACCAAATCGGCCTCCCCGGCCAGAAGTGGCCGCAGCAGCAGTGACAGCTCATCGAAACGGTCGCTGCGGTCGCCGTCCATCTGCACGATGAGATCGACATCGCCGGCGGCGAGCACCCCCGCCTGGCAGGCGCGGCCATAGCCACGTCGTGGCTCGGAGACCACCGTTGCCCCCGCCGCCGCGGCCCGCCGCGCGGTGCGGTCCTCGCTACCGTTGTCGACGACGACAACGCGGACGACACGAGCCGGAAGTTCGGGCTGGCTGGCGACGGCGAGCACCTCGGATACCTGATCGGCGATGGTCACTTCCTCGTTCAACGCCGGGATGATCACCCCGATGGTCGGCAGATTTGCGTCCATCGTCGTCATCGCGCCGCCGCTCGTTTCACCACCCGCCGCCGGCGCAGCATCCGCTCCGCCCGCGCGAAATACTCCGCGATCGGCCCCTGCGCCCGCACCCAATCGAGATAGCGGTCGATCCCCTCATCCAGCGTCACGCGCGGCGCGAATCCGAGCGCTCCAAGACGCGCGGCATCGGTGATCAGCGCCCGCATCTCGCCGGGGCGGAACTCGCCCGGCATCTTCGGCGCGATCGCTTTGCCCAGGCGCTCCGCCAGCAACCGCGCCAGATCGCCGATCGCCACCGCCCGCCCCGTACCCACATTGAACACCTGCCCATTGGCGCGGGCATCGCTCGCCACCAGCAGATTCGCCCGCGCCACATCTTCAACGAATATCAGATCGCGCGATTGCCGGCCATCTTCATAGACCACCGGCGGCAGATCGTTGACGAGGCGGGTGCAGAAAATGGCGATCACCCCGGTGTACGGGTTGAACAGCGACTGCCGTGGACCGTAGGTGCACGAGTAGCGCAGCGCGACGACCGGAATCCCGGTGGCGCGGCCCCAACTGAGGATCAGCCGCTCCTGGATCATCTTCGAGATGGCGTAGACATTCTCGCCGCCGGTCGGCGCGTCCTCATCGGTTGGCGCCGGGGTGGTGGCGGCGCCACAGATCGGACAATGGACATCGAAGTCGCCGCGCTCGAGCTGGGCGATGGGCCGGGTCGAGCCATAGAAATGTCCGTGCGCGGGGCAGGTATACGCGCCCTCGTTGTACACCGCCTGCGACGAAGCGACGACGACTTTGCGCACGGGCAGATTGCGGTCCCGGATCGTCTCCAGCATCAGCGCCGAGCCGACCCCGTTGCTGGCGATGAACTTGGCGATCTCCGGCATGTAGCCACCGTAGGCCGCCTCGTGGAAGACGACGTCGACACCGTCCAGCGCCCGCTCCCAGACCCGCCGGTGGCGGACATCGCCCTGGATGAACTCGGCCTCCACCGGCACCCAGGGCGGTTTCCCGTCGCGGTGCGTCTGCCGTTGCAGATTGTCGAGGATGCGCACATCCCAACCGGCGGCCAGCGCCTCGTCGACAATGTGCGAGCCGATCAGCCCCGCACCGCCAGTGACGAGGGCGGACGTCATGAGGGTGATGGGGTGATGCGGTGATGCGGTGATAGGGGGTTGCGGGTTGCGGGTTGCGGACTTCGGAGCGTTACGGAGGCAACGCCGGCGTCGCCCCTACAGACCGTCGTGCCGTCGTGCCGTCTTAACGACTCTCTCCCTATCACCCTATCACCCCATCACCCCGTAACCGTTGCCACCACGCGATGGTACCCGGTCGCTCCTTGGGGCACGATGCC
Organism: Chloroflexia bacterium; assembly: GCA_013697005.1. Classification (GTDB taxonomy): domain Bacteria; phylum Chloroflexota; class Chloroflexia; order Thermomicrobiales; family UBA6265; genus JACCXM01. Next base: position 3,449 of record JACCXM010000088.1, on the reverse strand, counting down.
GCGCGCCTCGCTCGGCTGGGGTTCGCCCATGCCATCTGTTGCCCGCGAGACGATCGTATAGTCCCCCGGTTCCTCTGGCTCCCAATCCGCGCTCCAGAAGGTCCAGGTCAGATTTGTGCCGGGGTAGTCGATGCGAACGTCGCGCCAGGTTTCGCCGTCGTCGGTGCTGAACTCGACATTCTGGACGCCGCGATCACCGGCGAAGGCGCGGCCGCGGATGGTCGCCATTTCGCCGGCCACGAACGGTTCAACGAAGGTGTCGCCCCGGCGGCGCACCCAGCGCGGGCCAAAGATATCGGAACGGGTGGGGATGACGAAGTTCGGTCCCCAGCCTTGTTGCTCGTAGAACCCCTTGGCGTCGTAGTCGACCACCTCGATGCGGGTTACCCATTTGACATTCTTCTCGCCGTAGAGCCCCGGTACCACCACCCGCGCCGGATAGCCATGGCGCTGCGGCAGCGGCTCGCCATTCATGGCGAAGGCAACGATCGTGGTCGGGTCCATCGCTTTCTCGAAGGCAAAACTGTCGGTGTAGGCGTCCACCCCGTTGAGGAAGACCTCCAGCGCGCCGTCCATGGGACGTGATGCCTCCAGCAGATCGCGCAGCGGCACCCCCTGCCAGACGGCATTGCTCATCAACCCCGCCCCAATCTGGTTGCTGATGCACATCAGCGTCGATTCCTGCTCCACCCCTGCCAGCGCCATGAGCTCCGCGAAGGTGTAACTGCGCGGCTCCTCGACCATGCCCCCGATCTCCAGCCGCCAGATACCGGCGTCGACATTGGGATCGACGACGTTTTTGGTGACCGTGTAGAACTTGTCGTTGGGCGCGATCGGCTCCACGCCGGGACCGCTATAGGCCAGACCATCGTATGAAAACGTCGCCTGCGCGTTGAGATTGCGCAGCAGCGCGCCGGAGCCCGCCGTCAACGCGACGCCGGCCGCTCCGGCCACCACCGCGCGCCGCCCAACCGGCTCACCCACGGGCACTGGCCGCGCCGCAAGCGCCGGTCGGGGCGCGATCCAGCGGTAGAGCAAGATCACCACCGAGGCGAACATCAGATATTCGATCAGCAGCGCCGCCGCGCTCGCCAGCCGGGCTGCACCCGGAGGCGCGCCGCGGTAGTTCGCGTCGAGCACCGGCCACAGCAGCGCCAATGAGCCGAGCCAGAGCACCAGCGCCGCGGCGATGATGAATCCAACCGCGAGCCGGCTGAGCCCCTCCTGCCAGCGGCCGGACTGCCGCGAGCGACGGCTCTCGACAATCAGCGCGTAGGCGATGCCGAACACCGCGTCGGCGGCGAAGATTCCTCCCAGTCCAGAGGTGATACCGAACCGTTTCAGCCCGTTGTAGCCACCGAAGCGGTCGAACAATCCAAAGAAGGTCGAGATCGGGATCGTCGGCGCGAAGCGGTCGGGGAGCGCCTCCGGCGGCGGCGAGATACCGAGCCAGGTCCGCGCCCCCATCATCAGCAGGATCATGAACAGCGTGGCGACGACCCCCGCCAGCAGTCCCGTCGCTGCCATCACCAGCCGCCGGGAGGGGGCGATAGCTGTCTCCGCTTCCGCGTTTCTGTCCGTATCGATGTCCATATCGGTCGTCGTATCCATGGCTTCTCCAACCACTACCTCGTGCCCTCGCGCGCCCACGGATCGGCAACGTTTCCCGCCTCCGTCAGACCATCTATCAACTAGTTACTGCCGGCGTCGTCATCGCGGATCATTGCCGGGTTCGAGCGCGCGGCCGGGATTCGGACCCGGGGTGCTCGGTGTTCGCCGTTTCGTCTCACCACCAGCACGAAACGTTACACTCCATGGCACCGCGCGGAGTGCATGGGGCATGCGCGGCGCGGCCGGCTCGCGTATCGTGTCGTCATGAAGTCGAGCGTCAACGTGTGGCATAGCCTGTCCGCCCGGACCGGGAGCCCCTGAGGATGGCGAGCGTACCGCTATTGGATGCCGCGGACCATGTGCTCCTCGATGCGTTGCGGCAGGGTGACGACCGCGCGTTCACGACGCTGATTGAACGCTACCACCCATCATTGGTCCGCATCGCCACCCTCTTTGTCCGCGATCGTGAGGTGGCCGAGGAGGTCGCCCAGGAGACCTGGATCGGGGTGCTCAAGGGGTTGGACCGCTTCGAAGGGCGCTCATCCTTCCGGACCTGGCTCTTCAGCATCCTCGCCAACCAGGCCCGCCGCCGGGGCGAACGCGAACGGCGGGTGATCCCCTTCGCCGCGCTGCGACGGCCCGCGGACGACAATGGTGAGACCGCAGTCGACCCCGATCGCTTTTGGCCACCCGGGGACGAGTGGACCGGCTACTGGGAGAGTCCCCCGCGCGATCTGGTGGACAACCCCGAGGCGGTCATCCTTTCCGCCGAAACGCGCACGGCCATCGACCGGGCGATCGAGCTGCTGCCCTCAAATCAGCAGGCGGTCATCCGCCTGCGCGACGTCGAAGGCTGGGAGGCTGACGAGGTCTGTAACGTTTTGGAGCTTTCCGCGACAAATCAACGGGTGCTCTTGCATCGCGCGCGGTCGCGCGTCCGCCAGGCGCTCGAGCCGTATCTGGGGGTGAGCGAAGACGAGCAACAGCGCAGAGACCAGGACCACGAACTGGAGCGGGACGAGGGTTGAGGGCATAAAGACGATGGCCGATCCGGGTGATCTTCGCTGCCAGGAATTCGTCGAGCTGGTAACCGAGTATCTCGAGGATGCATTGCCGCCCGCGGAGCGGGCCCGCTTTCAGGCGCACCTCGACTACTGCGACGCCTGCATTATCTATATCGAGGAGATTCGGCTGACCATCCGCGCCCTCGGCCACCTCTCCGAGGACCAGATTGGCCCGGCCGCCCGCGACCGTCTCCTCGCCGAGTTCCGCGACTGGAAGCGCGCTCCGAATTTCGCGCCCACCTCATAGCTTCCTCACCTCCGGCTGAACGCTGGTGGCCCGGCGGCATCTCGCGCCGGGCCACATCGCGCTGATCACTGCCCGTCTCGTGTTCCCCCTCTCCCGGCTCGACGGTCATCATCCGCATTCTGTTTGAGACGCGGACCCGTTGTAACGGATGCCATCCAGCAGGGACTCAACGGGTAGGGACGCATGGTCCCGACGCCTGGGCCCGCCGCAGTTGGCGGGTCATCGCAACGGTTAGGAGGTCAGTAGTGAATCGTAGTCATCCGCGTACGAAAAAACCCCGTCTCTCCGTTTTCGCGGCCATCGCCCTCGGGTTGATGGTCATGCTCGGCGGAGTCCCCGCCGTCGTCGCCCAGGACGCGACCCCGGAACCGGCCGGCGCCGAGGCGTTCCCGGCGGCGGTGACCCAGGGCGAACGTGACAACTCCGTCCCGCCGCCGCCGTCCATCGGCTCCGACATTACCTTGCCCTACTTCGCCCCACCCCCCTCGATGGTGCAAAAGGAGCTGATCGGTCCGTACCAGCTGCTC
>JACCXM010000068.1 GCA_013697005.1 Chloroflexia bacterium | reverse complement strand
GGCTGGCGGCGGTGGTGGGCGTCAGTCCGAACCCGGTCACGTTTTTCAATCCCGATTCCGTGCTCCCCCAGATCGGGGACGGGGTGCGGCTCGGGGAGATCGTTCGCGTCGTGGGCGACGTGCGGCTCGGCAACGGCAGCCGGGTCGGGCAGCGCACCGCCATTCGCGCCGACGCAGGAACCCCGATCGTCATCGGGCAAAATGCACGCATCGGTAGCCGCGTCACGTTCCACGCGCTGCTGGAGACCAGTGTCAGCGTCGGCGACAACGCGACGATTGGCGATGGGTGCGTGCTGCACGGCCCGCTGAGCGTCGGCAACAACCTGACCTGCGAAGACGACTGCGTGCTCTTCCGCGCGGTCGCCGAGGACAACGTCATCCTCCGCGAGGGAACGATCGTCCCCGAGCGCGCCGTCATCGAGACCCAGGAGCAAGCCGACGCGTTGCCAACGCGGTGAGTCGTGAGTCGTGAGTCGTGAGATGGCCGCATCGTCGCCGGTAGAGCCTGCCATCACTGAACGTGAGGTCAGCGAAACCGCCGCGCTCGCGCTTGACGCCGCCGATCTCCTGGCGCGTTTCCGGGAGCGGTTCTACCTTCCCCCGGAGCGCATCTATCTCGACGGCAACTCGCTCGGGCTCCTCTCGCGCGACGCCGAAACCGAAACCCTCGCCGCGCTGGAGCAATGGAAAACGCTCGCCATCGACGGTTGGCTGGGCGCCGACCCGCCTTGGTTCACTCTCGGCGAGGAACTGGGCTCCCTCGTCGCGCCGCTGGTCGGGGCCGCACCGGAGGCGGTCGTCGTCACCGGTACGACGACCGTCAACCAGCACGCCCTGACGGCGACCTTCTACCGGCCAGACGGGGCCCGGCGCAAAATCGTCGCCACTGCGCTCGATTTCTCCTCCGATGTCTACGCTCTGGGCAGTCTCATCCGTCTCCATGGCGGCGACCCGGAACGCGACCTCGTCCTCGTGCCGTCGCGGGATGGACGCACGATTGACGAGGACGACATCATCGCCGCGCTGGGCGACGATATCGCCCTGGCGCTCCTCCCCGCCGTCCTCTATCGCTCCGGACAGCTCCTCGACGTCGCGCGGCTCGCCGCCGCGGCGCGCACCCGCGGCATCCCAATGGGGTTTGATTGCGCCCATTCGATCGGCGCCGTGCCGCATCATTTCGATGAGTGGGGTGTCGATTGGGCGTTCTGGTGTTCCTATAAGTATCTGAATGCCGGCCCCGGCGCCACCGGTGGCCTCTACGTCAACCGCCGCCACTGGGGCGCCGCGCCTGGGCTGGCCGGTTGGTGGGGGTTTGAAAAAACCCGTCAGTTCGACATGGTCCACGCCTGGCAGGGTGCGCCGTCTGCCGGAGCCTGGCAAATCTCGACTCCGCCCCTGCTCGCCGCCGTGCCGCTGCGCGGATCGCTGCGCCTCTTTCATGAGGCGGGCATGGACGCGCTACGCACCAAGTCGCTGGCGCAGACGGCCTATCTGGCGAGCCTGCTCGACGCGAGCGGACTCACCGCGCCGCCGTACGCATTCGCCATCGGCACCCCGCGCCAACCGGAGCGGCGCGGCGGCCACCTCGCCGTCGCGCACGAGGACGCCCCCCGCATCGCACGAGCACTCAAAACCCGCGGCATCGTCCCCGATTTCCGCGCTCCCAACGTTATTCGCCTCGCCCCGGCGCCGCTGTACACGACCTATCACGAGCTGTGGCGAACCGTTCAGGCGCTTCAGGCGATCGTCGACCGCGGAGAACATCTGCACCTGGCCGAGGGTCGCGACCTCGTCGCCTGATCGTTGTCGGCGACTCCGTGCCAGCATCGTTCAATTTGATGATTGGCCGTTTACGGACACTGCGTCACGATGAAGATCACGGATTTGGGAGCCGCTCGCAATCCAACCTCAGCCCCGTTTTACGGGGCTTTCGTGGAGGCAGCCGGGTGTCTTTAGCGCCCGGTGAGGAGAACGCGACGTTCGAGGAGAAGACCGTGTTTCCATCCAAGGCTGTCTCCCCTGCGCGGGGCGCTAAAGCACCCCGCTGACTACCCTGCATAACCCTGAAAGGGCGCTGAAAAGTTTCATCCGATTTCGCTATTAGCTACATAATCTGAAACGTCTCATAGACATCGACCCGACCGCCACTCTCCAGCACGGGGCAGGTCGTGGCGTGTGCCGTGGCTGCGTCCAGGCTGTCCGCCGTGACGATCGTGTAGCCGGTCAATGCCGATGGCGCACCCTGGCTGACCGCGCCATCGCTGGCCACGGAGGCCGAGGGACCGAAGGGATTGCCGCCATCGACGACGGCCGCGCCGAGTCGGCCGTACCAACCCATCCACGCCGTCATCACCGCTTGCTGCTCGGCTTCGGTCTCGGGAATGCTGCCGCCGCTGTAGACCATTACGTAGTTCGCCATGGTGTTCCCCCGCGTCTGTGGATTCGCTCACATGCCCAACGCATATGCATCACGGAAACCGGCGTTCGCCGATGGCGGGGGCATCGCGCGCCTTGGATCACGCGCCATCATCGCACAGATCGCTCGCGATTTCACGAGCGCCAGTGGGTGTTTGCGCACGTCTCTGCCGCGTCACGGGCGTGTGGCAATGGCGTGGTGTTCGTGTAGCCGCAACGACAGCCAGCACCCGATGGGACCCCTGTTCGTGATCCACACGGCGCGTTCATTGCGTAGTAGCTGGTAACCGTTCTCATGGAAACACGAGGCTGACGGGTGACGACGGCGCCGGCCGGCGTCAATTTCTTGGCGGCGGGAGCGTGGCAACACCGCTCGTTTCTGTCCAATCAGAGGAGGATACCGAATGGTTCCGGTCACAACGATGCGGACTGCCATGTTTCGTCTGGGAGTTGTCGGTCTCGCCGGTGGTTTCGCCCTCGGCGGCGCCTCCACGCTCGCGGTTCACGAGAATGTCGAATTTCCCGCGGCCGTTCATGCGGGTTCCTGTGAAGCCCCGGGCGAGGTCGTCTTCGAGCTTCCCAATCTGGTGAGGTTGCCGGAAGGCGTCGCCGCCGAAGGTGAGCGCGCTGGCGCCCCGGTGGCTCAGGTCGTTCATGGTGTTCCGCTCGGCACGACGCTCGACGCGACCGTTCCCGACCTGTTCGCCGCCGATCACATCGTCGCCGTCTTCAATGCCGGCGCCGATACGATCGTCGCCTGTGGACCGATTGGCGCCTACACCTACGCCGAGGGTGAAGACCTGGCCATCGGTCTTCGCGAGCAGAATGAGTCCAACTTCACCGGCGCGGCGTTCTTCACGAACAACGATGCCGGCGCGCTTGACGTCTCGCTCATTCTGGTCAGCGATACCGTTCCCCCGCCCGCGGATGCGACTCCGGTCGCCTAACGCGCTTCTCGCACACGGATTCGGTATTGGGCCGGCGCTATCTGGCGCCGGCCCATAGCTATACACCATTGCCCGATCGCTTCCTGAGCCTCCGTGCCAGCATCGCTCTATTCCTACAGGGAGGCGCAGATGGTTCAGAACAAGGTTGAGTCCGTAAAAGTCGTTGACGCTGAAGCGTGCGCCGAAGTCGAGCGCCGAGATGCGATACGAGAGCGCTTCTGGCGGGTGATCGAGCGGATCGGAGAGCGAAACGCTGACAAGGATCCAGACGAGGTCTTGCGTGACGTAACCGAGTTGGTCGAAGAGGTCCGCCAGGAGCGGTATGAGCGAGAGCGCTGCGCCCAGGGCGTTCGTTGACACGAACGTTTTCGTCAGTGGCACGATCAACCCTCACGGGCGACCTCGCCAAATCCTCCGCGCTTGGCACGAAGGCCGGTTCGGGCTCATCCTCTCTGATCGGCAACACGCCGAACTGATCACGGTGTTCGGTCGCCGGAAGATCATTCGGCAGTTCCGGATCACGTTGATAGAACTGACAGAACTGATTGCACGAATCGCAGTCGTTGCTCCTATCGTTCCCAGTTCAAGCAGCCCTGTATCACTGCGCGATCCTAGAGCCTGTCATGCGCTTTCAGAGCACCCACAGCAGCGGAAGAACGGCGCGTGGGACCAGCAGCGTGAAGGCGACATACGGACCAGAGACAACGTTTTCTTACCCCGGTAGCCGCAGCGTGGGGACCACTACATTTCAATATCCACGATGTGCGCCTGAATCTTCCCGTCCACGGTTTCCGAGCCGAACCGATGCGCGATTACGGACGTCGCGATGTCCGTGGCCTCGATCAGACGCGAAGGGCCGCGAGCCTCGATCTCACCGCGAAGCGGTGTGCCCTGGCAGTAGGCAACGGCGGGAATGCGCGGCGAGACAGCCCGGCTGCGCGCGGGCAGCGTGGTCATCTGAGGCAACCGCGTGAATCCGCCCTGTGCAAGATCCTGCGCGATGACAGACGGGTCGTGGTAGCCGTGGGGGATCCGCGCCAAGAACCGTGGTGGATCGTCCGGGAAAAGGGTCCCTAACGCTCGGGTTACCGTGTCGGCGAAGTCATTGTGGTCGATCCGATCCCACACATTGAAGATGAACTGGCCGCTGGAACGAAGCACCCGCCTCGCTTCAGCGAATGCCCGTGCTTTGTCGGGGAAGAACATGACCCCGAACTGGCAGACCACCACGTCAAAGACCTCATCTGGAAACGGCAAGTGCAGCGCATCGGCTTGACGCCACTCCACTGGACGAGAGGTTCCTTCGGCGGCGGCCTGATCCAGCATCGTCTGGTTCAGATCCGTCGCGACAATCGAGACCTCTGGGGGCAGCATCGTCGCAAGCTGGCGGGTCACGACGCCCGTTCCCGCGGCGATCTCAAGCACACGTGAGGGTTGTCGCCGCACTGTGCGAAGGACGAGATCAGCCGCGTAGGGCTCGAAAATGAGCGGCACCAAGTAACGTTCATAGACTTGGGGGATGGTGCCGACGAAGGCAGTGTCGATGTCGAGACGATGCATCGTCGTCTCCTTCGGGGCCGCGCTGCCGACCGCTGAACCGACCATGATGCGACGCCGCGCCAATGACACGGTCACGTGTGCGTCTCCCGAGACCTATCAATGGTCAACGGATTCGCAGCACTGGCGACTCGTACGCGAATCGCGCATCCACCCTGAGTGCTCCAATAGGGCAGACTGCAGAATACCCGATGTAGTCTGCGATTGCGCCGAGCATCTCCGTCCAACCAAGTGACGCGAGCTCGTCGCGTAGTGAGCGGCAGCCGTTTACCGGTGGCTCGTCACCCCCACTTGTTGACACATCTCCAGCACCGGACACGTCGCGCACTTCGGACGCACGCCCGTGCAGATGTGTTTGCCGAACGGCACGAGCAGGCTGTTGATCGTCACCCAGTAGGGGTCCGGCAGCGTCCCCTCCAGCGCCAGCATCGTCTGCTCGGGCGTCGTCGTCCGCACGTAGCCCCAGCGGTTGACCACCCGGTGGACGTGGATGTCGACGCTGATGCGCGGCTCGCCGCAGGCAATCCCCAGCGCCAGATTGGCGCACTTCGGACCCACCCCGGCGAAGGAGCGCATCACGTCGTCGTCGCAGGGCAGATCGCCGCCGAACTCCTCGACGACGCGCCGCGCGATGTCAAGAATCTGATCCGCCTTTCGCTCGAAGAACGTCGATGGCCGGATCAGCGCCGCGATCTGGTCTTGCGTCAGCGCGGCAATCGCCGCCGCGGTCGGCGCGGTGTCGAAC
>JACCXM010000026.1 GCA_013697005.1 Chloroflexia bacterium | reverse complement strand
GACCCAGGTCAACCAGCGCTGTCCCGCCTTGCGCGCCGCCAGCGTGACCGCCACCGACGCGGAGCTGATCAGCACCAGCACCCCGGTGGCATAGGCCCCTGCCTGGGCCTCGACATTGGCGCGGAAGATCACGGTGATCGCGAAGGCGACGAGCGTGAACACCAGCACCAGCGGCCGCGTCGCGTGCGCCCAGTCGGGGGCCATTCCGTAACGCGGCAAGTAGCGGGGCACGATGTTGAGCAAACCCGCCATGGCCGAGGCGCCGGCGAACCAGAGGATCAGAATCGTCGAGATGTCATAGGCGGTGCCGAACCCGTCGCCGAGAAACTCGTGCGCCAGAAACGCCAGCGCTCGCCCCGAGGCGGCGCCACCCGCCTCGAACTCCTCGTGCGGAATCAGCAGCGTCGTGACGATGCTACTGGTCAACAGAAACACACTCATGATCAGCGCGGCGCTGGTGAGCAACTTCTGCGTGCTGCGCATGCGCCCTTCGGGATGCGCGGGCGTGTCCCCTGGATCTCCTTTGACCAGCGGCATGACCGCGACCCCGGTTTCGAACCCGGAGAGACCGAGCGCCAGACGGGGGAAAACCAGCAGCGCCACGGCGACCATCATCACGGGGCTGCCATGCTGGGTGGTGAGCGCCTCCCGCCAATTGCCGATCACCGCCGGGTTCGCCGCCACGTGCTGCAAGCTGACCGCGATGACCACGATATTCAGCGAGAGGTAGGCGAGCACCAACACCACCGCAATACCGATCGCCTCCTTGAAACCTTTGAGGAACACCGCCCCCAGGATGCCGACCAGGAAAAGCGTAATGGCGATCTCATGTCCTTCGAGAATGGTTGGCAGGAACGGGTTCTCCAGGACGTGCGCGGTGGCATCGGCCGCGGAGAGGGTGATGGTGACGATGAAGTCGGTAGCCACGAAACCGAGGAGCACCAGAACGAAAAGCTTGCCACCCCACCAGGGCAGCAACCGCTCCAGCATCGCGATCGAGCCCTCGCCATGCGGGCTTTCGCGCGCCACGCGGCGGTAGACCGGCAGCGCGCCGCAAAGGGTCAGCAGTACCAGAATCAGTGTCGCGAGCGGGGAGAAGACACCCGCGGCCAGGGCGGCGATCCCTGGTTGATAGCCAAGCGTGGAGAAATAGTCGACCCCGGTCAGGCACATCACCTGCCACCATGAGTGCCTGTGCCGCGTTCGCGGTTGCTCGTATGGACCCTCCATCGATGCGGGCCGATCGTTCAGCAGCCAACGCGAGAGCGATCCCGGTTGTCCGAGGCGAGGGGTTGGAGCAATCGGCATGGTCGCCATCGATGTTCCCTGTGTTCACTTGCGCCGTGAGCGGGGATGGCGGTGGATTGCCGCGCCCGGGCACGCACCGCGCCGGACTCCCGGCGCAACGCCCGAGCCTACCGGGCACGGCATTAGAGCCGTGTTGGAATCCGCGGCCGCGGCGTTAGAAACGTGTTAGAACCACGGCCATCATCGGCGGTGAGGTCGGGAGAGGCGGTAGCATCCACCCATGGTCAGGTCCATTGCCAGCACCAGTCGTCCGCCCCATGACGTTGGCGTCCCGCCTTCGCGCTGGAACGACGCAATCGCTTCGCTGCGGCTGACTCCCATCCGCCGTATTCTGGTCGCCATGGTGGCCATCGCCGCGTTGACCGGGGCGATGCTGCCGTTCCGGGACGCCCTCGGGGTGTTGAATGTCCTGCTCCTGTACCTACTCCTGACGTTTGCCGTTGCGCTGAGCGGGGGACTCTGGCCGGCGGTGTTCAGCGCCGTGCTCGGGTTTCTCGCCTTCGACGTCCTCTTTATTCCGCCATATCTCACCCTCTCCGTCGCGGCGGCGGATCACGTGCTGGGCCTCTTCGTCTATCTCGGCGTCGCCATCGTCACCGCGCGTCTGGTCTCGCGGATGCGGGAGCGCACCGAGGAGGCTGTTCGCGAAAGCCAACGCACGTCACTCCTGGCCGAGCTCAACGCGGCGCTGATCGGCGACGTCACGCTCGACG
>JACCXM010000479.1 GCA_013697005.1 Chloroflexia bacterium | reverse complement strand
TCGGGGCGCTCGACGCGTTCACCCGCGACGAGATGAACCTGCTCATCCAGAAGATCTGGATGGAGACCGGGAAGACCATTATCTTCGTCACCCACAACGTCTCCGAGGCGATCTTCCTCGCCGACCGCGTCGTGGTGCTAACGCCCCGGCCGGGACGGCTGGCCCATATCTTCCCGATCGATCTGCCGCGGCCACGTACCATCGACATGACCTATTCTCCAGAGTTCATCCGCATGATTCTCGAAGTGAAAGCATCGATCGAGCGCGGTTCTCCGGGCAATTCGGCAGCTGTCGCCAACGTCATGGATATGGGTTAGCGGGAGACAGGACATGGCCAGCGAACTGCGAGAAACGATCCCGACCTTCAATCAGCCAGAAGCCGCGGGCGAAAGCGAGGTTGGCATCACCAACTGGTCGGCATTGACCAGCCAGGGGTTTGCCCGTAGTTGGGGCGAAGCCGGGCTCATCGCCCTGGTCGCGGTCGTGCTCGTCGTCGGCGCGGAGCTCGCCGTCCGCGTGTTCAACATCCAGAGCTACATTTTTCCTCCACCCAGCGCGATTTTCACCACGCTGATCACGCGCTTCCCGGACCTCTTCTGGCCGCATATGCAAATCACACTGATCGAATTGTTGAGCGGGTTTGCGATCGGGGCCAGCATCGGCTTGTTCCTGGCGGCGCTGATCACGCAAGTGCCGCTGGTGGAGAAGATCATTACCCCCTACATCCTGCTGCTGGTAACGACTCCGATGATCGCGCTGGTGCCGTTGCTGATTCTCGTGCTCGGTTTCACCCTGACGCCGCGGATCATCGCCGTGGCGTTGGCGACCGGACCGATGGTGATGATCAACGCCGCGACCGGATTCCGCCGCACCGATCTGGCGAAGATCGCCCTGGCCCGGTCGTATGGCGCGTCGACATTTCAGATTTTCACCAAGATCCGGTTTCCGCTGGCGTTGCCGATGATCATCGTCGGGCTGATGGTGGGGGCCATTTTCGGGATGTTGACCGCCGTGGGCGCCGAGATGGTCGGCGGCAAGAACGGACTCGGCAACCAACTCATGTTCTGGTCGTCGATGGTCAAAATGGAAAACTTCTACGCGATCATCCTGCTGCTGGCGTTGATGGGGGTCTCCATCTACGTGATCTTCTACTGGATCGGCAAGAAGTGGGCCGGCTGGCAGGCATGAACGAAACCGGGAGTCGAACGTGAGAAGTTGAGAGGAGGATTCGTTCTGCGCCCGATGTTGGGATCGGCAGAAGTCGACGGCGCCGGAGCGGCGCCGCATCATAGAGGAGTGGCAACTATGGACGCACAGGCGCTGGATCGTTTGATCGACAGGTTCGTCGCTGGCAGCATCTCGCGTCGCGGACTCGTCAAAGGCGCCGCCGCGCTTGGCCTCGGTGGCGCGGCGCTGCAGGCGCTGGAGCGCAGCAACGTGCTTGCCGCGCAGCCGGCCGAGAACTCGGTGCGCTGGGTCTCACCGCGAGGAACGATCGATGTCCTCGACGACTATGCCTATTGGGTCGCGATCAAAATGGGCTATTTCGGCGACATCGAAACGACGCTCGAACCCGGCCCGATCGAGGCCACCGCCGGCACCAAGGCGGTTGATACCGGCCAGGCCGACGTCGCCTATCCGTCGCCGGGTGTGTACTCGCTGATGATCGAGCAGGGCAGCCCGCTGATCTCGGTGTTCGAGTGCGGCGCATACGACGTTTTCGATTTCGCCTTCCCCAAAGGCGCGGCGCCAGCCAGTGTCAAGGAGCTCGAAGGCAAAACAGTCGCCCTGGGCTCGGCGGGATGGCAGGGCATCGTCAATCCCGAGATCGCGCAGGCGGGCGGCGACCCGACTCTGGTCGAGTATGTCGACGCCGGACCGCAATGGGGTCAGACGCTGGCGCAGGGTCAGGCCGATGCCGCCCTCTCCTGGGCGGGACTGCGCGCGCAGTGGTCCGCCATCGGTCTCGATTTCGACTACATCCTGGGCAAGGATTGGTCGAACTTCCCGGCTAACTCCTTCGTGATTCGGCGCTCCGATTTCGAGGACGCGGCGCTCGCCGACATCTATGGCCGCTACTTCCGGGGGTGGGCGCAGGGTCTGGAGTTTGGCTACCACAACCCGGTCGCCGCGACGCAAATCACGTTTGAAGCGCTGCCTCCGCTCAGTGAGGTCTTTGAAGACAAGCAGATTGCCGTCGAGTCGATGTGGCAGCTCGCCGAAGTCTTCCGCGGCGACTGGGCGACCCGCGAGGGCTGGGGTTGGCACTCCGAAGAAGACTGGAATCTGTTCCTCAAGACAACCTTCGAGATCGGCCAGCTCACGGAGGAATTGACCGCCGGCGACGTGCTCTCCAATGACTGGGTGGCCGCCGCCAACGACTTCGATCACGACGCGGTGCGCGAGGCAGCCACAGCGTATGAGCTAACCGAGGACTTCGCGTCGCTGACGCAACCGGAGGGCGCGGGCGCGTAGCGAGAACCATGGTCGACCGCTTGCCAGGAACGCGGCGGTTCCACCACGTCGGGGGGGGGGG
>JACCXM010000471.1 GCA_013697005.1 Chloroflexia bacterium | reverse complement strand
TCGGTATTTGGCGCCTCGGTGATCTGGGCCTTTTCCCAGACCTGCGGGTTGGTGGTCTGCACGATGGCCTGTGAGTAATCGGGTCCGGCCAGCAGGAAGAGATGGAGCGGGTTGTCGTACCAGAACTCCAGCGCCAGCATCAGATTGCGAATCACGATGCCGAGCGGCGGCGGCACGACCGGGAAGGCCATCTCCATTGCCAACGCCGAGCAGGAGGAGTGGACGCCGCCACAGACGCCGCAGGCGCGGCTACTGATGTAGGCCGCGTCGCGCGGGTCGCGGCCCTTGAGAATCACCTCGTAGCCGCGGAAGAGGGTCGCCATCGAGTTCGTCTCGAGAACGCGCCGCTCCTTCAGATCGACGACGCTGTGGAAAGCCAGCGCCCCGGCGACGCGGGTGACCGGATCGAAATCGACCGACTTGATATGCCCGTTGCGGGCCAGGAGGTCTTTGATCTTGTCCTCCTGGTCGGCCAGCGAGCGGGTTTCATAGGCATAGGGATCGCGCACGCCCTCGAGAAGTGTGGCCCGGCCCTGGGCATCGAACTCAATGGGAAGATTCTTGAAGCACATGGACGCTCCTCGTTAGCCGCCAAACACACGAATGATCCGCTGCAAGTTGCCGTCTACACCGCGCAACTGGTCCCGCAGCGCCACCGCCGCGCCATTGATGGTCGTCAAATCGGTGGCCAGTGGCGAGACGTTTTCGCGAATGGCATCGAGACCGCCGGCCAGCGCCTTCAGCTTGCGGTCCGCGCGGATGAGCGACAACGCAATCAGGATCAGGGAGACGGCCAGGACGAGCACGACCACGGCGATGATGACCAGTGTCAACCAGATCAGGACGGTTTCCACGCCTCGGCCTCCTCCCGGTCTGCGCGGCCATTCTCCCGCTCGGGCGCGCCCAGCGCCGTGCCGATCGTGGCGGTGCTGCGCTCGATCGACTCAGCCCCGGCCAGCAGTTGCGTGGCCACCGCGATCGTTTGCTGCAAAGCCACGACGTTCGCGGTGTTCTGGGCGATGCCAACCCCGCCGGCGAGGGCCTCGGCGGTGTACTGCTCGATGTTGCGCGCGGCTGTCACCGCGCGGACCAGCAGCCCCACGGTCATCGGCACGACAACCATGACAGTGGCGATGATCATGATCCACCAGATGGCAGCGATCCACGGGTTCATGGCGCCCGCTCCTCCGTTGCCGGCGTCGCCGCCGTTACTGCCGCGATGACCGCTTTGAGGTGCCCATCGATGGCGCCGAGTCCTTCGCCCAGGGCCGTCAGACCCTGATTGAGTTGCGTCACCTGGGGGGCGAGATGCCCGGTCTCTGTTTCGATGGCGCGCACCCCGAAACCCAACTTGGCCAGATAACTCTGGGACGTGCCGCCGATGGTCTCCAGGGCGACGACGATGCGCCGTAGGAAATAGATCAACGCGCCGACGAAGACGAGAATCAGGAGCGCGGTGAGCAGGGTCAACAGGATGTTCATGGCCTCAGCCCACCCCATCCGCCGCGCCGCGCGTCACCGTGTGCTCGATGCGACCCGTCGCCCCGGCGATGCCCCCGGCGGCGGTAAGGATGCCCGTGGCAACCTGATTGGTGCGGACCAGAAGCGGGATGTGGACGGTGTTGTTGGCGATCAATTTGCCCACCCGCCAGATCTCCGCCGTGCCGGCTTGAATCTGCTCGGCCGTGCGGGCCAGGATGGTGAGGAGGATGGCGACCACGATCGTCACCACCAGCCCGAGCACCAGGCTGATCCACCAGTAGGTCTGGATCGTGCCCGCCGAAACCTGCTCCATCGCTTTTCGCTCCTCCTATCGCGCCGCGACCGGCGCTTCGAGCGCCGTGGCCACCTGACCGGCGTGTTCTTCGATCGCCCGCGCGCCTTCGAGCAACTCGACGGCGACCGCGTTGGTGGTCTCCAGCGCCCAGATCGGTTGCGTTTTCACCACGATGTCGTTGGCGATGCCCAACGCCTGGTTGGCGGTGTTGAGAATGCTGCGCGCGGTCAGGATGATGGCGATGACGAGGATGGCGACGACCACGACGACCGCCGCGGCTATGCCGATGCCGAGATACCAGCGACTGAGAAAATCGCTTTCCGTCATCGTGGCGTCCCCTCCCGGGCACGACTCGCGCCGTTGCTGCCGGCTCCCACCGCGGCGCGGCCGTTGCCGTTGCCTTCCGATTCCATCCCGCCGGGCTCGGTCGATCCGGCGAATTGCAGCTTCTCGTAGAAGTAGTGGATGCCCTTCTCCAGCGGATTCGGGCCCGCGACGTTGCCCCAGCCGCTGGGCACGGTTTTCTCGTGATCCCAGCGTGGCTCGCGATTCTGAAAGTCCATCGTCATGCGGCGCAGGGGCCGCACGAATGACCCGACAGCGCGCGCCGCCGAGGAGGAGACGATCGTGCCCGGCGGGCGTTTGTAGAACGGCGCGAAGCGATCTGGAAAGCCCGGCATGGTGCAGCCAATGCAGATACCTCCGGTGTTCATGCAACCGCCGACGTGGTTGATGGCCCCGCGTGAGGTGATGTTGCACTGCACCACCGGTCCCCAGCAGCCGATCTCCACCAGGCATTCCGGGTCGCCGTACTCCTTGGCAAACGTGCCTTCCTCGTAAAACCCGGCGCGCACGCAGCGCTGGTGCACCGTTTGGTTGAATAACCATGCGGGCCGGCCGAGGTCGTCGAACTCCGGCAGGGGACCGAAGCCATTGAGGAAGAGGAGGACGGCGGCAATCGTCTCGGTGAAGTTGTCGCCGACCGGGGAGCAACCAGGCACGTTGACGACTGGAAGACCGAGGGCGCTGCGGTAATCTTTGCCCAGGAAGTCCATGACACCCTTCGAACCGGTGGGGTTGCCGTAGGCGGCGGGAATGCCGCCCCAGGTGGCGCAGGTGCCGATGGCGATCACCGCCGCCGCTCCCGGCGCCATGCGCTGCAGCCAGGTGGTGGTCGGGACCGGTTGTGGCGAACCGTCGACCTCCTCGACGCCCATGCCACACCAGTAAC
>JACCXM010000441.1 GCA_013697005.1 Chloroflexia bacterium | reverse complement strand
AACCGACGACGTTGCAATAGCCGCCGGGGTTGCGCAGCGAACCGCCAAGATCGCTGCCATCGGCGATGGGGTGCATGCCGGTGGCAAGCGCGACCGCCGCTCCGCCGGAGGAGCCGCCGGGAGTCTTAGTCAGATCGTACGGATTTAGCGTGGTCCCGAAGACCGTGTTGAACGTCTGCGATCCCGCCCCGAACTCGGGAACATTCGTCTTGCCAATGGGAATCGCGCCGGCATTGTGCACCCGCTCGACGATAAGCGCGTTCTCCTCCGGGACGACGTCGCGAAAGAGTGGCGATCCCTGAGTCGTGCGGATGCCCTTGGTGGCCAAGGTGTCCTTGTGGGCGATAGGAAGTCCGTACAGCGGTCCGGGGTCTTCGCCGCGCGCGAGGACCCGATCGGCGGCACGGGCGCCTTCCAGAGCCCGCTCCGGAAGGAAGGTGACGATGGCGTTGACAAGCGGGTTGAGGCGCTCGATCTGGTCGAGATGCGCCTGCATGACCTCGACCGCGGAGATCGCGCGCGTCCGAATCTGATGCGCCAGCTCCCGCGCGGTCATGAAATTCAGGTCCAGCCGGTCCGTCACGCGCTCACACTCCCGCTCCTCGTCGCTTTCGGTCGTCTCACAGGAGGTGGATTGTAGCGAGCATGGGGGATCACCGGGTCGTGGCATTTTGGCGATTGCGGCCGTTTGACAGGGCGCGGGCCGGCGATACAATGGCGCGGCTCCGGATCATCGTGAAGGATTCGCTGGCGAGTTGCCACGACGGAGCGATCATCCCGTTTGCGCAGTGGGGCGCGGCCGGGGACCGGGAGGATGTCCATGCTCCGCGAGCGGACGGCGGGAGACCAGCGCGGCAAGACAGGAGCCGCCGAACCGGCGGGTGGCCGCTGGCTGACGATCCACGACGCGTGCGGATTCCTCGGTGTCGATCAGAGCACGCTGCGGCGCTGGAGTGACGACGGCAAGGTGCCGGTCTTCCGCACTCCCGGCGGTCACCGCCGCTATGCCGAAGCAGACCTGCGCACCCTGATCGGCGAGGGACCGCGGTTGCAGGAACGGCCGCGCGTTTCGCGGCAAACGCTGACCGACCGCTCCCTGTCCGGCTACGAGGATGACTATCTGCGCGCGGTGCGCGAGCGGCCGTGGTTCCGCGCCTATGGCGCCGGCACCCAGGAGGAGCACCGCCGGCTGGGGCGGCGGCTGGTCGATCTGGCGATGCGGTATGCCTCGGCGCCAGGTTCCGCCGGAGACCGCGTCTCGCTGCTCGATGAAGCCCGCCTGATCGGCGAGCACTATGGCCGCAACGGGGCCGCGCTCGGTCTCTCCACCTCGGAGACGGTCGAGGCATTCATCTATTTTCGCTATCCGGTCGTGCGCGCCATCGGCGGACTCATCGACGAGCAGGGACTCGCCGTGAAACGAGCGATCCGGCTGTACGCCGAGGTCAACCAATTTCTCGATGAGGTGCTGGTTTCCACGGTGCAAGCCCACGCGTCCGACGGCGGCCGCCGTCCCGGGGGGGCGCCTCCGGAGGTCCGCGAGGAGAGCCTGGTTGCCGCCGTTCCTTCGGCCTGACGCGTCATCACCAAGGGAGCGACTATGTGTGCGGGGAGCGGTCCGGGCGAGGGTGGCAGCCGTCCATCCGTGGCGGCGCTGATTTCAAATTGGTCGGACTTCGACGCGCCGTTTGGAACCAAGCTACGGATGGCCGCACGCAACCTTTGGCGGCGGGTCGTGCTCCGGCAGAATTGCTGCGGCAATCACGGTCAGCCCGGTTGCTGACAGGCCTGATCATCGAGCCCGGTCGGGCTTAGTAGACCATTCAAAGATCGCCGGCGATTGCGTCGTGCGTGCCCGGTGGCGTCAGATCATTCCGCGTGGCAGCGCTGCTGAAACGCGTTCTGGAGACGGACTGCGCCCGAGTTGCCATGCGGCACCGTCACTCTCCTGTGCCCAACCCTGATGAGATAGACGCCAGGACGACAATATCGGACTCTCGTTCCCGACTCCCGTTGTAATGATCCGCGCTCCTTACGTAACCGTAAGTACAGTAGGGGCGCGCACGGTCCGCGGCGGCGTACCATCGGGTCTGACCGCTCCATGCTGATTGGACCCAGTCCCTCGTTATGTGTTTGAGCTGGAGGATCCTCTTCATGCAGAATCCTGATTCGCCTCCTGTTACGGTCTCCAGACGTTTGCAAGCCAGCGGCCGCAACGGAGCGCTGGCGGCACTGTTCGCGCTCTTTCTCGACCTTCTCTGGCGCGTCGCGGCGGCCCCAGCTGGTGTGCCGTCGATTCCGGAGACCGTGGTTACGGCCGTCGCGCGCCTGACGCCGACCGCGATTTTTGGTTGGGCCACCGAGAACCTGGGCAGTCTGGCGCAGAACAGCCTTTTCGCCGCGGTCTTGATCGGGATCGTGGCGGCGGGGGCATGGGCGGGCAATATCGCCGGTCTCGCTATTGCATCGCGGCGCTTCGGCGTGGGGCGCAACGGCCGTCTGCTCGCGGCGATCGCGGTTGGGGCGGTCCTCTTCTTGGTCGTGACGGCCGGCGTTTTCCCGCTGGCGCGGGAAGGGTTTTTCGCCGCCGGTAGCGCCAACCGGGGGATCTTGCTGGCCCAAGCCGTGTTCTTCGCCGCGCTCTGGGCACTGGCCTGGGTGGCGCTCGATGCGAGCCCAGGCACGGTGGCCGCGATTGGGAAGCAGACCGGGCAGACCGCGGAGAACATGTCACGCCGGTCGGCGCTGCGCAACGTTGCCGCGGCGGGACTGACAGCGGGTGTGGCGTTCCTGGGGTGGCGGTTGGCAAAGAGTCCCGTTGCTGGAGACACCCTGGCGCAACGGCAGGCCGCCGCCGCGATCGGGAGCCGGGCGCGGCTCGATGAGCTGACCCGCAC
>JACCXM010000410.1 GCA_013697005.1 Chloroflexia bacterium | reverse complement strand
TGAAGGGGTGGATCGAGGGGGAGCAGGGCGGAGGTGATAGTATCGAACGATGGATCGTTCACAAAAACGTCACCCCAGGATCTCCACCGGCTCAAAAGGCGGGGGAAGATACCTGGGGAATTGCATAGGTCAGTATAGTCGGCCTATCGAGGCCCGGTCGTCGGGGGTTCCTCGAACAAATCTTCCAGCTGCAGACCCGCCTCATTGATCCGCTGCATCCGGATGACGTCGACCGAATCGAAGGGAACCGCATAGGCGACGGGCCGGAGGCTTGGTGGGAAGGACTGGCGCTCGACCACGTAGTAGTTCCCGTTGCGCGCCGTGACCAGGATCAGCCCGGTTGCCGGAATCGCCTCATTCACCCCATCACTCATCGTGAGCTCGATGGCGATACTGCCGTCGGCGAGCCCGGTCATCAGGAGCTCGGCGTCGTACGCGGCGTTGCTGGCGGTGGCGATCAGCGCATCGAGGAGATAGAGCGCGAAGAGGAGCGCGATGGGGGTGATCTTGCGCGCCCGGATTTCGGAGAGGATGACGAACCGCGGGCCGAAACTGAGCCAGATCACGTAGATCAGCATCACCGTGCCGAGCGTTCCCATCAGCCCCGCGACTTCGCTCAGCACCGAGCTGGCCCCCGTCTCGGCCTCCTTGATCTCGGCCATGATGGCGGCAGCCACCAGGGGCGAGACGATCGCCAGATTGACGATGAGCAAAAAGAGACGACCCAATCGCTGAAGGAGGCGGTAGTACATGGCGCGCAACCAGCCCAGGCGGGAGGAAAGCACGCGGTACAGCAGGTAGAGCCCGAGCAGGGTGACGGGGTACTCGGCGAGGCTCTGCAGAACGTGCGCCGATTGCAGCGCGATGAAAGGCGGCGCCAGATCGAGGGCGGTGACCTCGATCGAGAGGCGACTGTAGTAGGCGTCGGTATAGACCGAGCCGACGAGATAGAGCCCGGTCGAGGTCGCCACGGCGATGACCGCGGACTCGATGACACGTTGCGTCGTCCCCAGCGCCGGAACCGGCACCGACAGCGCCATCGGCATCGCCCGGACCGGTACGGCCGGTGGGTCCGGTTCCGTCGGTGGCGCGTGTCCAGATCCCCCCTCAGCCTGATCCATGGCACCTGTCGGATTCACGTGGCTCGGTCACCGGGAAACGGAGCATATCACCCCATCACCCCGTCGATCCGCATCAACTCCGCCAGCACCGGCAGATGGTCCGATCCGGCGTGGCCACCGATCCAGGAGCGCAGCGTGCGGAAGTGCGCGGTGTGCCAGACATAGTCGACGCGCAGTAATGGTGGTAAAGCCACCTCACCCAGTGGGTGGCCGCGGTAGGCGAGATGGGAGAGGCGGGTGGGGAGGGTGAAACCCATCCCGCGCCCAGCCGTGCCGAAGGCGTCGATCAGTCCCGATTGGCGCAGTTGGCGGTAGGCGGTCTGCCAGCCGACCCGGTTGAAATCGGTCAGCAGCACCGCTGGCTGACCGCGGGTGGCGACGGCGGCGATGGCGGCGATCTGGCGATCGGCCAGCGCCGATTGCCGAACCCGGTGGCGCCCGATGCGTGGCGGTGGCGGATGGGCGACGATGACCGCCAGCGCGCCACCCGGCGCCAGGACGGTCGCTTGCAGATCGGGGCGGCCGGGATGCAGCTCCAGCAACTCGATTTCGCGCAGAGGAAAGCGAGAGATGAGGCCTTTGCCGGGGATGCCGGTGGCATACAGCGCCTGAAAAGGGTAGTCGTCGCCGAGAAGCTGGCCGATCGCCGCGCCCTGCTCGGGAGCCAGCTCTTGCAAGCCAATGATATCGGCCCCGGAGTGGCGCAGGGTCTCGACCAGCCGCAATGGCCCGGCCAGTCCGGCACCTACGTTGTAGGTCATCACGGTCAGCATCGAGCATCCTGGCGGCCAATCGGTGCGACGCGGCGATAATGCTCGCACCCCGCGACAGCGCGCGTCGTGGAACCGCACGGGAAAGGAGCAGCCGGGATGCACTTGCAGGACATCGCCACAGACGTGGCCCGGCAGACTGCGCCCTGGAAAGCGGGGCAAAGCTGGTGGATTATCGGCATCGAGGGAATTGTTGCCCTCGTCATCGGCGTCTATATCGTGGCAGACCCGTTCCGGGCCAGCGAGGTCATTCGCTTTCTGATCGCGGTCGTGCTGCTCGTCGATAGCGCCGGTCTGATCGTCGATGGGTTCCGGGTGCGTGGGCTGCCCACATCGCCCTGGGAGACGTTGCGTGGGGGCGTCGGCGTCACGGTCGCCGGGCTGACACTCCTTTCCGCCTGGTCGTACGCCATTGGCGACACTGCGGCCCGGCAGTTGCTCGCGATCGGGCTGCTCGCCTACGGCATTTTGGGTATCGTTTCGCTCATCTTCACCCTCCGCGCGACCGGCTTCAAAGCGGCGGCCATCATTGCCGATCTTCTCACCATCGTGCTCGGATTTCTGCTCCTGACGGCGCGTCCGGGAGATACTGGTGGCACACAATTGCTGGGAGTGGTCGCCATCGTCGGTGGTCTCGCGCTACTGGTCTATTCATGGATACTGCGGGGGGATTCCGCTCGTGGTGTGAGCGCGGTCGCACCGGAATGAGGTCTGGCGCTCTGGTTTCAGGAGCGGAACCCACGGCTGGACCGCGGGACCGGCTTGGGCAGTTTCTGCGCGATCTGATGCATGTCTTGCGCGAGACCAACCTGACCGGGTTGTCGGCGCAGGTAGCCTACAGTCTGATCTTCGCCATGCCCTCGATCCTGCTGATCGTGGCCTTCGTGGCCCAGGACATCGACCAACGGACGGGGTTCCTGATTACCAATGAGGTGCGGACCCTGGTCGTTGGGACGCTGCCGCCGGGGGTGCAGCCGGTCGTCACCGGGTTGATCGACGACGCGTTGCTGCGAGCCCGGCAAGGTCCCTCGACGATCAGCGCGGTCGTCGCCATCGTGGTGGCGCTACTCGCCGCGGGGAATGGCCTCGGCGAGTTGGCGACGGCCTTCGACCGGGCGGCGCAGATCGATGACCCGCGACCTGCCTGGCAGAAGCGCTTCATCTTTACCGCCTCGGCGGTGTTGATCGCCATGATGCTGATCGTCGCTTTTACGCTCTACGTGTGGGGCGCGGACCTCATCTCGCTGCTGACCGTGCGCTTGCGGCTGCCGGGCGATTGGGCCGTGGGGTGGCTGGCGCTGCAAGGACCGGTCATCATGGTGCTGGTCTGTTTGGGGACGACGGTGCTCTACATGACCAGCAGCGGGCGCTACTGCTTCTCGGAGACGGCGCCTGGCGCCGCGGTGGCGACACTGCTCTGGTTTCTCATCGTCAAGGGATTCCAGTTCTATGTCCAGGTTGCCAACCCGGGGACCGCCTACGGCGCGGCCAGCAGCGTGCTGGTCTTCCTCGTGTTTCTCTACCTCACCAGCATGGGGCTGATCGTGGGTGCCATGAGTGCGGCGGTGGTCGTGCGTGGCTCGCGGCGGCGGGGTCTGCAGGAATTGCAGACCGCCGCATTGCTGGAGCGATTGCGGCCGCGGGCCGTCATCCGTTCCGAGCCGGAGTCAGGAGGACCGGCACGTGGGTAGGCAACGCGGGTCTTTGTGGCGGATCGTTCTGTCCTGGTTGTTCCTGCTCATCTTTTGCCTCGCGGCGCCGGCGGCGCTGGTGGCCGGGTGGGCGCGGTTGGCAGTGATCGATGGCGCGGTTTACACCGCAACCTTGCGCGACATGGCGGCCGACGGCCGCGTCCAGAACGCTGTCGGCCGGGTCATTGCCGCACGCGTGCAGACGGCCCTGGCGGGAGAGAATCCGACCGCGACCGAGGTCCTGCAGTCGCGGGTGGTGGGGGAGGTTTTCCGGGAAACGACAAGCGACGTGGTGGCCAGTGAGGCATTCCGCGAGACCTGGGAGACGACTACTCAGGGCGCCCATCGCCTCCTCGTGGCGGAGCTGCCGGAACGCTGGGGAGAACCCGTCGCGCTCGACTTTTCGCCCCTGGCCGACGAGATCGAGGCGGATGTGGACGCGCTCGAGATCGAGCTTCCGCCCGATTTCACACTCGACGCGGAGACGCTGCGAGTCGAGGTGTTCGATGCCGCGACGGCAGACCGCATCCGGCTCGCCGTGCAGCGCGTCGATCTCACCTTCGCCGTGGCATTGGCGGTGGCGATAGTGGCCCTCCTCCTGTCGATTGCGCTGGCGCCGGTCCGGTTGGCGGCGATCGGCCGCGCCGGGTTCGGGCTGGCGATCGCGATGGTGGTGCTGATCGCGCTAATGCTGGCCGCCCAGGAATGGGTGATGAACGAGACCGGCGCGGAGGGGGGCAGAGACGTGATCGAGGTCATCCTCGACGCGGTCTCGCAGGGGTTGCGTCTGACGGCTGTCGGTCTGGCGCTGGTGGGACTGCTGCTAGCGGCGCTGTGCGGTGGGTTGCGGGCGTTGGCAGCGGCCACTCCGCGGCGCGCGTCGTCGCCGGGGTAGGTTCACCATGACCGGACCAGCGAAGCAAACAGCGGACGCCTCGCCGTTTCCATATCGCATCCGTGCCGCGGCGCCGGCAGATGGCGATGCGATCGCCGCGGTGCATCGGGTCTCCATGGAGGAGGCGATGCCTTACCTCCCGGTCCTGCATACCGCGGAGGAGGACCGCGCCTGGGTGGCGCATGTGGTGCTGCCGCGGCAGGAGGTCTGGGTAGCGGAGACCGCGGGGCGCGTCGTCGGGGTCGCCTCGATGGATGACGACGACATGTTGACCCAGCTTTATCTGCTGCCTGCATACCAGGGACGCGGGATCGGCAGCGCGCTGCTGGAGACGGCCAAAGCGGCGCGTCCGGCGGGATTTCGCCTGTATGCCTTTCAGCGGAACACGCGAGCGCGCGGTTTTTACGAACGGCGTGGCTGCGTGGCGGTGGCATTCGGCGACGGCTCAGGCAACGATGAGGGCGAGCCGGATGTGCTCTACGAGTGGAGGCCTATTTCTGGCTGAGCATGTGACACGATGTCTGTCTGCCACACTTTGACGGACACAATCGTTCTGGGCGTAGTAGCATCATGATGTGGTATGCCGCCATAGCTCGTGTGCCACGATTGGAGGAGACTGCATGCCTGGAACGACCACCCTGAGTGAGCACATCAGGTCGTTGATGATTGCCTTCGGCATCTCGCCCCATGAGCTTGCCCAAGTGTTGCAGACATCCGATCGTACGGTGCTGCGCTGGCTTGCCGACGACACCTATCCGCAGCATGAGACCCGAAAAATGCTCGATGAGCTCGATGCCCTGGTGCATCGGCTTCACACCAGCTTTGATCCACCCGAAGCGGCAGAGGCGTGGCTGCGTTCGGAGAGCGGATATTTTGGCGGCTTGCGGCCGATGGACGCACTCCTACGGGGGCGGGTTGACGCGGTCAACAGTGCACTCGAAGCATTGGATTCTGTCGTATTCGTGTAATGCGGAGCATTGCCCGTAACGGTAGCCGTCGAATCCTCATGGGACGCGTCGGTCGCCGTTGCCGCCTGCACGCTTCGACCATGGTCCGGCTCTGTTTGGCGATGTCATGGCCGCCAGTACGCTGGCGACAATGCTGAGGGATCGCTCAAGGTATCGGGGCGCTTCAACCGAGGTACGGACACATTTCCCGCGCACGAAACCTGGGCGGTCCTCTATACGAGCGTGGCGCAACATGTTGCCTTGGGAGAGCGTATTCGACACACGCCGGTGAGCAACCTGAGAAATCTCGCGAACCAAAGAATGAGCAGGCTCCGAGTGGACTTGCAGGTGGTGATATGTGCCTGCTTGCCTGAACGCTGCGCTCAGTTGATGGTGCCAGGACTCGATGAAGCCGATTTGTGTCATCTGACTAACCATCGGAAAACACAAGCATTCGCGCTGGCCGTGCGGACGGTCGCGGAGGCCTTGCTCATACCAAGCTGTACGAAATTTCCAGAAGGGAATCTGATCATATTCCCTGACCGCATGATGCCCGGTTCAACGATTCTTGTTGAAGAGACTCAGGATCCAGAATTGGTCGTTGACTGGGACAGCCTCTAACCGAGGCTCTTGCACTTCTTCGCCGCGCTCCGTACCCTGTCCCTGCTCTTGGTACTGAATGTCAACCGCGGCCCGGGTGCGGGGTGCGCGGCCAGCGAACCGGGCGCAGTTTGGGGAGTGGGGAGGTCTGCCGTGTCGTTCAAATCCGCGTTTACACTGACGAGTCTGTTCGCCGTAACCCTGTCAGTGGCGGCGCCGGCGCGCGCCCAGACCACGTTTGTCGACCGGCCGGCGGAGCTGCGCAGCGGTACCTGCGCCAGCCCAGGCGAGGTCGTCACCTCTTTGGCGAACCTGGTCATTACCGCCGGCGATCCCCAGGGTCAGTTGGGGGCCACCCCGGTCGAGCAATCGGGGACGGTCGTCCCGTTTGCCATCTCCGATTTTCTGGCCGCCGATCATGCCGTGGTCGTCCAGCAATCGGCGCTGGAGAGCACCGTCGTCGTTGCGTGTGGCGAGATTGGGGGCGCGCTCAATCCCGATGGCACGCTGGCGGTCGGGATGCGCGGGATGAGCGAGTCGGGTCTTTCCGGGGTGGCGTACTTCACGCCAATCGACACCTTCCAGAACACGTTGGTGACGATTCTGCTCGTCGGTGACGGCGGGACGACGACCGTCGCGGTCGTTGACACCACCGTTGCTGCCGGCGACACGGCCATGGCGGGCGACGACACGACCGTCGTCGCCGAGACGGGCGCCGCCCCGCGCTGAGCGCGAACGCGGCTCAGGCGCCGCGCGTCTCCGCCAGGTAGGCGTGGCAGAGCCGGACCGCCATCGAGCCTTCCCCCACTGCCGATGCCGTGCGCCGGATCGCCTCGGCGCGGACGTCGCCGACAGCGAAGACCCCCGGCAGGCTGGACTCGAACAGAAACGGGTCGCGCGCGGCTTCCTGCCAGAGCGGCGTCGTCGCCACGGCGGGACCGGTCAGGATGAACCCCTTTTCATCGAGCGCGAGCGTCTCCTTCAGCCAAGCAGTCGGGGCATCGGCGCCGATGAAGATGAAGAGGGCGGCGACGTCGATGGTGCGCCTCTCGCCCGAGCGCTTGTGTTCGACTTCGATCCGGGCGACCTCCCCCTGGCCGGCCAGCGCGCGGACGGAGGTCTGGATGATGACCTCGATGTTTGGCCGCGCCAGGATGCGGTCGACGAGGTAGCGGGACATGTCCTCGCCCAGATCCTCGCAGCGCGCCACCAGGTAGACCTTCTTCGCCCGTTCCGCGAGAAAGAGGGCGGCCTGACCGGCTGAATTGCCGCCTCCGATGACCGCGACGTCCTGACCCTGGCAGACCTGGGCCTCGACTTCGGTGGCGGCGTAATAGACGTTGGCGCCCTCCAGCTCGGTCTCGCCCGGGACGCCGAGTTTGCGGTAGCGCGCGCCGAGGGCGAGGATGATGCTGCCGCCAGCGATCTCCTCGCCGCCGGCAAGAGCAACGACATAGCCATGTCCTTCCCTTCGCAGCGCGACGGCCTCGCGTGGCATGGCGATGGTGGCGCCGAATTTGTCCGCCTGGAGCAGGGCCCGGCTCGCCAGCTCGTGCCCGGAGAGCCCGGCCGGGAAACCGAGATAGTTTTCGATGCGCGAAGCCATGCCCGCCTGGCCGCCGGTGGCGACCGACTCCACCATCAGTGTCTGCAATCCTTCTGACGCACCGTAGACGGCGGCGGCCAGCCCGCCGGGACCGGCGCCGATGATGATCAGATCGTAGCGGTCCTGGGGATCGAGCTCGTCGCCGATACCTAGCACCCGCGCCAGATCGACGTTGGACGGGTTGCGCAGAATCTCCGTGCCCTTCCAGACGACGACCGGGGTTTCCTCCGGCCGGATGTGGAACTGGCGCAGGAGTGACTCCGCGACGGGATCGCTTTCGACGTCGAGGAAATCGT
This sequence comes from Chloroflexia bacterium, assembly GCA_013697005.1. Classification (GTDB taxonomy): domain Bacteria; phylum Chloroflexota; class Chloroflexia; order Thermomicrobiales; family UBA6265; genus JACCXM01. Next base: position 1,449 of record JACCXM010000410.1, on the reverse strand, counting down.
GGGGGAGGCGGTTGCGGGAAGCGAACTCGCGCAGCCGGCGCGTGTCGGGCGAGTAGCAGGAGCCGATGATTTTCACGCCCGCACCAAGGCGCACCAGATGCGAGCGGAGCAGCAGCATGGCCCGCAGCAGGAAATCGCTGAACCCCGGATCGTCGGTAACGATCGTGCGCAGTTCGCCGGCGGTGATGACCAGCACACTTCCTGGTTTCTGGATGGTGGCGGTCAGGTAGGCTACTTCGTCGTTGAGCACATTGAGCTCGCCGACGATCTCGCGCGGACCGCGCACCCCGATCGGGCGCGGTCCGCCGAAATCGGGCGCGACGAGGTGGACCTCACCCTCCAGCACGACGAAAAAATCGCAGTGGGGGTCGCCCTGGGCAAAGAGGTGCTCGCCGGCGGTAGTCGGGCGCACCTGACCGCGCTCGCGCAGGATGGCGAGCTGGTCTCCAGTTAGCTCCCAGAAGCCGGCGCTGCCATCGTCGTGTTCGAGGTCCATGTCGGTCATCATGACCCTATCACCCCATCACCCCCGGCGAAGTGATCCCGCAAGTGCGCCGCCGCGCGTAATGTCACGGCGCCAATGGTGCTCGTCGGGTTGACGGCGGCGCCGGTGGGGAGCACGCTGCCGTCCATGATAAAGAGATTGGGCACGTCCCACGACTGTCCCCACTGATTGACGACCGAATCGGCGGGATCGGACCCCAGGCGGCAGGTACCGAGCAAATGCCAGGCGGGCGGAGCGTAGCCGCCTCCGGGTTGCGTGAAATCGTTGACCTTGACGTCGAACGCGTCGACGGCGGTTGCCAGCTCCCTGGCGCGGGCGATCGAGAACTCCATCATCCGCCGGTCGTTGGGATCGAGTTTATAGGTGATCTTCGGCGCGGGGATGCCGTCGCCGTCGGTCATCGTCTGCGAGAGGGTGACCCGGTTTTCGGCGATCGGCAGGTCGTCGCCGACGAGGAGGATGCCGAAACCGTAGCCGAAATGCTCGCGGAACCACTGGTGGTGGTTCTCCCCCCACGGCATGACATTGCCGGAGTGCGAGCCATTCGCCTGGAACCCGGCGCCATTCATGCGCACGATGTGCATGGTGAAGCCGTTGACGAAACCGCGTGCCGGATCCGTTTCGGCAAACTCCTCGCTGATGAAGGTGGCCGAGATATGACCGGTATGGGGATCGGTGCGCTGCCGGGTCCAGACCTCGACCATGGCCAGTCCGTGGTGCATCAGATTGCGGCCGACCTGCCCGCTGGAGTTGGCGAGACCATGGGGAAATCGGTTGCTCTCCGAGAGAAGGAGCAGGCGCGGGGTGCCGACCCCATTGGCGGCGACGATGACGACGCCGGCTTCCTGGATCGCGCGCAGTCCGGTACGGCGATCGACGTAGACGACACCGCTGGCGCGGCCGCGGGCATCGGTTTCGATGCGCTCGACGCGGGAGTAGGGACG
>JACCXM010000406.1 GCA_013697005.1 Chloroflexia bacterium | reverse complement strand
GTTATGGGGACTCGATCTGATCGCGCTGCCTGCGCCCGGCGACTGGACGATCGAGTTGACGGTCACTGGGCCAGAGGGCACGGGAGCGGGGACGCTGAGCGGCATTGCAGTCGGCGAACGACCCGGTCCACCCCCCGCCCCGATGTGGCTGATTGCCGCGCTGCCACTCCTCTTTCTGCTTTGGCTGGGGGTGCGCGGCTGGCGCCAGGTGCGGCCGGGCACGACCCCGGAATCTCACGCCTGGACGGCATAGTCCGTCGTTCGCGGCGTTGATCTTCTTCGGTCCTGCTTGTTACGCTTTCGTCTCGATTACACGGAGGATAGTATGTCCGCACAACCGATTACCCAAACGATGAAGATTTCTGACGTAAAGCAGCAACTCAATAGCCTGGTCAACCGGGTCTACCGACGCGAAACACGCATCGTCGTGGAAAAGAGCAGTATTCCGGTGGCGGGAATCGTGTCCGTCCACGATCTTCAGCGGCTGGACCAACTCGACCGCGAGCGGGCCGAGCGCTTCAAGATTCTGCACGAGATCGGAGAGGCGTTCAAGGACGTCCCCTTCGAGGAGCTCGAGCGGGAAACCGCCCGCGCGCTTGCCGAGGTCCGTGCCGAGCGGCGAGCGGAGCGGATGGCCGAGGAAGAGCAGGTGGCTGGCGCCACGACGTGATCCGGGCGCTTCTGGCCACGAAGTGCTTGTCTCGGAAGTCGCTTGTACCATGACGATGATCCGGTGCTCGTTGCGGCGGTCACTACGAGCGTCGATCAATTCATACCGACCGCAAGAATCGTGTCATGCTGAGTACACCGTCCAAGCATTCGTGTCTTTCCGATGAAGGAGGAATCTTGTTGGACATCGCGTACGTTCGCGTCTGGAATCGAGATTCCTCGCAAGCTCGGAATGACACCGTTGTCTGGACACTGCACTGAGGAACGAAGCATCTCATCAGAAGGTCGCGTCCGTTCCTGAGAACCGGGATTCTTCGCCTGAGGGCTCAGAATGACACCATTTCTGTGCATCCGCTTGGTGACCGGGGACAATCAACTCCAACAGTTTGTGTGAGTCTCTCGAGAAATGAGAGGAGCGCCGGAGACGGATCATGCCCGAGTTGCCCCGCGGCACCGTCACCTTCCTGTTCACCGATATCGAAGCCAGCACGGAACGCTGGGAACGCGATCGCGAGGAGATGGCTAGGGCCGTGGCGCGCCACATCGCGCTGCTCGATGCCGCGATCGAGACCCATGGCGGCAGCCACTTCAAGACGGTCGGCGATGCCGTGCAAGCGGCTTTCGCGGTGGCGCCCGAGGCGCTGGCCGCGGCGTTCGATGCCCAACGCGCCCTGCTCGCCGCGGAGTGGGGCGACATCGATCCCTTGCGAGTGCGCATGGCGCTGCATGCGGGAGAGGCCACGCCGGACGACCAGGGCGACTACCTCGCCGCCCCGCTGAACCGGCTCTCCCGCCTGCTCGCCACCGGCCACGGCGGGCAGATTCTGCTGTCGCAGACCGTGCAACAGCTCTGCCGCGGGGTGCTGCCGCCGGGCGCGGCGCTGCGCGACCTGGGCGAGCACCGGCTGCGCGATCTCCTGGAAGCGGAGCGGATCTACCAGCTTACGCACCCCGATCTCCCTACTGATTTTCCGCCACTTAAGTCGCTTGGCTCGCAACCGAACAATCTGCCCTTGCAACCGACCCCCTTTCTGGGACGCGAGCGGGAGGTGGCAGAGATAATCCAGCTCCTACACAGTCCCGAGGTCCGTCTGCTGACGCTGACCGGTCCGGGGGGAACGGGCAAGACGCGGTTGGCGTTGCAGGCCGCGGCGGAGCTGCTGGAGGACTTTCCGGACGGCGTGTTCTTCGTGCCGCTGGCGGCATTGACCGATCCCGCGCTCGTGCCAGCCGCGATCGCCAGCGCACTCGGTGTCCGCGAGGAGGGAGACCGCCCATGGATGGACCGGCTACGGGAGTTTCTGGCGGCGAAACGGCAACTGCTCGTCATCGACAACTTCGAGCACCTGACGGACGCCGCCCCCGTTGTCGGGGAGCTTCTCGCCTCCGCTCCGGAGCTCAACGTGCTGGCCACCAGCCGGGCGCCGCTGCATCTCCGCGCCGAACGCGAATACCCGGTGCCCCCACTCGGGTTGCCGCGGCGTCATCCCCCTCCTTCACCAGAGCAGCTCTCCCAGTACGAGGCGGTGCGGTTGTTCATCGCACGGGCGCGGGCGGTCAAGCCCGATTTCACCGTCGACAACAAGTCGGCGCCGGCGGTCGCCGAGATTTGTTGGCGGCTCGACGGTCTGCCCCTCGCCATCGAGTTGGCGGCGGCGCGGGTGCGGATGCTCTCGCCGCAGGCGATCCTCGACCGACTCGAGCAGCGCCTGCCGCTGCTTACGGGAGGAGCGCGCGATGCTCCCCTGCGACAGCGGACGCTGCGCGACACGATCGCCTGGAGCTACGACCTACTCGAACCGGAGGAGCAGACCCTGTTC
>JACCXM010000396.1 GCA_013697005.1 Chloroflexia bacterium | reverse complement strand
GCGCATTGACGGTGAACGCCATGTCCCACACCTTTCCATGCTGCAAAGGGCCGGAGCGGAAACCTTACCAGCATTTGCAGTGGACTCCTCATCAAATGCAACTTGCGCTGGTGACGAAACTTAGAGCATTTGTACTAAGAGCGTGTTTCAAAACTGGGGTGGAGTGGCATGATGGCGCGCCATGAACGCTGCAACCCTTGTCCCCGACGATCTCTGGGAGGCTATCGAACCCCTGCTGCCGCAGGAGCCACCCAAGCCCACGGGCCGCCCCCGCATCCCGGACCGCGCCGCTCTCGGTGGCATCGTCTTCGTCCTGCGCACCGGCTGTCCGTGGCGGCTCTTGCCCAAAGAGCTGGGCTGCGGTAGCGGCACAACCTGTTGGCGCCGGCTGCGCGATTGGCAAGCGGCCAGAGTGTGGGAACGCCTGCACGAAACGCTGCTGAACTGGTTGGGCGACGAGGCTGCGGGCGACTGGAGCCGAGCGAGCGTCGATAGCCTGAGCGTGCGGGCGAAAAGGGGGGCGACGCGACCGGCCCGAACCCGACGGATCGTGGCAAGCTGGGCTCCAAGTATCACCTCGCGGTGGATCGGAACGGCATCCCGCTCACGGTCCGCCTCACCGCGGCCAACACGCACGACGCGACTCAGTTGCTCCCGCTCATCGATGCCATCCCGCCCATCATTGGGTCTCGCGGGCGACCCGGGCGTCCTCGCAAGCGCCCGGCCAAGCTCCATGCGGACAAGGCCTACGACTCTTCGGAGCTCCGCCGTGCCTTGCACTCTCGCGGCATCACTCCCCGGATTGCCCGACGCGGGATCGACTCCAGCGAGCGGTTGGGTCGTCATCGCTGGGTGGTCGAGCGCACGCTAGCCTGGCTGCTGGGCTGCCGTCGACTCGGCGTGCGCTACGAGCGGCGGGCCGATGTCCTCCAGGGATTCCTCCATTTGGCCTGTGCCCTGGTGTGCCTCCGGTTCCTGGGTCCCAGGCTTGGTGTCTGACCCGCCACCGAGGCCTCAGCCTCCCGGGTCGAGGTGCCGGTTGAGGAAGGCGAGCACGAGCGGTCCGGTCCGGGTCCAGTCGGCCACCGTGAAGTGGTCCTCGCCAACCAGTTCGGCGTAGACCACCTCCACCCCAGCCTCGTGCAGTGCCGTGACGAGACGCCGCGACTGCTCGACCGGGTTGTTGGTGTCTGCGGCGCCCTGGATGACAAGCATCGGCGCGCTCTGCTCGTCGACGAGGGCCGCGGGTGAGACATCCTGGTAGGCCTCCGGGACCTCCTCCGGCGTCCCCCCAAGGTGCTCGGCCTTCCACGCGTCGTCGCCCGAGACCGGGCTCGGGAGCGATGCGTCGGCGGTGCCGGCCAGGTCGACGGCGCAGGTGACGCGGCTCGAGTACTCGGCCAGCGGCGGATCGGCGGTGTCGCGGGTGTCGCGTACGGCCAACATCGCCGCAAGTTGACCGCCGGAGGAGTGGCCATAGGCGCAGATGCGATCAGGGTCGATCCCGTAGCGGTCGGCGTTAGCCCGCACCCAACGCACCGCGAGTTGTCCGTCGTCAATGAACTCTGGCCAGTCCATACGGTAGTCGACCATGACCGCGGCATAGCCGGCCTTCGCCAGTTCCTGCGCCTCCGTGGCCCGGGCGTACCGGCTCTCGTTCCAGCCGGGAAAGAGCACGACCGCTGGGTGCGGCGGATCTGCCGTTGACGGCAGGACGATGTCGAGATGCAACGGCATGCCATCGGCTTCGCCGTATGGCACACGCACCTCGGTCTCGACCATGGGGGTTGCCTCCTGCGCGACAGCAGGCGGTTGGGCAATGGCGGCGCTCCCGACTAGCAAAATGACGACGGCGGCCAGGGAGATCGCGAACCGATGCATAGTCACCCTCCCACGAATTGAACAGCCAGCACCGGGGTGGTGTAACCACCGCATCATCGTATCAACCTCCTGGGATCGGCGCGAGGTGTCCATCAGTCCGGGGGCATCAGGCAAACTGAGTTTTGCAACACGCTCTTAGTACGAAGCATTGTCGGAGCTTAGAGCGTATTGCAAAACTCCTGGGGGCTCGTCGGGAGCCAGCCGGGTGATGGTGGCCTCATCCCCCTTCCGCCGTCTGCCGAGCAATCACCACGGGCTCGGGCACTTGCTCAATCCCACCGACCCGGACAGCGAGGACCGCGACTGGATGCGGCAGGTCTGGGCGGGCATCGTCCAGCAGGCCTTGGGACGACATGTCGAGTGGCCAGGCTGGCTTGACCATCCGGCCACCGTTGTAGGCCGCCATCGCATGCGAACACATCGTTTGCGAAGCGACACGACCGTCTCACGAGAGCATGCTCGGTTACGGCCGCCCATGATGCCCCACCCACGTGCTGTCATGATTCGTTTCGCGTTACCAAGGTGTACACTGCGGCAAGGTGGAAGTCATACCAGCGAGCACATGCAGGTCGCGCTTTCGGGTCATCACCTCGTCGTCAGCGCAGCGGAAGCATGGCCCCGATCGTTCCCGTGACGCCCGGATTCTGGTGGCGGCGCGCCGGGCACGGTGCGCGACCGTCATTTGGGAAGGATGTCCGATGGCCATGACTGCCCCGATCGATATCCAGACGCCTCCGCTCATCACCGAGGAAGTCCATAGCTCCGAGATCGTCGTGCATCGCGACGACCTTAAAGGGGTGCGGTTGTACTGTCGCCTAGCCGCCGCGATTCGAGCGCTGGCTGTGGTCCTGCTGGCACTCTTTGGTATTTGGATATCAACCCAGCTCTTCGGGGTGCGCTGGAACTCCAACCGAACGCTCGTTCCGTTGACAGTGGTCGTGGTCGCGGCTGCTGTGTCCTACCTACTGGCAGAGTTGCGCTTACGAAGCTACCGTCTCGAACTCACCGCCGATGCCGTCATTTTCGAGTATGGACGCAAGCGCTCGTACGTCCCCCGCGAGCACATTCAACTCTTCGATACCGAATCGTCGATCCTGCTGCGGCTCTTCCGCCTCAGACGGTGCAATCTGCACACCGGGGGAGGAATGGTCGTCGTTTCGCCAGTGCCGGCCCGTGTCGCGTCCGCGGTCGAGCGTTTGATCTACGAGCAGCCCGCGATGATGCGTGCTGACCGAACAGATGACAACTCGTGACGGATCGGCGCGGGCTGCTCGAACGTTGAGCCGAAAGCGCAGGCTGCACCCGCTGGCGATCCTCTTCCCGCTCACCAGCTACTCCAGGCCACCGC
>JACCXM010000339.1 GCA_013697005.1 Chloroflexia bacterium | reverse complement strand
TCGGCTCAATCGTGTCATTCCGAGCTTGCGAGGAATCTGCAAGTCGTTGTCTGACCGCACCGTGGCGTAGGGTGGCGGAGATTCCTCCTGCAAGTTCGTCGGCATGACACGGCTGCTTGGACGGTGTACTCAAACGGTGCTGGTGAACGCCGCTCGGGCGGCGTCCAGTCGCAATTTCTCGATCACCTCGCGCTGTTCCCCGGCGCGCTGCAGCAACCGGGGATAGTCGAGGCGACCCAGCTCCGGGATGTCGTCACGTACGGCGGCGAGGGCATTCCATAGCGCGATTTTGCCATCGATCCCGAGAGCAACCGCCTCCAGACCCTCGATCTGGTGCAGGGCATTCCCGGCGAGATCATCCAGCCGCAGCTTGAGCTCGCTGAATTTTTCCACCAGCCAGGCCGTCGCCTGGCGAGGCCGGCTGGGGGTGATGGCGAGCTGCGCCATCAACGCTTCCAGAGTTTCACGGTCGGCCATGATGTCGGCCCGCAGCGTCTCGAGTATCCGGCCCCGCGGTGCTTCGGTCTGCTCCGCCGCCAGGTGCTCCAGGAGCTCCAACGCCACGACCGAGCCTGCCAGGTGATCGTTCAGATACGTGGCCAGAGATTCGTTTACCATCCGTCGCCTCACTTTCCTCGCCGATGCAACGCGATTTTAGGAATTATCAGGGTACAACGTCTGTTACCGTTCACCAGCTCGATCGGAACGTGTGTCGCGCAATGAGGGAATTCAGTGCATCGCTGGTACATCACATTCCACGGCGGCGACGACCCGCACGAGTGGAACAACATCCACGTCTTCGATCTCGCGGGAAAGCCGCTCGGCAAGGCGCTCGATACCCATTCCCTGCCGGACGGTCTGGAATTACGCGAGCTGCGTGGCTTCGCGTTTGGACCGGACGGCGATCTCTACGTCGCCAATGCCTACAAGGACGCTTCGCAAGTGCTGCGCTTCCGGGGTGAAACCGGCGCGGACGGGAAGCATCCCTTCCGCGAAATCTACGTCGAGCAGCACCACGCCAACCCCGGTCTGGCGCATCCCTTCGACGTCGCCTTCGGTCCGGACGGTCACCTCTATGTCCCCAGTCAAGACACGAACCTCGTCGGGCGCTACTTCGGTCCTCAGGCGGGGAGAGGCCAAGCGGGGCAGCCGATGCCGCATCCGGCAGCATTACGCGACGCCGATACAGAACACAAACAGCAACGACTCCTGCCGGGGACGTTCGTTCCTTCGGAAAAACACGATCCACTCGGGGTGCGCACGGTGCGCCGCGCGATCTTCGGCGCGGAGGGCGATCTCTACGTCGCCGACCGCGATCGCGACAGCGTCAAGCGTTACGATGGGAAGACCGGCGCGTTTCAACGAGAGTACCACCACCAGCATCTGACCATGCCGGTACACCTGGCGTTCCGCGCGGGCGATGGCGCGTTGCTCGCCGGCAGCCGCGACGGGCACGCGGTCTTTGCGATCGATACCGGCACTGGTGACGTGTCCCCATTGATCGCGCCGGGCGCGGGCGGATTGCAAGCGCCGGGGGGCATGGCTTTCGATCCCGATGGCAAGCTCTATGTCAGCAGCCGGGAGACGAAGCAGATTCTGCGTTTCGACGCTACGACGGGTCAGCCTGACCCGGAGCCGTTCATCGACGGTCTCCAGGATTTTCCCGAGTTCATCAGTCTGATCGACCGCTAGCGCAATCGTCCTGTTTCTCGTATGAGATAGGGTCTTGGCATCTGCCTCGTCCATCAGCGATGCCTGGCCACAGCGCACGCGGGTGTGCGCGAGGAGAAGCGTTTGCTACGCAAATAGTTTGCGTGCTAAAATAATCCCGCTACTATCGGGCCAAGACATGGAGCGCTATGACCGCTAGCGATCTTTCTCAGGCAAGCACGTGTGCGCGGCAGACTATGGAACTGCTGCCGGTGCTGCGACGGTGGGTGACGGCGCGGGTGCACGTGGCGGGAGTAGACACCGGTCTCAGCCTGCGTCAATACGCCGCCCTGCGCGGCATTTGTGATGGCGCGTCTTCACCCGGCGAGCTGGCTCGTCTCTGGCAGGTCACGCCGGCCGTCATAACCGGTGTCATCGATCGCCTGGAACGGCAGGGGTTGGTGCAGCGCGATCCGGTGCCGGAGGACCGGCGACGGCTGCGCCTGGCCCTGACCGACGCTGGGATACAGGCCAGCAAAGAGGTCGAGTGGGCGCTGACCGGCGATCTGGCGGCCCAACTGGCGACCGCTGCGCCGGATGAGCTGGCGGAGCTGGGACGCGCCATCGAACTGTTGCAGCGGACATTCGCCGCGCTCGATGCGCGCCCTCCGCGGCCGGTTCCAGCATCTCCCGGCGACGATATGCCAGGTCGGGACGACGACGCCGTGACGAATGAGATGGGGGTTTCCCAGGCGACGGGACTGAACACGGTCCCGCTTGGCGGGCGTTCGCCCGGTCGCGAGGACTGACGCCGGGGGTCACACGACGCATCCGGCGGCCGGATGAACCGGCCGCTACGAGTGAAACAGGATCGTATCGGAGAATGAATCGATGGCGACAACCGCGAAAGACACCAAGACTCGCGAGATTGTGGAACTGAACTTTGCCAATCCGGACTTCATGGCCACCGCCTACGACACCTACGCCGAGCTGCGCGAGCAGGGACCGGTCACCCGCATCCGGTTCAACAGCGGTCAGGAGGGGGAGGAGACCGGGACGCCGCGGGACCGGTTGCGCCCGAGCGAGGCGTTTTTCGTCACGCAATACGACGAAGTGATCGCCACCCTGCTCGACGACCGCTTCTCGGTCGATCCCAAATCGTTGATGACGCCCGAGCAACGCGAGCAGGCGCCTGAGACTCCGGAGGAGTTCCGGCCATTTACCCGCAGTCTGCTCGGGATCGATCCGCCCGACCACACCCGCATCCGCAAATTGGTGCAGCCGAGTTTCACCGGACGCGGCATGGAGGCGCTGCGGCCGGGTATCCAGGCGGTGGTCGACGAGCTCCTCGATCGCGCGGAGCAGCAAGCCGCCGCGCGTGGTGAAAACGCCCCGAACCGGACGATGGAGCTGATCGAGGCGCTGGCGTACCCGTTCCCAGTTGCGGTCATCGGCGATATGCTCGGTATCCCGCGGGAGGATCGCCAGCAGATTCGCGGCTGGACCCAGAATCTCCTGCGCATCGACCGCGGCAACGACCCGGCCCAGCAGGAAGAGGTGCGCGCGGGGCTGCGCGATTTCACCGCCTATCTCACGGGTCTTTTCGCGCGCAAGCGCGTCGAGCCGACCGACGACATGATCAGCCGCATGGTACTGATTGAAGAAGACGACGAGGTTCTCAACGAAGAGGAGATGTTGGCAACCGTCTTCCTCATGTATCTGGCGGGGCATGTCACCACGGTCAATCTGGTGGGGAATGGGGTGGTGGCGTTGCTGACGCATCCTGAGGAGTTGGCGAAGCTGCAAGCGGACCCGAGTTTGGCCAAGAATGTCGTCGAGGAGACGTTGCGCTATTGGGGACCGGTCGATTTCATCGCCCGCCGCATCGCCACCGAGAATCTCGAGATCGCGGATACGGACATCGCGCGCGGGGATCACGTGACGGTCGGTCTCGGCGCCGCCAACCGCGATCCGGAGCGCTTTACCGATCCCGATACGTTCGACATCAACCGCGAGGATGCCAACCGCCATGTGGCTTTCGGGCGGGGCATTCACGTTTGCCTGGGCGCGCCACTGGCCCGCGTCGAAGGCCAGGTCGCGTTCGAGACCTTGATCCGCCGCTATCCTGACCTGCGGCTGGCGATTCCCGCCGACGAGCTGCAATGGGGCCGCAGTTTCCTGCGCGGGTTCGGTCAGGTACCGTTGTTGTTCTAACGTGTCAGTTTGAGCTGGTCCGGGGAGCATCTAATGCGCGAAGAGACCGCCGGCGACGAAGGCGGCGAACCGGTGCGGCCGGTAACGTCCCCCGCGCCGGCAGGCAGGGCCTGGCCGCGGGCGGCGATCTGGGTGGCGAGCCTTGCCGTTGGGCTGGCCGTGCTCGCGGCATCGCTCGAATTCATGCGCCGTCAAGGTCTCGACCCCTGGACCTGGTTCAGCGCGATTTTCGTTCTCGTCGCCGCGATCCCGGCCCCATTCGTCGTGCTGGCGCTGAGTCTCAAGGCGGCCGAGGTGGCACTCAATGCGGCCGCCTGGAAAATCGTGCTGGATACGTCGTATCCCGAGGAGAAGATCGGGTTCCGGCAGACGCTCGGCGTGGTCCAGGGGGGTGTCGGTATGTTCGCCGTGATCCCGCCCAAGTTCGGCGCGGTCGCGGTGCTCGGGCTCTACCGGGTGGCGTTTCCCAGCCTTGGTGTCACCGCCGTGCTGGCGACCCGCGTGGTGCAGGGACTCTCTTCGACGATTCTCGGTACGGTCCTCCTTGTCGTGTTCGGCGCGCTGAGCGCCGGATTCGGCGAGTCATCCGGGTTTGCCGCGAGTGTCACCGCCTTTTACTCCGCGCGGCCGGTGCTGGCCACCCTGGTGACGGTGGTGCTAACGGTGCTGTTGGTGGCGGCGGTGCGGCGGGGCCGGGACTGGCTGCGTGTTTTCCTTGCGGAAATAGCGTTGGGCGGCGCGATCTTGCGCACGCCGCGCCGCTACGTCTTCCTGGTGGTGGCGCCGACGCTGCTCGCCTTTGCCCTGCGCTGGGGGGTGACCGGCACACTCCTGACCGCGTTCGGTATCCCGGTCTCGCTGGGGACCTTGCTGCGGGTCAACGTCTCGCACGGTATCGCCCGCACCTTCCAAGTGACGCCGGGTGGATTCGGTACGACGCAAGCGTTCGATCTGGTGGCCCTGGGAGGGATCGCCCCGGTCGAGGTGATAACGGCCTACTCGTTGTCGCAATCCGCGATCCTGTTTGTCTTCAATATCGCGTTCGGTCTCGTCGCCCTGATCTGGGCGTTTGGCTGGGAGCGGACGGCGCGTCTGATTCGCCTTCCGGGACGACGTGTCGCCTCAGGGCCGGCCCCCGCCGCGCAACCGGGTATAGGGTAGACGGAGTCGGTGAGTCGGCAAGTCGAGAGTCGAGTGAGGCGGCGCCAGACGGCTTTGTGATGAGGTACATCTGACTGACCGACTGACCGACTTCGATCGAAAGGATCACCTGTGTCGCGCCCTCTCTCTTTGCTCGACCTTACCCCGATCGTGGCCGGCGCCACGGCCAGAGAGGCGGTGCAAACGTCGGTCGATCTGGCCGTGTTGGCCGATCGGCTTGGCTATCACCGGGTCTGGTACGCCGAGCACCACAATGCGCCGGGACTCGCCAGCGGCGCCCCGGAGATCATGATCGAGCACGTCGCCAGCCGGACCTCCCGACTACGGGTGGGAGCCGGTGGCGTGATGCTTCCCAACCACGCGCCACTGAAGATCGCGGAGACCTTCCGGCTGCTGGAGGCCATGCACCCTGGCCGCATCGATCTTGGGCTGGGCCGCGCCCCCGGCACGGATACCATTACCGCGTTCGCCATGCGCCGCTCCACCGAGGCGATGACCGCCGATGACTACCCCGAGAAGTTGGCAGAGCTGCTGGCGTTCGACGACGGCGCGTTTCCCGACGATCATCCCTTCCGCACCATCCGGCCAGTGCCCGTCGATACCAGGCTGCCGCCGGTCTGGCTGCTGGGATCGAGCGATTTCAGCGCCCGGCTTGCCGCCGAGGCCGGGTTGGGTTTCGCCTTCGCCGCCCACATCAACGGCCGTGGCGCGGTCCCGGCGCTCCGCGACTATCGCGAGTCGTTTGACCCCTCGGAGCGGTATCCAGAACCGTGGGCGATTCTCACCGTCTCGGTCACGGTCGGCGAAACGCCCGAGCACGCGCGCGACCTGTCGCTGATCAATGACTTGCTGCTGCTCCGCCTGCGCAGCGGCCAGCTCGGCACGTATCCGACACTTGAGGAGGCGAAGCGGTATGCATTCACCGCCGCCGAACGGCAGATGATTGCCGCAATGCCGATGCGCTCATTTGTTGGAGATGCTCCGGAGGTGTACCGCCAGGTGGAGGAGCTCGCTGATCGGACACAGGCGGACGAGGTGATGGTGACAACCTTCCTCCCCGAACCGGACGACCGCCGCCGGATGATCGAGGAGATGGCGCGGGCGTTCGATGTCCAGGAGGGGTGGTCTCCGGCGGTGGCAGTGGCACCGGTGGCGTCCTGAGTGGGATACCGCGAGTCAGGCGGCGTTTGACCCTCACCCCCCTACCCCCCTCTCCCGTCGAGCCGGGAGAGGGGGAAGGTTCAGTCCGGCCCGGGGGTGTGCGGTTCGCAATGACCGAGGGGAGGAAGTGGGTATGGCGGATGGAAGAGAGCGGGCCGGTTGGCGCGGGTTCGGGGTGGCGGGGGCGCTGCCGCTGGAGATCGTCCGCGTGCTGGCGTCAGCGGCGGAAGCGGCCGGTTATCACACGTTCTGGGTCAATGACACGCCGCAAGGTGACGGTTTGGCCGCGTTGCGGGCCGCCGCGGATGTAACCTCCGATATCCGGCTCGGGGTCGGTGTGATCCCCCTCGACCGGCAGCCTGCAGACGTGATTGCCCGGCGTGTCTACGAACTGGACCTACCGCAGGAGCGATTGCTCGTCGGTATCGGGTCAGGAAATCCGAAAGGGGGACTGGCCCGGGTGTGGGAGGGGGCGACGGCGCTGGAAGGGGGGCTCGAAGCACCCGTCGTCGTCGGTGCGCTCGGGCCGAATATGTGCGCGCTGGCGGGTGGCGGCGCCGACGGCGTGCTCCTCAATTGGCTCACCGCCGAATACGTCGCGCCCTCGGCGGCGATCACCGACGAGGCGGCGCGCGAGGCGGGACGCCCCCGGCCATTGATCCTGGGGTATGTGCGAACCGTTTTTGGACCTGGGGCGCGGGAGGTATTTGCCGAGGAGGCCGGGCGCTACGGGACCTACCCGGCGTACGCGGCGAATTTCACGCGGATGGGCACCCCGGCGGCGGAGACGGCGGTCATCGGAAATACGCGGGAGACAATCCAGACCGGGTTGGCCTCTTTTTCCACCGAGCTGGATGAGACGGTCGTGCGCGCGATCACTGGGGAAGAGAGCGCCGCAGCCTATCTGGCGCTGCTGGATGCCGCCGCGCCGGGGTGAGGTGGGGCTCCTGAATTAGAGCGTGGTGCAGAAATGGTGTCATGCTGAGGCACGAAGCATCTCGTCTGGAGGTTGCGTCCGTTCGCGAGACACGAGATTCTTCGGCGGCGGCCTCAGAATGACACCACCTGCGGTCACCGCTGTAATCCCAGGTCCTGCCGCAAGGCCGCAAATTCCGCTTCGAATGATCCCCGCATCCTTGTGCGCTCGTCGTCCGGCAGGAACGAGACGTCGACGGCGTTGAGCGCGATGCGTTGCAAGCCGTCGGCGTCGTAGCCCCAATGCCGCGCGAGCACGAAAAACTCGTCGGTCAAGGTGGTGCCGAATAAGGGAGGATCGTCGGAATTGACGGTCACGATCACCCCCGCTTCGTCGAAACGCGGGAAGGGATGATCGGCAAAGCTCCCCACGACACCGGTGCAGAGGTTGCTCGTCGGACAGAGCTCGAGGGGAATGCGATCGCGAACCAGGCGGGCTACCAGATCGCGATCTTCCGCGGCACGCACCCCGTGTCCGATACGCTCCACCTGGAGCAGATCGAGCGAATCGCGGATGGTCTCGGGACCGGTCGTCTCCCCGGCGTGCGCGACCGTGTGCAATCCAGCGGCGCGGGCGCGCGCGAAGTCAGCGGCGAAGGGGGCCGGGGGATGACCGACCTCATTGCCGCCGAGTCCCAGCGCGACGACTCCATCGTCCGGGGCGAGCGCGGTAATCCAGTCGACGGTCCGCGTGACCGACCACGGGCTCGTTTCGCTATCACGAACCCCGTCGGCGATCCAGCGCATCTCCACCCCCCAGCGGGCGCGGGCTTCGGCGCGTCCCCGATTCATTCCGGCCAGCATCTCGTGAAAATCGAGACCGCGCTTGCGGACGTTCGTCTCGGGGTTGAAGTGGATTTCGAGATAGCGAATGTTCTGCGCCGAAGCGTCCTCACCCACTTCGCGCACGATCGTCGCGAAATCGTCGGGCGTACGCAGGCAGGAGCAGACGGCGATGTAGACCTCGATGAAGTGCGGAAAATCACGGAAGCGGAAGAACTCGCGCAGTGCGGCTTCGCCGGCGGCGGGCGGATCAACACCATTGCGCCGGGCAAGCTCGAGCAGGGTGGCGGGACGCACCGAGCCTTCGAGGTGGAGGTGGATCTCCGCTTTCGGCATGCGGCGAATGAACGCTTCCAGGCGGGGATCGAGTGGACTCGCGATCTCGGCCATCTCGGATGTGCTCCCGGCGATGATTAAGACATATGCGGCGCCATGCTAGCATCCAGGTAAGGAAATCCTGCCGGCTCACCCTGCCGGCTGGCGGGCTGGAAAGGCACGGTCGGTGAGCGGGAACCGGAGAAGTCTCCGGCGGGCGCAGTCGTGGCGGTGGGAGCCGCCCGCCGCGGACGCGGCTGTCACGGAC
>JACCXM010000325.1 GCA_013697005.1 Chloroflexia bacterium | reverse complement strand
GGCAAGGACTACGTGCGTACGGCGCGGGCCAAGGGGCTGCCAGCCCCGCGCGTCGTGAACCGGCACGCGCTGCGCAACGCGTTGTTGCCGGTCGTGACGGTGGTTGGCGCGGATATCGGTTCGCTCTTCACCGGCGCGGTGCTTACGGAAATCGTCTTCGCCTGGCCCGGTTTCGGCCGGCTCCTTTACGACGCCACGCTTAGCCGCGACTACCCTCTGCTGATGGGCATCTTTCTCCTGGTGGGCGCCAGCGTGATTCTCACCAACATCGTCACCGATGTCGCCTACACCGTGCTCGATCCGCGCGTGAGATATACGTGAGCGTGCTTCACGTTGCCGGCGCATGGCCAGCGCCCTGACGCGGCCGGCGACCGCGCTCCCCGGCGAGGTGAGCGGGATCCGCCGGGCGCCTGGCTGGTGGGATCGCTTTCGACAGCAGCCAACCGCGCTGGTTGGGCTGGCGCTATTGCTGGCCATCACGAGCGTTGCCCTCCTGGCTCCCTGGCTATCCCCGGGCGATCCGCTGGCGGGGGTCGGGCCGGCATTGGCGCCGCCTTCCGCCCCGCATTGGCTGGGAACCGACGACCTCGGGCGCGACATCCTGGCCGAATTGCTGCACGGGGCCCGCGTTTCGCTCTTCGTTGGACTGGCGGTGGCGGTCATCGCCACGCTCATCGGCATCCTCGTTGGCGCTCTCGCGGGATTCTTCGGCGGCTGGGTGGACGATGGCCTGATGCGGCTGACCGAGTTCGTGCTGGTCCTGCCCCGCTTCTTCCTGGCCATCATCGTCACCACCTTTTTTGGCGGCAGCCTGCTGAATATCGTCTTCCTCCTCGGACTGACCTTCTGGCCCTCCACCGCGCGGCTGCTGCGGGCTCAGATTCTCTCGCTGCGCGAGCGCGAGTTCGTGGTCGCGGCGCGGGCCGTGGGGGCCACCGAGCCGGCTATTCTGACTCGACAAGTGCTGCCCAACGCGATGCCGCCGGTGCTCGTCAACGCCTCGCTGCAGGTGGGCGGAGCCATCTTGATTGAGGCCGGGCTCAGTTTTCTCGGTCTCGGCGACCGGAGTCAGGTGAGCTGGGGCTACATGCTCAACAACGCCCAGCCGTTCATCCTCATCGCCTGGTGGATGTCGGTCTTTCCGGGGCTAGCGCTGCTGCTGACCGTCGTCGCTGTCAACCTCGTCGCCGACGGCCTCAACGAAGCCTGGAATCCCCAACTGAGCGACGAGGTATGGCGCTGATCTGAGGCAGGCTCGCCGTCAAAGGCCAACCCGCCCATGAACGAATCCGAGATAGCCGAAACCGGTGTCGCCGGACGCAACGGCGGCGAACCCCGCCCGCTCCAATAACGTCGGCAGCTCCTGCACGCCGCTTGGGAGCCGCCGGTGGACCAGCCAGACCGGAGACAGACGAGCCAGCCGGGACTTCGGGCGCTGGAAGTCCACCACCAGCAGGCGGCCACCGGGGGCGAGCACCCGCCGCATCTCGGCCAACGCGCGCGGCTTCAGATCCTCGGGCAAGTGATGCATCATCAAGCTGCTCAGCACCACGTCGAAGGTCGCGTCGGCGAATGGCAGCGCCTCCACGGCGGCGATGCGGAGGTCGATGTCAAGGTTCGCCCGCGCCGCCTTTTGCCGCGCCACGGCGATCATTTCCGAAGACGCGTCGATCCCGGCCACCGATCCCGTCGGACCAGAGCGAGTCCTGGCGCGCAGGGCGACCTCTCCTGTCCCGCAGCCGACCTCAAGGACACGATCGCCCGGCGCCACGTGGGCCAGGGCAATGGTCCGTTCGCGCAGCGCCCGCCCCCGGCCCAGCATGAACAGCGCGGCCAGCGGATCGTACAGCCGCGCCTGGTGGAGCGTCTTTCCCGTGGTAATGTCGTGCCGTTGATGCTGGGCCGTCCGGCCCTGATGCAGTGGCATCTTGGAACTCCTTCAGATCGGTGAGCTCAGCGTCGTGGCCACCAGCGTCGCGCCGCGAAGGCCAGCAGCAGCTTCATGGCGACGAGCGCGACGAGACCCAGCGCCAGCGCGCCGCCACCGAGGCTTCCGACGTCAACGCCCAGGGACGCCAGCGCCCCACCGAGACCGAGATGCATCAGCGCCGCGCCGCCGCCGAGGTGCGCCAGCACCGCGACCACCGCGGCCGTAGCGCCGGCGGCTGGAAGCAGGCGGTGGAGCGCGGGCCGACTCGCATGCGGCCGACCATCGTGGCTCATCTCGGCGACCCTCCTGAGTCAATCCCTGGACACGTCATTCTGTACCGAACAGAATGTTCACCATCAACCTACGGTTGGGCGGGCGGCAGGTCAACGGCCAATACGGCCCGTGTGCCCACTACCGTACAGTGCGGCGCGATTGTTCGGAGGTACGATCGATGGACCGACGGGAAAAGGCGGATCGGCGGTCACGGCGCAGCCGCCGGCTCATCGTCGACGCTTTGCTCGGGTTGATGCTGGAGCAGCGGTTCGAGCGGATCACCGTGCAGGAGATTATCGACCGCGCCGATGTCGGCCGCTCCACCTTCTACGCTCAATTCCGCAACAAGGAGGACGTGCTGGAGAGCGAGTTCGCATGGGTGCTCGGTCTGCTCCACGAGCAGCATCTCACGGGCGCTCAGTATCCCGCCGCTCACCTTTTGCCCAGTCTGGGGCTTTTCCGGCATGTCCAGGAGCATCGGCCGTTGTACGCCGCTCAACTGCGCGGCCTGGCGGTTGATTCACACACCCAGGGAGTGCACCGCGCGCTCCGCGACCGTGCCGCGCGAGAACTCGCCCTTGCCGCTGACACCGCGGAGCTTACCGTGCCGCTGGACGTCGTCGCGGAGTATCTGGCGGGCGCGCTGCTCTCCCTGATCCAGTGGTGGTTGGATCACGGCATGCCACATACTCCAGAGCAGATGGAGGCCATCTTCCAGCAGCTCGTTATGCCTGGCGTACGCGCGGTGCTGCCTGAGCAGCGACGCTGACTCAAGAAGCGCTCACCCCAACCGCCGAACGACCCTCATCCCCGTCCTTTCTCCCTGTGCGCAGGGAGAAAGGAGCCTTGACCCCGGACGGAGTCACCAGCAGCAAGCCCCTCGCCCTGTGCGCAGGGACCGGGCGCCCTCTGGGTAGCGCTGGGGATGAGGGTCGCTCGGCGCACCCGCAATCGGCACTGGAGTCCATCCGCGAATCATGATCCACGTTGACAGGCTCCGCTTGCGGATGTTACAAGCCTTCCAGGAAGCACTTAGGTTCGGACCTAAGAGGGGTCGCCGATGACCGCCGTCAATACCAAGCAGCTACGCTGGGTCAAACAGGTCGCGGTGCCCGTGCGCCCGGAATCACCCCGCCCTATTCCCTTTTCCTCGCGCGATCGTCTGGTCGCCGCGCTGGCCGACCGGCCGCGCACTGTGGCGCAGTTGGCTCAGGCGTTCAGCTTGTCGCAGCCGACGATGCTGGAGCAGGTGCGGCGGGCGCTGGCCGAGGGTCTGATCGTCGAGGTCGAGGTGGCCCCCGAGGAGCGCCGCTTCGCCGCCGAGCGCTATTACGCCCCGGCCGTGCCGGTGATCCGGGCGCCTGATGCCGAGGTGCTGGAGAGCGCCTGCCGGGCCGTTTCGGACGAGGTGGCGCAGGTGCTGCGCCAGAACTGGGGCGATCTCCTGGCGGCGTTCGCCATCACCCATCTGGCGCGTGAAGGCTGGACGGTCGATGACCTCTGGCCCTACATGGACGAGACGATCCGCCGTTTGGTGCGAGATCAGTTAGGGGGCGCCGTGAGCCCCGCCGCGACCCCTCAGCACGGGCTAGCTTGGGTTGAGGAGATCGTGGAGTTGGACGCCGACCTCGTTCGGCACGACCTTGAAGAGGAGTACGCATGAAAGTCGCGGTCGCTGGAAAAGGCGGATCGGGTAAAACCACCATCGCCGGCACGCTGGCCCGGGTGCTGGCGCGGGAGACCGGCGGGGTGCTCGCCATCGACGCCGATCCCAACCCGAATCTGGCCGTCAGTCTCGGGCTCGATCGGGTAAAGGCGGACGCCATCGAGCCGGTGCCCCACTCCTTCAGCCACCATGGTAAGAATGCCGATGGCGCCTATTCGGTCGAGTTGGATGTGACGCCGGAGGATATCGTCGCCCGCTACGGCAAGGCGGCGCCAGACGGGGTGACGCTGCTGCTGATCGGGAGGGTCGAACCGCATCAAGCGGGCGCTGGCTGAAACTGCGCGGCTCATACCACGGTTCGTGGTATCCTCGAACACCTCCACACCACTGATTTCCCGGTGATCGTCACCGATATGGAAGCCGGCATCGAGCACCTCAAGCGGGGCACGCTTGAGCACGCCGAAATCCTGCTCATCGTCGTCGAGCCGTACTTCAAGTCGCTCGAAGCCGCCGGCCGCATCGCCGAGCTGGCGCGCGGGCTCGGCGTGCCCACCCTCTACGCCGTGGCCAACAAGGTGCAGTCCGAACGCGACGAGGCCGCCATCCGTGCCTACTGCGCTGAGCACGATCTGTCAGTGCTGGCGGTCGTCCCATTCGATGCCGATGTGTCTGAGGCGGAGCGAGAAGGCGTCGCCATCCTCGACAGCGCGCCGGACGCGGCGGCGGTCAGCGCGATCCAGGAGTTGGCTCGCGGGCTGCGCGCCGCCAATCGCACCGAGATTGAGGCGCGCGTCGCGGACTAGCGAGCCGGCAGGCGGGGAGGCGATGCGATGGAAGAGCTAACAATGCCAACCGCCCCGGCGGCGCAAGCAGCCGTCGAGGAGCAGGTCGGGGCGATCGATTTCCTGACCTCTTCGGCCGAGCGCGAGCTGCTGAAGGTGCCTGGCGCCGATCGCGAGGGGGCGCTGCTCGGCCCGATCAAGGTGGTGCATGCCTTCTGGCTGGCCGGGATGAGCTGCGATGGTTGCACCGTCGCCGTCACTGGCGCCAGTGCTCCGAGTGTCGAGGATCTGCTGCTCGGCCGCCTGCCGGGCGTGCCGCGCGTCGTGCTCCATCACCCCGTGACGTCCGTCGAGGCCGGCGCGGCATTCGTTCGAAACTACGAGATGGCGGCGAACGGCGAGCTCAACGCCCCCTACGTCGTCATCTACGAAGGCTCGATCGCCGACGAGCGTATCGCCTCGGCCACCGGCGGCTATTGGTGTGGCATGGGCGTCGAGGAGGTCGACGGCACGCCGCAACCGGTGCCGACCACCACCTGGCTGTCGCGCAT
>JACCXM010000290.1 GCA_013697005.1 Chloroflexia bacterium | reverse complement strand
CTGCGTTCCCCTCGGCTAGCGCCAACGCCGCGAGTGCCTGGCGGCGCGCCGGAACATTGCGCCCCGGCCAGGTCTTGAGGTCGAGGGTACAGACAGCACGGCGTGACGAGCGGTCAGGAGGTCAATCCGCGGCGCGTTCGTCGCCGTCATCGCCAGGCTGCCCAGGCCCGGGGGCGATGATCTCCGTGCCCAGCGCCTCGCGCAGTGCGCGCTCGACCCGGCCCTGAGTGGCGGCCATGGTGACGTCGCCGCGGGTGCGCTCCAGCACGGCGCGCAGGGCATCGGTGGAGCGGCGCAGACCGCCGGTGATGGCATCGGGGAAATCGACGGTAACGAGCGCCGCATAGATGTCGTCCATCACCCCCAGCAGATATTCGGCGCGGGGTAGATCGTTCTCGCGCAGGCGGTCGAGCACCTGCCGCCGTAACTCCGACGCGGCCTCGGCCATGGCATTGAGGTAGGCGGCGTCCTCGATTCCCAGGTCGGCCGGCTCCGGCAGCGGGCGACCGGCGACGATGGCGAGGGTCATAGCCGCCTCGGCGACTTCCTTCATCGCGTCCTGGACATAGCCCGCCCAAAAGATGCTCGGGTACGGCGTCAGTTCGGCGGCGAGCGCGGTCATCCGCTCGCGCGCCTCGGCGGCGAGCCGCTCTGCCTCGTCGAGCTGACCGCGATGGGTGGCGCGGACACTGTTGGCGGCGAGGCGGGTGATCTGGCGGCCTTCGCCCAGCGCGCGGTCTCGCGTTGACGAGAGACCTTCGAAGCGGCGGACGATGCCCTCGGCGATACGCCCGGCGGGCGAAGGGGTCGGCATGGCTCCGGGTCCTCCCGTGGTTTGGCCGCGATCGGCGAGAACACTCCTCCCCATCGTAGCCGCTCTGACCGGCGCGATTTCAGTGATTAGAGTGCCGTGCCAAAAACGTGTCATTCCGACGCAGGAGAAATCTCGGTTTATCGCGAGGGTACGCGGCTTGCGGCCGAGATGCCTCGTTCCTCGGCATGACACAACCCTCTTACGCGGCCGTAAGCGCCAGAATGCTTCTGCGGTTATCGTGTCTCGTCGCGATCGGGAGTTGCCAGGCTGCACCGCGCGCGTTCCGGGAACGCTATGTCGATGATGGAGAATGCCAATGACCGGCCATTTCTGCACCCGCCTGCTCGTCGCATCGATCGTTGCCTCGCTGCTGGCCGCGCCAGCGCTCGCGCTGGCCCAGGATGCCACCCCGGTGGCGGCTGGCTGCACGGCGGGGAGCAGCGGCATCGGCGATCCGTATTACCCGTTACTGGGGAACTCCGGCTACGACGTACAGCACTACACCCTCGATCTCGATCTCGACGTGGCCGGGGGGACGATCGTGACCGGTCAGACCACGATCGAAGCGGTTGCGTTGCTCGATCTCTGTGCTTTCAACCTCGATTTCCTCGGGTTGGCGATCGATACCGTGACGGTCGATGGGGAGTCCGCGGGTTTCAGCCGGCGCGGTGGTGAGCTGACGATCGACCCCGCGGCGCCGTTGGCAACCGGCCAGCCATTCACGGTCGCTATCGGGTATCACGGAAAACCGCTTGGTAACGAGGCGCCAACCGTTGGCACGCTGCTCCTGGAGATCTTCGGCGGCATCGCCGGCACAGGTGCAGAACGGAAACCGGTCCGGGTGGAAGGTGAGCAATACGGCTCCGGGTGGTGGTCGGGCAACGAGATGATTTTCATCGCCGGGGAACCGGCGGGCGCCGAGACGTGGTTTCCCGTCAACGGCCACCCGGCCGACAAGGCGACCTACACCTTGCGCCTGACGGTGCCGCAACCCTATGCGGTGGTCGCCAATGGAATCTTGATCGAAACCATCACGACAGAAACAGACCAGAAAACAACCACGGTCTGGGAGTCGCGCGATCCGATGGCGAGCTATCTCGTGACGTTGCATGCCGGGCGGCTGGATGTCGAGCTGCGCGAGGGACCACGCGGACTCCCGATCCGGATCGCCTTCGCCGAGTCGATTTCGCCGGGGCAGCGGGTCATGTTCGACCGCCTGCCGGAGCTGCTGACCTACTACGAGTCGGTCCTGGGACCATATCCATTCGAGTCGGCGGGCGGCACGGTGGTAGGAGCGCCGATCCTCTTCGCGCTGGAGACCCAGACGCTGCCAATTTACGGCGAGCTGCCGCTCATGGGCGCCCAATCCCTTAACGCCGAGGATCGTGCCGCCTTGGAGGCGCTCGTGGCGCACGAAACCGCGCATCAGTGGTTCGGTGATGCCGTCAGCGTGCTGCGCTGGCAGGACATCTGGTTGAACGAGGGGTTCGCGACCTACGCCCAACTCCTGTGGCTCGAGCACACCGAGGGGGTCATTGCCCGCAACCATCAGATCGCCAGGTTGTACGCGTTCCAGGCCGCCTTGAACCCGTTCCAGGATCCGGTGCAACTCGCCACGCTCACCGCGGGCGATGTCATCGCCGGGTACCAGCAATTCAGCCAACGCTTTCTCGGCAGTGGCGTGGGCGAGGGGTTCCTGCGCGATTACCAGAACGGCCTGGGCGCCGCAAGCGCGGCGGACCTGGAGAACATCTCGGGCGAGGACGGGCTGGCGCAATTGGCGGCGCTCGGCGTTGCGGAAGCGCAGTTTCCGGGCATCGCCGTGCGCACTGGTGACCCCGGCGCGACCAACCTCTTCTCGCCAACGAATGTCTACGAACGCGGGGCGCTGACGTTGCACGCGTTGCGCCTGACCGTCGGGGATGAGACGTTTTTCGCGATCTTGCGGGCATGGACCGAACGCTTCCGCAACGGAAACGCGACGACCGAGGATTTCGTGGTCCTCGCCGAGGAGATCAGCGGCGAGCAGCTCGCCGCATTCTTCGCGGCGTGGCTTGACGAGGCGGCATTGCCACCCCTGCCACCGGGACAAGACACCAATGCGGCATCCGCGACACCCATCGCGGGGTAGAACTGCCGTAAACTACCCCTCTACGCCGAGACTCATTTGTGTTGAGGAGAGCGCCGTGGCGACGACGGTACAGCCAGCCAGTTCATTCTCGTCTCTACCCTGGGAAACACTTGATACCGCGATTGGCGGCGATCTGCTTCGTTGGGGCGATCTGCGCTATGAGGATGCCCGCCACGTCTGGAACGGCATGATCGATCGCCGCCCGGCGGCCATTGCCCGCGTCCAAACGGTTGATGATGTGGTGGCCGCGGTGGGTTTTGCCCGCGGGCACGGGTTGGAGATCGCGGTCCGCGCCGGTGGACACAATGCGGCCGGTCTGGCAACGGTCGATGACGGACTAGTCATCGACTTGCGAGGCATGAATCAGGTCGCCGTCGATCCGGAGCGTCGCAT
>JACCXM010000277.1 GCA_013697005.1 Chloroflexia bacterium | reverse complement strand
ACACGCACCTGGTACGGATGCGCCTACTCGACCATGACCTGGCTGACCATGCCCAACTGGTAGTGGGGCGTTCCGTCGTCGGTCTCCACGTCGCAGACCAGGAAGTACGTCCCCGGCTGCAAGGACTCGAACGCCAGGTCGCCGCTCATTCCGGGCTCCAGGTAGAGCGCGCCGAAGAAACCGGTGCTGGCCTCCTCCAGGCTGACCTCGCCCTCAATCAGCCCCTGGGCAGTGGTGCCCTCCTCGTATGTCAGGACGACGTTGACGTGACCGGAGCCGCTGCCGGAGTTGTTGGTCGTGCGCAAGATGACCGGCGTGTTGGCCGGCACGGTGTATTCGCTCAGCGCGAAGGCGAAATCGACCATCTGCACGTCGATGACTGTGGCGCCGGGCAGGACGCCCTCCGGAAGCGGGATGTCCTCGTAGTTGTCGAGCGTGTAGACGCCATCGTCCTCGACGAATGACCAGCGGGCGCTGCCGAGCGCGCCAGGTCCGCTGAAGAGACCGCTGATGACCGCGTCGACGCTCACCCGGTCGTCGGCGTAGCTTTGCGCGTTCGCCAGCGAGCGCACCTCGATGGGCTGCACCCCCTCGAACGTGGCGGGCACGTCATAGACGGTGCCGATCTCGAGGAAGTTCTGGATGAAGGAGTCGGTCATCAGGGCCCCGGCGGCCAGATAATCGCCACCGTTGATGCAATTGAAGAGATTCTGCAGAGCGGCTTCCGCCTCACCCGCGGCCGTCGGGTCCGCCGGAGTACCGGCCGGCGCCTCGGCAACGGCCTGTTCCTCCTCGGCGGGGGTCGCCTCCATTGCGGCGGCTGGCGTCCCTACCTCCATCGGGGTCGGGGTGCCGGGTGGGAGCTCTGGGGCATCGCACGGTCCGGCCATCGGACTGGCCGCCGGGGAGGCGTCCTGGGCCAGGACCATGATGGGCGATGCAAACGCAAGCGAGACCGCGAGCAAAACCAGCGCAAGCAGGCGAGGCATCGCTGTTCCTCCTCTGACTGTCGAGCGATCGAAAGTAGCAACTGCTACGCGGCATCATACGCGCGGGAGGCTGTTCCTGACACTGATCGCCCTTCCCGGCGGGATCGCCATCCGGTCCCGACATGCCTGCCCCGGAGCCGGTTTTGGCAGTGATGGATCGTGAGCAAAAACCTCCGCGGGTTGTCGGAAAACCGCCCGGATGCTATAGTTTCCCGTGGAACCAAGCCTTCCGCGGAACGTGGGACCAACGCCCGCGTTCTTTTGTGTTCAGAGGTCGGCAGCGCGGCCGCGGAGTTGGCCGATTTCCGCGCCCTGGGCCAGGGGCCAGACCACGTTTCCCTTCATCCGTGTCAACTGCGCCCATGAGGCGTTCCGGCGCCGCGACGTTGCGGTCTGCCATCCCGACGCCGGGTCGCCCATCCGGCGACCCAGGAAAGGAGCATCGCGGGCATGAAAAGTGACTTCTACACCGCAATTACCCAGATCGCCGCCGAACGCGGCATCCCCCGCGAAGCCGTGCTCTTGTCGGTCGATCATGCGCTGAAAAGCGTCTACAAGAAAATGGCCAACACCGAAGAGGAGGTCGAGGTCGAGATCGACCACGAAACCGCGCTCATGCGCATCTTCGCGGCGCGCGAGGTTGTTGACATTGTCGAGGATCCGCTGCGGCAGATTTCGCTGGCGGAAGCGCAGACGTATGCGCCGCACCCACAAATCGGAAGCGTGATCCGCACCGAGGAGCGCACCCCCGAGAACTTCGGCCGTATCGCCGCGCAGACGGTCAAGCAGGTCGTGCTGCAGCGCATCCGCGATTTCGAGCGCGATTCGGTCTACGATGAGTTCCACGACAAGCAGGGCGAGGTGCTCAACGGCATCGTCCAGCGCGCCGATCCGCGTGCGGTCATCGTCGAGCTGGGCAAGGCCGAGGCCGTCATGCCCGCCCGCGAGCAGGTACCCACCGAGCGCTATCGGCCGGGACAGCGCGTGAAAGTGCTGCTGGTCGAGGTCAACAAGGATCAGCGCGGTCCGCAGTTGATCGTTTCCCGCTCCCACCCCGGGCTCATCCGCCGCCTCTTCGAGCAGGAAGTGCCGGAGATCTTCTCCGGTGCGGTCGAGATCATGGAGGTCGCCCGCGAGCCGGGTCTGCGCTCCAAGGTCGCCGTCGCCGCGCGTCAGGAGAAAGTCGATCCCGTCGGCGCCTGCGTCGGCGTGCGCGGCGTGCGCATCCAGAACATCGTCAACGAACTGTATGGGGAAAAAATCGACGTCATCGAGTGGTCGGCCGACACCGCGCAGTTCATCTCCAACGCGCTCTCGCCGGCCAAGCCGTCGTCGGTCACGCTGGATGAGCCGAACAAGGTCGCCACCGTCATCGTCCCCACCGACCAGATGTCGCTGGCCATCGGCAAGGAGGGGCAGAACGCCCGCCTTGCCTACAAGCTGACCGGCTGGCGCATCGACATCAAGGACCCGGCCGCGTTGCAGGAGATGGATCAGGAGCTGTTGCGTCAGGCGCGCGCGGCGATGGCCGATTCGCAGAGCGACGACTTCTCCTGGCAGGGACGGCAACCACGCCTGGTGCGCCCCGATGGCGCCATCGCGGTCCGCGACAAGTCGTTCGGTCCGCTCGATCCCGATCTGGTCGGCATGAGTGTCGACGTCGATATGGTCGGACCCGCGCTGGAAGTCTTCTATAACCGCAACCTGCGCCACCGCTTCGATTTCGAGAGTGGCGCGCCACTCTCCCTCGAAGACGAGCCCGTTGCGGTCGCCGCCGCGGCCGAGGGGGTGTAAACGGTGAAGCCGGAGACGCGCCCCAAGCACGTCCCGCAACGGATGTGCATCGCCTGTCGTGCGCACGACAGCAAACGCGGCTTGCACCGCATCGTGCGCACCCCGGA
>JACCXM010000271.1 GCA_013697005.1 Chloroflexia bacterium | reverse complement strand
GTATTGGCTTGTACCGTACTATTTTCTATCTCCCCACACTCGTGCCCCCGATCGCCGCCACGATTGTATTCACCTTGCTCTTTTCCCCTCTAGGAGGGCCGATCAATACGATCCTGAGCTGGGTCGGGATTCAGGCTCCAGACTGGCTGAATGACCCAAACTGGGCGATGCCGGCGTTGATCATGCTCGGCATCTGGCCGCTCGGTGTTGAAACCCTCGCCTTTGTCGCCGGATTGAAGGAGATTCCGCAGGATCTTCTCGACGCGGCGGCGGTCGACGGCGCCCAGGGCTGGCAGCGACTCCGTCACGTCATCATCCCCCTGATCACCCCCGTCATCCTCTTCAACCTCGTCATCGGCGTCATCTACTCGTTTCAAGTATTCACCCAAGCATTAGTCATTGGCGGCCAGAATGGCGAACCGCTGGAATCGACGTTGGTCTTTCTGGTGCTGATCTACCGCAACGCATTTCGCTATTTCTCCATGGGCTACGCCGCCGCGCTCTCGGTCATTCTCTTCGCGGTGGTGCTACTGCTGACCCTACTGATTTTTCGCACGGCTCGCTCCTGGGTCCACTATGAAGGGGGACAACTCTGATGGCGCCGCCGCGGCAGGCGCGGCGGGACTTGCTCGCTCCCGTCGCCCGCCATCTCCTGTTGATCATCGTCGCCGCGCTCTTGTTGCTTCCGTTCTACTGGATGCTCAACTCGGCGCTGAAGACCAATAGCGACATTTTCGCGCGCCCGCTGCAATGGTGGCCGGACCCGGTACAGTGGCAGAACTTCGGCAACACGATCGGCTCGCGCGCCTTCCCGTTTGCCCGCTATCTCGCCAACAGCATCTTTTTCGCCGGCGGGGTAACGATCGGCACGGTGCTCTCCTGC
This sequence comes from Chloroflexia bacterium, assembly GCA_013697005.1. Taxonomy (GTDB): domain Bacteria; phylum Chloroflexota; class Chloroflexia; order Thermomicrobiales; family UBA6265; genus JACCXM01. The sequence goes on along the minus strand of JACCXM010000271.1, from coordinate 1,629 downwards.
GCCGCCGTCGGTTACGGCTTCGCCCGGTTGCGGTTTCCCGGGCGCGATATCCTCTTTGGCATCACCATCGCCACCCTGATGATTCCGCCGATTGTCACCTTCATCCCGACGTACGTGCTGTTTGCCAAACTGCAATTGATCGGTGGCTACACACCGCTGATCGCCCCGGCGTTTTTCGGCAATGCCTTCTTCATCTTCATGATGCGCCAGTTCTTCCTCGGTATTCCGGGAGATCTCTCCGACGCCGCCCGCATCGACGGCGCCGGTGAGTTCCGCATCTTCTGGGAGATCATGCTACCGCTGGTGCGGCCCGCGCTCATGGTCGTGGCCGTCTTCACCTTGCTCTACACCTGGCACGACTTTTTCGGACCACTCATCTACCTGCAGGACCAGTCACAGTTTCCGCTCAGCCTAGGGCTGTTTTCGTTCAAATCCCAGCGCACCGCCGATTGGGCCAACATCATGATGGGATCGTTCCTGACGACGCTGCCGCTGATCATCGTTTTCCTCTTCACGCAGCGATATTTCCTGCGTGGGATCGCCACCACGGGGTTGAAGGGATGACGGAGTCGTGGGTCGTGGGTCGTGAGTCGTGAGTCGGAAGCCGGACGTGTGAAGGGAAAACACCCACCACTGGCGGGCAGCGGGCGATGTGAGAGGGATGAATGGCTGAGCGAATTCGAGCTGGACTGATCGGTTGCGGCAGTTTGTCGCTGATCGGTATCCTGCCGCAGCTTGCGCAGCCGGATGCCAAAGCGCGGCTCGAGCTGGTCGCCGTTTGCGATGTCAACGAGGAGCGCGCCCGCGAGACGGCGCAGCGCTTCGGCATTCCGGATGCGTACTCCGATGCTTCAGAATTGCTCGCCCGCGACGACATCGATCTTGTGTTGGTGATCACCCCAATCGAATACCATTTCCCGATCGCGATGGCGGCCCTTCGCGCCGGCAAGCACGTCTACGTGCAGAAGACCATGGCCACCACCTATGCCGATGCAAAGGAGATGGTCGACACCGCCCGCAAGCGCGGTCTCACCCTGGTCGCGGCGCCGGACCAGATGCTCGCTCCCGCCATGCAGGCCATGAAGACACTCGTCGCCTCCGGCGCGCTGGGGGACGTCTACTGGGCGTGGGGAAGCACTGGCGGCTGGTATCACGACGAGCCGACCCGCCGAGGCGACGGCGCGCTTGGCACGGTCGACCCCACCTGGTATTACCGGGCCGCGGGTGGACCCCTGCGCGATGTGACCGTCTACGTACTGCACAGCCTGACCGGGATTCTGGGACCGGCCGCGCGGGTCACCGCGATGTCGGGTATTCGCGCTCCGCTCCGGCACTGGCGGGAGAAGGAGATTGCGGTCGAGGTTGATGACAACTCACTGCTCCTCCTCGACTTCGGCGGGTCAACGTTCGCCATGGTGGGGGGTCACGCCAGTCTCACCGGTCCCCTGGTGCAGTGGGGAGCGATGGGGATCTACGGCTCGGGCGGAGCGATCGAAACTCTCGACATCGAGCCGCTCTCCGGGCATCCCACACGGTTGGCCATCTCCGCTCAGGACGGCGCTCCCGAACAGGTAGGTCTGCGGCAGGCGGCAGATGGGAGCTACGAGTTGACGAGTTGGTTGCCGTACG
>JACCXM010000338.1 GCA_013697005.1 Chloroflexia bacterium | reverse complement strand
ACCCTGCGCGGGGGGACCGTACTGTGCTCACCCGGCTCACCAGGAGCCAGCCCCATCACTCCACAGAATGGCTCGAATGGCAGGACGATACCCGGTTTGAACTCCGCCTCGTTCCCCGCGGTGAGATCCCAGTGCATCAGAAATGGGGTCTGGAATGCGGCATCGTCCTTGAGCAGGTTGAAACCGGGGAGGACGAGCGAATAGCCCCAGTCCTTCGGTTTCACCGCGACGATATCGACCACCAGGGTATCCCCCGGTTCCGCGCCGCGCACCGCGACCGGACCGCTGATCTGATGGATCAGATCGAAGTCGAGGTTTAATAAGTCGTCCGCCGTTGATTCCGGGGTAATCTGACCGCGGGTGATCTCCGGGGTGTCGAAGACGACCGTGTCGCCGGGGTCGATCGTCAGCGCCGGCGGCGCATCGCGATCCCAGCGATAGACGATAGCGTCCTTGGCGAGGTGATGGGTCTGCGGCATCGCGGCGCGTCCCTCCTTGGCGCATGGTGACCGATGGTCAGGTCGGTAGTATGGCCGAGAGAACGCGCTGCTGAGCCTAGCGTGAAGTTTCGAGCCAATGAGTGTCAAGAGCAGTCCAGCGCCCTTGAGGGTGCTTTCGTGGAGACAGCTTGGTGCTTGAGCGACAAGCGAGAGGGGGACGGTATGGAAAGAAAACCTGGTGTTCTCCTCGATCTTCGCACCGGCCCCGCCGGAGGCTAAAGCCATCCGTCTGCCTCCAAGAAAGCCCCGTAAAACGGGGCTGGAAATGTAGCTCTCAGCCTGTCATGGCCCTCAGTCGCCGCCGAAGTGTGGGTCAGTGTTGAGAATCGGATTTGGAGCCGTATTTCTCGGTCGACCCCGCACACCCCGCGCCGCGCCGGTCACCACGTAGATCACCCCGAACGCGGACGCGGCGAGGAGGATAATGGCCGGGCCGGAGGCCACGTCCCAGGAATAGGACACGAACATCCCCGTGAACCCGCAGACCGCGCCGAGGGCGATGGAGATCATCGTCAGCCGGCCGAAGGAATCGGTCAGCAGCCGCGCCGCGGCGGGCGGAATGACGATCGCCGCCGCGATCAGCGTCACCCCGACCACGTTCATGCAGACGACGATCGTTGCCGCCAGGGCCAGGGCGAAGCCAGCATCCACCCAGCGCGTGGAGATACCGTAGATGGGGGCAATCTCGGGGTCGAAAATGGTGAACAGCAGCTGGTTGTAGCCAAAGAAAACCGCAACAGCGATTACCGCGCTCACCGCGCCGATGGCGATGAGGTCTTGCGGGGTGACACCCAGGATGTTGCCGAAGAGCGCGCTTTCGAAGTTCTGCTCGAACGAACGCGTCTTGGAGATGAGCGCCACGCCGAGCGCGAATGAAGCGGTGGTGACGATACCGATCGCGGCGTCAGCGCCGATGTTGCGCCTCCGCGCCGTGCCCTGGATCAGCAGCGCCGCGAGAAACCCCCAGGCGCCGGCCCCGAGGAAGAAGTTCCAGCCCAGCAACGCGCTCACCACCGCGCCGCCGAACACGGCGTGCGAGAGCCCGTGCCCGATGTAGCTCATCCGGCGCAGCACGATGTAGACCCCCATCAACCCGCAGAGCGCGCCGGTGAGGGTGGCGGCGATCAGCCCGTGGCGGAAGAATTCGTAGCCCAGGGGTTCCAGGATCGTTTGTAGTTCCATGGCGCTAGTCCGCGACCCCGGCGATCGTGCGCTCGTCCTCGTGAATCCGGTCATGATCGTGGATATGCGCGGCGTGACCGTTGCTCGAACCGCCACTCACCCCCAGCCCGGCGCGCTCGTGCGGGATGCCCTCGTCATGAAGATGGGCGTGGTGAAAGCGCGGCTCGGCGAACGGACCGTGCCATCCCGCCTCGGCGATCAGCAACCCGCCGGTCTGCTCGTCGCGGACGACCCGCATCTCGGCGCCGAAAGTGCGGGAGAGGATCGGCGCGGTGAAGACGTTGAGCGGTGAGCCCTGCGCCACCACCCCGCCATTGACGCAGACGACGCTCGGCAGGTGCGCGGCGACGGCGTTCAACTCGTGGGTGGTCATCACGACCGTGACGCCCTGCCGGTTCAGCTCCGCCAGCAGGTGCAGAATGTCGTCGCGGGTCTTGACGTCGATGCTGGCGGTCGGCTCGTCGAGAATCAGCAGATCGGGCGCGCCGATCAGCGCCCGCGCCAGAAAGACCCGTTGTTGCTGGCCGCCGGAGAGATCGCGGATGTGCCGCCGCCCCAATCCCGCCAGACCCAATCGCTCCAGGATTTCTTCAGCGGCGCGGCGGTCCGCCTGGTTCGGCCAGGGGAGCGGCCCCATGCGGCGCACGCGGCCCATCATCACCACGTCTGCGACGGTCGCAGGAAAGGACCAGTCGACCGTCTCGATCTGCGGCACGTAGCCGGCTCCGGCGGGGGGCTTGCCCGGCATGACCGGCACGCCTCCAACCGTGACGCTGCCTGAGACGCGCGGCAATCCACCCAGCATCGCCTTGAGCAGGGACGTCTTCCCAGCACCACTGGGTCCGACCAGCCCCACGAACTGGCCGCGCGGAATCTGCAACGTGACATCGCCGAAGACATCCGCCCCGCCATAGCCGCCACTGACGGCGTGCATCGCGACGGCGGACGGATGGGTGATGGGGTGATAGGGTGATGGGGTGATGGGAAACGGGTTCGGAGCGACGCCGGGCGACGCACTTGCAGGCGTCGCTCCTACGGCCGTCTTACTGTCGACGGTCGACTGTCGACTTCTGACTCGACCTATCACCCCATCACCCTAAGACCCCTCGTACGTATCGGCGGGGGAGAGCGCCGTTACCGCATCGGCGTTGCCGCCGAGCGCGGAGAGCATCAGGTCCATGTTGCGGATCATCATGCCGAGGTAGGTGTGCTCGGGCGCGTTCGGCTCACCCGGAGGGGCGTCGTCGCGCAACTGGTCGATGTAGTCGGCCCCGGCTTCCGCCGCGATCTGCTCCAGCACGTCGGAAGCGAACACTTCGGAGCCGAAGACGGCCGGCACGCGTTCCGCCTCGATCTGATCGATCAGCCCGGCGACCTCTTGCGGCGACGGCTCGGAGAAGTCGGACGGCTGCACAGCGCCGATGACGACGAATCCATAGCGCGGCGCGAAGTACGCCCAGGAGTCGTGGTACGTCAGAAGCTTGCGGTTTTCCGCGGGTACCGTCGTGACCGACGAGGCGATCGCGACATCGAGCGCATCGAGGGCGTCGCTATAGCGGGTGAGGTTCTCGGCGTAGTAGGCGGCATTGTCGGGATCGCGGGCGGAGAGGGTAGCAGCGATGATCTCGGCGTAGCGTTTGGCGTAGGGTGGATTGGTCCAGAGGTGCGGATTCGGACTGCCGTCCTCCTCCGGAAAAGAGAAATCGAAGACCCACTCGGCCTCGCTGACGGTTTGCTCGCCGAGCGACACGATCTCGGCGCCGTCGCGCAGGTTGGCCTCGGCCAGCTCCATCGTCGGCAGGTCGAGATCGAGCCCATTGACGAAGATGATGTCCGCCTGGGCAAGCACGCGGGCGTCGGATGGCGCGGGCTCGAAGGTGTGCGAGTTCGTGCCATCAGGCACGACGCCGTACAGATCGATACGGGCGCCACCGATGTTACGCGCGATCGAGGAGATGGGGGCGACGGTGGTGACGACGTTGAGCTTGCCGTTGTCGTCGCTCAGTTCATCGGTCCAACCAAGCGTCGCCACGCCAATTGCCGGGGTCGCCTGCCGCGCGAAGACGGGGGCGACTTGGCTCGCGAGCATGAAGCCGACGCTGGCCAGCGTGATGGCGCCGGCGAAACGGCGGCGATGAAGAACCCGATCGACCATCCGCGTGCTGCCTCCCGCGTGTAAAACTCCCGGCGCAACAACGTGTGAGGATGCAGGGTTCGTAGAATACATGCAGATGCGATAGTTTGCATCTATCGGCCTTCAATCGTACGGGCGGTGGGGCTAGCACGCAATGTGCGTGTGGTATCACGCGATACGATCGCGGGCGTGAAGGTCGCGCCCGCCACACAACCGGCCCTGGGGAGCACAATGAGCCGCGAACGCAATGGCGGTACTCCACTCGCGGAGCGAACCAGCGCCGCCAAGGGACTGGCCGATCGCCTGCGTCGCGTGGGTCAGCGCGTGACCCCGCAGCGGCTGGTGATTCTCGGTACCCTCAGTCCAGGCGCGCATCTCTCTGCCGACGACGTTTTCGCTCGCGTCGAAACACACCTACCGGGGGTCAACCGGTCCACGGTCTACCGCACGCTGGAACTCTTTGGCGATCTGGGATTGATCAGCGTGACCGATCTCGGCGGTGGCGCACGCGTCTTCGAGTTGATCGACGAGCCGCATCACCATCTGATCTGCCATCGTTGCGGCGCGATCCTGGAACTGGACGACGCCCTGGTCGATCCGCTGCGAGTCGCGATCCGCGCTCGCTACGGGTTCGTTCCCGCCGTCGATCACCTGGCCCTCTTCGGATTCTGTGCCGCATGCGCCACCGCGACGAACGGTTAAGCATCCGGCGCGCGGACTGGCTCTCGGCAGGGGAGTGCGACGACCTCGCGGCGTTGCTGGCCGCCTGCGTCGCCGAGGGCGCATCGCTTGGGTTTCTCGCCCCACTCGCCGCCAAGACCGCGCGTGACTGGTGGGCGACGTTTCCGCGCGATGGGGTAATGCTGCTCGTCGCCGGACGCGATGGCCGCATCGTGGGGACGGTCCAACTCCACGCCGCCGAAAGCGACAACGGCGCGCACCGGGGAGAGGTCGCCAAGCTGCTGGTCCATCCGGAGTGGCGGCGGCGGGGAATCGCCCGCGCCCTGATGACCGCGCTCGAAACCGAAGCCCGCGCGGCAGGCAAAACGCTCCTCGTACTCGACACCCGCGAGGGCGATTCCAGCAACGATCTCTACCGCGCGCTCGGCTATCGGGAAGCCGGGCGCGTTCCCGGATGGGCGCGCGACGCCGCCGGCACGCTCAGTGCCACGGTGTTCTGGTACAAGCCGCTCCATTGACACGGGAG
>JACCXM010000336.1 GCA_013697005.1 Chloroflexia bacterium | reverse complement strand
GTCTGTAGGGGCGACGCCTGCGTCGCCCGCTCTCGCGATGCCCAGGGTGCCTCCCGTCTGGGACGACGCCGCCAACGAGCGCGAACGAAGACAAGCGCGGGTACGGAAGGTTGCCAGCCGCGGCATCCTGTATGTCACGGCCACCCTGTTTGCTCTCTTCGCGGCGCTGCCTTTCGCCTGGATGATCCTGACCGTCTTCAAACAGAACACCGATCTCTACAATCCCAATCAAAATCCGTTTCTTTATAACGATCCGCCGACGCTGGCCAACATCACGTATCTGTTCGAGCGCACGGAGTACGCCACCTTTCTCCGCAATACCCTGGTCGTCGCCGTGCTGGTGGTCATCATCACCCTGATCGGGGCGGTGCCGGCCGCCTACAGCCTGTCGCGGCTGGCCGGGAAATGGGGCGAAGGGCTGGGGATCGGCATCTTCCTCGTCTATCTGGTGCCCCCGACGTTGCTCTTCATTCCCCTCTCCCGGGTCGTCGCCGAGCTAGGCATCCGCAATACCTGGTGGGCGATGGTCGTCGTCTACCCGACCTTCACCATCCCCTTCTGTACCTGGTTGCTGATGGGGTTTTTCAAATCGATCCCGCGCGATATCGAAGAGCAGGCGATGGTCGATGGCTACAGCCGGCTGGGCGCCATCTGGCGCACCGTGCTGCCGGTATCGCTGCCGGGCTTGCTGACGGTGGTGGTCTTCAGCTTCGCCCTGACGATGCACGAGTTCGTCTACGCCCTGGCGTTCGTCACCTCATCGGAGCAGAAGACGATCTCGGTCGGAGTGACGACGGAGCTGATCCGGGGCGACGTCTTTTTCTGGCAATCGCTGATGGCGGCGGCGGCCATCGTCGCCATCCCGATCGCCCTGCTCTACAACCTCTTCCTGGACCGCTTCATCGCCGGGTTCACGCTGGGCGCGGTGAAAGGCTGAGGCGGGAGGCGGTCATCGCATCGACTCATGCGATTCGGTGCGAGACCTGGTCTGACTCCTCCGCTGCCCTGAGCGCGGATTCCACACTGTCCATTGCCGCCTCCGCCGAGACGCCGCTGCGGAGCCGGATCGAAACCCAGAAGTGGCGATCGCGGACCTTACCCAGATTCGTCCGCCCCGTCGTGCGTGCGATCCAGCACTCGGGTTCGTTTTCTGACCGATAGGCGACGATATGGTAGATCTGCTCGTGGATCGAGACAGTGCGAAGCTCGATCTCCACCCCATCCGGGATCTCCTCCAGGATGCTCGGATCTGTGAGCACGTCGCGCGCGAAGTCGAAGGTTTCGCCGATCCGCTCCGTGATTTGCGCTATCCGCTGGCGATCCAAGGCGTTTGAGTCGCTCATAGCTGATCCTTGAAGAATGCCTCGCGATAAAGCGGTCAGGTGTTCTGAATCTCTTTCTGCGCATAGGTCAAGGCGGTGCCGAGTGTCGGTTGATTCACGAGGCGTGTCTTGTCGATGACTCGTCCGCGGCGATCCAGGAAATCGAGGCGGAGAAAGCAATGCGCGGTATCAAACCGCACGACCGGAACCGGCTGACCGTCGATCATGGTCTCGTACTGGACGGTAAACGCAGTCACCTGACCGCCCTCCGTCGTGAAGCGAACCCGGAGCCATTCCAGCCCTGTGCCATCAAGCCGGCGCCGAAACTGTTTGCTTGGCATAGGTAACCACTACTGCACCGGCTCATCACGCATTGGCTTGCAAGTTGATACGACGCCTGCGGCTCTAACACCTATGAACGCCGGAGCTACACGGTCAACTACCAGTAGTATGAACTAATCGGATGGACCACCTAGCGTGAAACAGGGTCCGGCAAACACTCCCCCCTTTCCCTGTTCCCGCGAGTCATCGTATCCTTAGGCATTCCCGCACGACATCCCCGCACGTGCGGAGCCGCAGTCTGTCTGCCTCACGAGGGATGGCCTGATGTGGCTCCCTGCCCACGCATGAGCTGCCGCCGATAGTCGCCAGAGGAGGATGCCCAACGATGGACGCCCAGCGATTCGACAATCTGGCGAAAGCCCTGGCGGGCCGCCTCTCACGGCGCCATGCGCTGCGCCGCGCCGGGGCCGCCGCCTCGGCCGGTCTGCTCGCCTCCGCCGGGATGCGCGCCGCTCCCACGGTCGCGCAGGGGCAGAACCCCGAGCCGGTCTTCACCGTGATCCGTCGCTACACCCTGGACGGCCCGGCGCGGCAGGTGCGCCAGGCGCTGCTGCGCGGCTATGTCGAAGATGCCTGTGATGCCGAGGGATTCATCGCCTACTTCGCCGTCGAAGACGAAGATGGCGACTTCGCCACGGTGGCGGTGTTCGAATCGGAAGAGGATTTCGCGAGCTTCGCCACCGGCGAGGCGACCTGGATCGCGCAGAACCTGGGCGATCTCCTCCCCGCGCCGGACGAGGCGATCACCGGCGATACCTACGTTCACGTCGGCGCCACGGAGAAGTTCCGCAACACCTGCCCCGGTTCGCCACCGCCGCCGGCCCAACCGCAAAGAGCGGCGCCGACGGCCGTCCCCGCCGGACCGACACCAACACCGGTGCCGGCCTGCACGGATCAAGGATGCGTCTGTTCGACCGGAACGCGCCGGCCGTGTGACCGGGGACTGGTCTGCTGTCCGACGACCGATGTCCTGGGTGGTCCCGGCATCTGTCAGACGCGAGAGGTCTGTTACCCGAACGAGTGCCCGGAAAATGGCGCGGCCTGCCCCGAGACCTGCGCCGCGGGCGATGCCTGCCCCGGTTGCTGCTCCGGTTATTGCAACGCCGACGATCAGTGCGCCGATCCGCCCGCGCCGCCCTGCACCGCCGCCGGGTGCGACTGCACGACGGGCACCCAGTCGCCATGTGATTCAGGTCTGATTTGTTGCGGTACGACCGACACCCCAGGCGACCCTGGCACCTGCCAGACCGAAGCGGAGTGCAACCCGCCCTGCACCGGCGCGGGGTGCGATTGCACCACGGGAACCGAGTCGCCATGCGATGACGGTCTGATCTGCTGCGGCACGAGCGATACGCCCGGCGGTCCAGGCACGTGCCAGACCGAGGCTGAATGCGATCCACCATGCACGGGTGACGGTTGCGCCTGCAACGGCGGCGTGCAAGGAAACTGCGATGCCGGATTCGTCTGCTGCCAGGATGGCGTGGCCATCCCCGGCGGCGCGGGAACCTGTGTTGCTGAAGCGGAGTGTGTCCCGCCGCCGTGCATCGCGCTCGATTGCGCCTGCACCGGTGGGGTGGCAGGGAACTGCGATACCGGTCTGGTCTGCTGCGCGGATGGCGTGGCCATCCCCGGCGGCGCTGGTACCTGCCAGGCCGCCGATGAGTGCGCGCCAGCGCCGTGTACCGGTGACGGTTGTGCCTGCAACGGCGGTGTGCTGGGCAATTGCGATGCCGGTCTGGTCTGCTGTCAGGACGGCGAGCCGATCCCAGGTGGAGCGGGAACGTGCGTGGCGGAAGCGGAGTGCGTGCCGCCACCCTGCACCGGTGAAGGATGCTTCTGCAACGGCGGGGTGGAGGGCGCCTGTGACGCGGGGCTGGTCTGCTGCCTGACTGATCCCACGGTTCCGGGCGGACCGGGCTCCTGCCAGACACAGGAGTTCTGCGGACCGCCGCCCTGCATCGAGGACGGTGTCGCCTGCGACACGACGTGTGGGGTGGACGTCGAGTGCGCCGCGTGCTGCTCCGGGTATTGCAACACCTCCGGGTTGTGCGACGTCGCCCCGCCGATCGTCTGCACCAGCGCCGGCTGCGCTTGCACCACCGGCACCGAACCTCCCTGCGACGAGCCTCTCACCTGTTGCGCCCCGAGCGATGGCGGCCCAGAGGTCTGCCGGGAGGCCTGCCAATGAGTCGGAGGTCGGAAGCCGGAAGCATGAGCCCCTCGCCCTGCGCACAGGGAGAGGGGTTGGGGTGAGGGTTTTTCAGGGAGAGGGCTAAGAGGCGTTCGCCCCGCGTTGTGCTACCCCGCGCCCACCTCCTGCCCAGTCACCGCGATCGCTTCGATCTCGACCAGGAACTCCGGGTTGGCCAGACTCGCGACGAAGGCCATGCTGATCGCCGGGGGGCGTGCTGACGTGCCCCAGACACGCTGAAAGACGCCGAAGCCCGGCGCGATGTCGTGACCCTGCACGACAAAGATGGTCCACTTGACGATGTCGTGTAGCGTCGCCCCGGAGGCGGCGAGCACCGTTTCCAGGTTCTTGAAGACTTGCTCCGTCTGGGCTTCGAGAGTGTCGCCGACGATCTGCCCGTCCGCGGCGGCCGCGTTCTGCCCGCCGACGTAAATCGTTCTCGCGTTTCCTTCGACGATGACGGCTTGGGTGAAGGCCGGGTTGTTGTGCATGCCTTCGGGATTGACGTGCGTGATCGTCAATTGCATCGGTAACCCTGTCGACTGTATCGTTTCATGATCGAATATGCTCATGCGTGAGCAACGATCATCTTCCGTGCTCTACCCCTGCCCCCGGATCTTCAGGATCTTCGACATCTTCGACACGTTCCACCGCCGAAAAGCCCCTCTCCCTGTGCACAGGGAGAGGGGTTGGGATGAGGGTGTCTCATGGGAGGGGGCACTGAATAAGTTCGCAGTTGCCGAGAATGCTACAGAGCGCCGATGATCCCGGGGTACTACCTACAACAGGAATGGCACCGTCGATTTCCCCCGCGCAGTGCGCGTCGCACTCGGCTTGGGCATCGAGGTCATTGTCGGCGGCTGCATTGCCCGCTGCCATGCCGAGCAGCCCGGCCGCCAGCCCGCTCACGCCCAAGCCGAAGCGCCGCCGCGTCCAGGCATCGAAGCGTCCGCTGTCCATAGCGCAACCTCCATCCCCGACTGATCCCGGCCGCGGCGCGACGAGGCCGCAGCTTCTCATTTTAGGAGTCACCGGTATGGATGGCAATATGTAAACCGGCGGGAATCTGCCGCCCACGTTGCATCGCACCGAGCACGCTGATACGGTGCAGGTTTCATGACGACGGTGCCGGAATCCAAGGAGAGGCAAGGCAGTGAACGAGACCTTTGACACGATCGTCGTCGGGCTGGGCGCGATGGGCAGCGCGGCGGCCTATCACCTGACAAAGCGCGGGCAAAACGTGCTCGGCATCGACATGTTCCGGCCGGGGCACGATCAGGGATCGTCGCACGGCTACCACCGCATGATCCGCAAGTCGTCGTTCCAGGTCGATGGCTACGTCCCCCTCGCCGAGCGCGCTTTTGCCCTCTGGCATGAGCTGGAAGAGGAATCGGGCCAGACCCTGCTCCACATCACCGGCGAGGTCTGGTTGCTGTACGAGAACGGCAAGACCGGAAACCGCGCGGGCGTAGAACGCTCGATCGCGCGCGGCTTCCGCGTCGTTTTGAGCGAGCAGGACCTGGCCGGCCGCTTCCCTGGATGCCGCCTGCACGAGGGCATGATCGCGCTCTATGAAGCCGGCGCCGGCTATCTCTAGTGCGAAACCGGGATCATTACCCACGTCGCTCGCGCGCGGCGGCACGGCGCGACGATCCACCTCGAGGAAGAAGTCACCGGCTGGGAAGCTGATGGCGCGGGGGTCCGGGTCGACACGAGTCAGGGCTCGTACCACGCGGATCGCCTGGTGATTACCACCGGTCCCTGGGCGGCCGAGCTGCTGGCCGATTTGCACTTTCCGCTCCAGGTGCAGCGGACGGTGAACGCCTACTTCCAGCCCGAGCGCCCCGAGTGGTGGTCGGTCGAGCGCGGCGCGCCAGACTTCCTGCTCGACGTACCGGAAGGGAGTTTTTACGGGATGCCCGCGGTGGCTGGTGTCGGGGTGAAGATCGGCCGCAGCGGCGGCGCCGAGACGACGGCGCGCACTATCCGTCGCACCATCGACGACGCCGAGATCGATATGTTGCGCAACACGCTCGACCGCTACCTGCCGGGCGCGAGCGGTCCCGAACTACGCCGCATCACCTGTATGTGCACCTACACGCCGGATCGGGATTTCATCATCGATCGCCACCCCAGCTATCCTCAGGTACTGTTCGGCTGCGGGTTCTCCGGTCGCGGCTACAAGTTCGCCCCGGTCGTCGGCGAGATCCTGGCCGACCTCGCCGGGGACGGCCAATCGCGCCACGAGATCGAGTTTCTGGCGGCGGAACGGTTCGTGGGTGATGGAGTACAGGTGATGGCATGAAGCAGGGTCCGGAGCAATCCGGACCCTGCTTTCAAAACGCTTCCCGTGGAAATCTCGGGGCTTACCCCTCGTCTTCGGGGACCACGTTGATCGCCCGCTGGCGGCTGGGATCGCGTGGATCGGGGGTCACGTCGAAGGTGACGCGCTGCCCGACCTGCAGCATCTCGAAACCACGGTCGGACACCGCGGAATGATGGAAAAACAACTCGCCGCTTCCCGAATCGCCGTCAGGCTCGATGAACCCGAAACCGCGGTCGCGGAGCGTCTTGATCGTACCGGTTGCCATCGTCTGAACCTTCCCTCTCCTCTGCACTGCACGCGCGGCGCCACGGCGGCGCTCGCACAATGGCCGGGGCCGCGCCCAGCCGGTTCTTTAGCCCACCCCGGCGAGCATTGACGCCCGCCGGTTCATGCTCAGTATGGTGATCCGCGCTCCCGGCCAATACCGGTGGCGGAATGTGATCCGGCCGGAGGCGATCAACTCGCCCGCTCGGCCGGGTTGGCAAGATGCTCGTCCGGATGCGCATCGACGTCGCGCCGTGGCGTGCGCGCCATCGGCAGTGGCAGCGGCGGCCGCGGCTGCATCAACAAGGTGCGCAGCTTCGCGCATTCGTCCTCCAACAGCCAGGCGCTGGCATCCTCCTTGATGGCATCGAGCAGCCCGGACAGCTCGTGATGCGCCGATCCCCAGGAGCCTGCCCAGATCGCGGTCCCGGTCACCGGGATACCACACGAGCTGCACTCGAAGGCGGCCAAACACCAGAACCGGGGTTGGTTGGGATCACGGACCGGCGCTACCCGATACAAGCGTTGGTCTTCGCCGATGCGCAGAAAGAGACCAAGCCCCCCCGACCCGCGCAGCTCGATGATCTGGACCTGCAAATCCTCCATCAGCACGCCCCAACCGAGGGTGCGCTGGGCCAGGATGAATCACATGGTGAGAGGCGACGCTGGGGTGGTGCGCTCGCGCGCACTGGTTGATCGATCATCGTCACCTCCGACTGCCCGCGTACCCTGGTGGCCGTGAGCTCGCACGATGGTGGCGATGCCGCGCGGCGGCTTCGATGCACGCACCTATCGTTCGATTACGCCCGAGGAAAATATCCTGAACGCGTGCGAGAGAAGCATACCATAAAGATGGGTGATGGGGTGTTAGGGTCATAGGGTGATAGGGAGTTGGGAGCGAGACTCGCTCTCAGTCAACGATGGGGAGCAGGCTGGAGATACAGTGCAATTCCCTATCACCCCATCACCCGCGTTCCTCAAAAACTCCATCGCCCACTGCTCGTCCTCGTCCAGACCAGGGTGGCCTTTGCGGGGGCAATCGAAGAGGCACAGGGCGCCGTCCTCATAACCGAGCAGAATGGCGGGGTGGACGTAGGATGAGCGGCTGACGGCGCGGGTATTGCCCAGGCGCGCGGCGACTGTATCGATCGCCGCGATGATGTTCGCCTTCATCGCCGTTTGTGTCTCGAACGGACCCAGTTCGCGTAACTCGCGCGCGGCCAGCACGGTCCCGGCCCAGGTCCGGAAGTCCTTGGCGGTGAACTCCTCGCCCCCAATCTCGCCCAGATAGGTGTTGACGTCCTCGGAGTCGATGGTCTGCGGCTCGCCATCGCCGTTGAGGTACTGAAACAGATCCTGCCCCGGGAGATCCTGCAGTCGCTTGACCAACCGCGCCATGCGTGGATCGCGCACATCGATGTCGTGGGATTTCCCGCTCTTGCCGCGAAACGAGAAGCGCACGGTCGCCCCCGAGACGTCGACGTGGTCGTCGCGCAGGGTCGTCAGACCGTAGGAGTCGTTTTCGCGCGCGTACGTTGCGTTGCCGACCCGGATCAGCGATTCGTCGAGCAGGCGCACCACGATGGCGAGCGTCTTTTCGCGGGGCAGCCCCGGCCGGCTCAGATCGGCCGCGACGCGCTCCCGCACCGCCGGCAACGCTTCGCCGAACGCGATCATGCGGGAGAACTTCGTCTCGTTCCGGGTGGCGCGCCATTTCGGATGGTAGCGGTACTGCTTGCGGCCGCGCGCATCACGCCCGGTGGCCTGAATGTGACCGCGCGGACTCGGGTTGATCCAGACATCGGTCCAGGCCGGAGGGATGGCGATGGCGCGTATGCGCCGCAGGTCTTCCCGATCGCGGATGAGCGCGCCCTCGGGATCGAGATAGCTCCAGCCCTTGCCGGCGCGGCGGCGGGAGATACCGCGCCCACCATCCGGGGTGTACCGCAGCCCAGCGGCGCGCGCCGCGGTGGCCGGATCGTCAGGAGTCTCCATCACGACAGCACAGGATACCGCTCGTGGCGCGCCCCGTGCCGCGCACGGCTACGGGGCATGACGATGGTGCGCGGAGAGCCGCCGTAGGCTAGGCGGAATGTCGCGAAACCGGTGCGTCGTCGTCGCTCTGGGCGGCGTCCGTGAGCCAACCGAATGCGACCATGGTTTCCTCACGCTGGGTACGCCTCGGTTCCATTTCACGCGCGGCCATAGCCTGCAGACCGCTCAGATCGACTCTCGCCGCCTGCATGCCTTCTGGAATCGGCCGCGCGGCAGCGTCCACGAGCACCCCATCATGCGCGATCATCTCCTCGCGTTCGGTCGCCATCACCACGTGATCGTCCAGGACGACATCATGCGCGATGGACACCAGCTCGTCATCGCGATAGCCCCGCCGCCGCGCGCCAGCACGGGTATTGAACCAGGGAGCACGCGAACGCCAGGGCCGAGATCTGATGAATCTCACCTGGGTTGACCCTTACCGAAAATCGTACGGGGTTCTGGCCTGGAGCGTTGCATACTCCGTGCCAG
The DNA here is from genome assembly GCA_013697005.1 of Chloroflexia bacterium. GTDB lineage: Bacteria > Chloroflexota > Chloroflexia > Thermomicrobiales > UBA6265 > JACCXM01. The sequence goes on along the minus strand of JACCXM010000336.1, from coordinate 7,320 downwards.
CTAGGAACAGAAGACGGGGGTGTCCTGAGCCGAGCGGCGGAGGATCTCGTTCACTCAGAGATACGCTTCGTGCGCCGCTATGGATCGCTTTGCCTGTGGAAAGCGTGACGCGCTCATGGCAGGCGCGAGTCCGCTTGTGCGTCGCCACCAGCGGACATGGCCGAACTGATACGATGGGGTTGCGGGACGTGTGAATGCCGAAGCCTGGGTACCTCGTACGTGTTCGCGAAGGGAGCATCTCCGTGACTGCTGAACGTGATCGTCATCGTTCGTTCCTGAACTCCCCGCGGTCGCGCCGGGATGCGGTATTTGGGGGTGGCGCGGTCGTCGCGGCGCTGGGATCGCTGTCGTGGCGTCACGCCGTTGCGGCCCAGGCAACACCCCTGGCGGCCGCGCCGGGAAGTGGGTTGCTCCTCGTGCAGAGCTTCAGCCAGGGCAGTCTCTTCCCGACCCAGGGTGATGGGGACATTCTGCCCTACACTGTCATCCTCTGGGAGGCCGCCGCACGTGGCTTTTTCTTCGTCGATGGGGCGAGCGGCGCGGCCGGGGTTATCCCGGCCGAAACGGTGGTGTCCGCGATTGGAGCCGGGGACGGGCAAGCGCGTGCGGTGCTGGCCGCGCCCATGACGGCAGAGAACGATGCCGCGGCGAGTCAACCGGTCTGGGTGTTGCAGCTCGGATACGGCGGGCTCGGCTCCGATCCTGACGCCGTCACCTATCAGGGCGAGCCGCTCCCCGCCGACGAAGCCGCGGCGTGGCTCGGTGCTGCCCCGGCGGCGCTCCCCGACGGCCCCCAAGATTTGGGCGCCGGGTATCTCATCATCGCCGGTCTCGCGGGGGTCGACACCAGTGGCGGCGCGGGCGTCCGGTTGACCATGGATATGAACATGAACACGAGGTAGATGGTCCGATGCACTTCTCCTGCGCCTACACCTGGTTTCCCAAAACGCGGCCCGAGGAGGTCTGGGAGCGGGTCATCCTGCAGCATGAGCGGGGGGCGAACGCACCCGAGCTGATCCGCGGCTGGTACGATCTGGCCGGAGGCGGCGCTGGCTTTCTCATCGTCGAAACCGACGACGTGCGCGAGCTGACCGCGATGCTGCGCCCCTACATGGACCTCATGGCCTGGGACGTGCGCGCCCTGTCCGAGAACCACTACGAGCAGACGATCCAGGAAATCCGCGACGCCTTGACCCAGATGGGCCGGCTCGGGCACGACGCCTCCGCCACACCAGTCGGGGTCGAATCCTGAGTGAGAGACCATTTCGCCCACACCGGCGCTCCCTGCGCGTGATTGCCGGGCAACCGCCTACCGGGAGGGTGCGCTAGGTGTTCCCGGTCGCCCTCGGTCTCGGCGCGGCAACCTGTATCGGCGTCGCCAATATCTGCGCCGGGTATGCCTCCCGCCGCGTGTCGCCGCTCCTCGTCGGGTTCTGGTCGCAGGCTACCGGCGCCACGCTCTGCGCGGTCCTGCTCCTGATTTCGCGTCCGCCGCTGGTCGCGGGGCAACTGGTCTGGGGTTTGCTGGCCGGGTTTGCTGGTGGCCTGGGGATGGCGCTCTTCTATCGCGCCATGGCCGCCGGGGCGATCTCGCTGGTGGCGCCGATCACCGCTTGCGCCGTGGTCGTGCCAGTGATGTATGCGATCGCCGCGGGCGAGACGCCGACCCTGCTCGTCTCCATCGGGATCGTGGCCATTATCGCCGGGGTGCTGGTCGCCTCGATGCAACCGGCCCGGATCGAAGGGGATCTCGCGCGCGCCGGGGTCGCCGATGAACGGCGGGTGCTGCTGCTGGCCGTCGCCGCCGCGGTGATATTTGGCGTCTTTTTCATCCTGATCGATCTCGCGCCGCGGGCGGACGGCTGGGGAACGCTCTGGACCGCCGGTGCGGTGCGGTTGAGCGGGTTCAGCGTGCAGATCGCGCTGCTGGCCCGCGCACGGAAGCGGCTCACGGGGCCAGGCCGCTTGGCGCCCGCCATCATCACGGTCGGCGCGCTCGATCTCATCTCGCTGATCCTGATCAGCATCGGCGCGACGACGAATGCCTACGGCGTGGTCACCGCGTTGGTGGGGCTCTACCCGGTGATCACGGCGCTGCTCGGCGTGCTCGTGCTGGGCGAGCGCTTGACCCGGATGCAGGCGAGTGGCGCGACCCTGGCCATGGCCGGGGTGATGCTGGTTAGCGTGTGAGTCGAGAGTCGAGAGTCGAGAGTCGAGAGTCGAAAGGCTTGCAGCGGTGATCTTCATCCCTCCCATCACCCACCTTTCCGTGCGCGTGATGAAACGGGCGCGGCATGAGGGTCTGCTGGAAGCAGTGCTCGATGCTCCGCTCGATGGCGGTACGAGCGATGCCTGGGCGGTGCGGGTACGCGGGCATCTGCTCGGGGCGACGAGTCCGGTGCGGGAGGTCGAGGCAGTCGTGCCCGGCGCCATTCTGGCCAGTGGCGGCGTGGAGTTGCCCACGCCGGAGGTCGCCGCTCGCCACCCTGGGGCGCCTGGCGCCGGGTCCTGCGGGTTTACCCTCCTCGTCGACACCCTGGGGCTGCCGCGTCAATTCGAGTTCCGGCTGCGCGTCACACTGGCCGATGGCTCGCGGGCGAAAGTCGCCGTCATCGCCGGCCAGCGCCAGCCTCTCGTCGCGGACTACGCCCCACGTCTGCAACCGCTCCTGGTGACGTCGCTGGGGCGAATGGGGACCACGCTCCTGATGCAGATGCTCGCCGCCCATCCAGGGATCGTTGCCTATGCCCGGCCACCGTACGAGGCGCGGGGTGGCAAGTATTGGCTGCACGTTCTGAAAACTCTGGCCGCGCCAGCCGATGCTAGCAAGCAGATCGGCGCGGCTATGGAGTTTCACCGCGAGCCGCTGGCCACGGGCGGCAACCCGTTTTATTCCGGAGCGTTCGCGGCCTGGCCGCGGGTCGAAGCCTGGTCCGGCGCGGCGTACATCGCCGACCTCGCCGCGTTCTGCCAACGCAGTATCGACGGCTGGTATCTGGCGACCGCCGCGGCGCAAGGGCAAGCCGAGGCGCCCCTGGTCTACTTCGCCGAAAAGCACTTCCCCGACGACTACCCACGGCGGTTGCGCGAGCTCTATCCCTCCGCCAAAGAGCTCTTTCTCATGCGCGACTTCCGCGACATGATCGCCTCGATGATCGCTTACAACGCGCGCAAGGGGTTTGGCGATTTTGGGCGGGAGACCGCCGTCAGCGATGACGCCTGGTTCGCCGAGCTGCGGCAGGGGGTCGTCGCCCTCATCGATGGCTGGCGGGAGCGCGGCGAACCGGGAACGCTCGTCCGCTACGAGGACCTGGTGCGCGACCCACTGGCTACGCTCCCGCCCCTGTTGACGTCCCTCGGACTCGACGCGGCGCCGGAGACGGTCGCTCGTCTTATCGTCGCCGCCGCGCCGGACGCCCCCGAGCTGCGCGGGCATGGCACGGCGGACTCGCCGGCCGCCTCGATCGGCCGCTGGCGGCGCGATCTGTCACCGGCGATGCGAGAGAGGGTCGACGCGATCTTCGGCGAGCTGCTGCTGGACCTCGGCTACACGCGAGAACCGGCAACGGATTGCTGATCGCCCACGTCCGGCCCTCCCGGCACCCAGGTCGATACCTCCTGTGGTGAACGCGGCCCAGGCGTACCATTCCGGCAGTTGAATGACCGTCGCGCAGCGCGCGGAACGCACTGGAGATAAACAGCATCGTGGAAGAACGGAGCGAGCGCGCCACCTGGCAGCGGTATGGCGTTGCCATCGCGCTCGTTCTGCTCGCGTCCCTGCTGACCCTGGTCTTGTCACCACGGTTGACGATTCCGCCGTTTGCCCCGTTTTATGGCGCCGTCGCCCTGACCGCCTGGTACGGAGGACTCGGTCCGGCGCTGTTGGCGACGGCACTCTCGCTGCTGGGTATCAGTCTGTTTGCCCTTGAGCCGATCAGAGGATGGTCGACCAGTCCCGATGATCTGATCCGGTTGTTCTCCTTTCTGGCCGTGTCCGCCCTGCTGGCCGGATTGAGCGCCAGCCGCGACCGCGCCGAGCATGCGCTGCGCGCCAGCGAGCGCCGCTTCCGCACCATGCTGGAGACCGCGAACGAGGGAGTCTGGCTGATCGACCGGGAGGCGCGGACACAGTACGCGAACGACCGTATGGCCGCCCTGCTGGGCACCACACCGGAGCGGGTCATGGCCGGCAGTGTCGCCGACTTCGTCCATGCAGAAGACGTTGCCCTTTTGCGCGAACGCGTCGGGAACAACCTTGCTGGACGGGCTGAGGAGTTCGACTTCCGGTTTCGCCGTGCCGACGGCGGTGAGGTGCTCGTGCGGGCGGGAACCAGTCCCGTGCGCGATGGCTCCGGCCGGGTCATGGGGGCGCTCGGACTCTTTACCGATATCACCGCGCGCCGTCAGGCAGAAAACGCCTTGCGTCTCCTCTCCGAGGCGGGCAGCGCCCTCGCCACGTCGCTCGACTACGAAGAGACCGTGCAATGGGTGGCCTGGTTGGCAGTGCCGGCGCTCGCCGATTGGTGCGTCGTCGATCTCCGCGATCAGGATGGCGCCATCCGCCGCGTCGCCATCGCCTATGCGGACCCGGAGCACGCGGATCTCGCCGCACGGGCAATGCACGTTCCGCCATCGGCAGCCGTGGCGGGACCGGTGATGCAGGTGATGCAGTCGGGCATCGCGCGCCTCATCGAGACGATTGACGAGGGGATGTATGCCGGCGCCGCGCAGAGTGCCGAGCATGGCGCCATCATGCGCGCCATTGGCGCTACCTCGGTCATCATCGCGCCCTTGCCGGCGGGCGGCAAGATTCACGGCACGATGAGTCTGATGACGACCGCCTCCTCGAACCGGCGCTTCGACCAGGACGATCTCGCGATCGCGATGCAACTGGCCTCGCGAGCCGCCATGGCCATCGAGAGCGCCCGCCGCCTCCGTGATGCGCAGACCGCCGAGGTGCGCTACCGCGGTCTCTTCGAAGGCACCAAGGACGGCATCATCGTCTTCGGCCCCGACGGTCAATGTGTTGACGTCAATCCGGCGATGGCCGGGATGGCCGGGTACAGCCGGACGGAGCTGGTGGGATTCCCGGCCAGCCTCGTCGCCTGCGGCGGACCGTGGTCGGGTGAAGATGACGATCTCCTGCGCCGGGACGGCCAATGGCGCGGCGATTTCGAGCTGCGGCACAAAGACGGGTCGCTGGTCCCGGTCGAATCGTCGATAACCACGGTGCAGCTGCCCACCGGTCCGGTCTATGTTGGCGTCCTGCGCGACATCTCCGAACGCAAGCGGTTCGAGCAGCTTCAGGAGGAGTTTCTCTCCTCGCTTGCGCACGATCTGAAGAACCCGTTGACGACCGTGCTCGGCCAGACGCAACTGCTGATGCGCCGCATCGGGCGCGGTGAATCCCCGGAGCCGGCTCGTCTGGAGAGCGCGTTGGAGGGAATCGATACCGCGGCCCGGCGCATGGCGCGGCTACTCGACGAGATGACCGATATCACCCGTCTGCGGGCCGGCCAGGAGATCGATTTGCACCGGGCGGAAACCGATCTGGTCGCGCTCGCGCGGTGGACGATCGAGGAGCATGACCGTAATGCCGTGCGCCACGCGATCCGGTTGGTCTCCGACCTGGACGAGCTACGCGGCTACTGGGACGGGCCGCGGCTGGAGCGAGTGCTGGGCAATTTACTCGGCAACGCCATCAAGTACAGCCCACGCGGCGGGGAGATCACGGTCTGCATCGCGCGCGAGGATCATGACGAGGGGGACACCGCCGTCCTCAGCGTGGAGGACCGCGGTGTTGGCATCCCTTCGGGAGACCGCGCGCTCATCTTCGAGCGGTTCCGCCGCGCCGCGAACGTGACGCGTTTCGCCGGCAGCGGTATCGGTCTCGCCGGGGCCAAACGGATCGTCGAGCTGCATGGCGGAACGATCGCGGTGACGAGCACCGAGAATCAGGGGAGCACGTTTACCGTGCGAATTCCGGTCACGCGCAAGGGCCAATAGGGGCCGTCATATCGAAAGGGACAGGAAGGATCCGAGAGCGCGATCACGTGATTCAACCCTCTCGTTCATGCCGTATTGCAACCGCCATCGGGATGAACAGACGATACGGATCTTCCACGAACCGTCGGAAACCGTAGTGCTCGTAGAACGCGCGCGCTTGATCGTCCTTGGCATCGACGATGACGGCCATGGAGCCAATGGCGAGGCTTGCCCCTGCGGCGCGGATCAACGCGTTTGCGAGCAGGGTCCGACCCAATCCGAGGCCGCGATAGTCGAGATCGACGGCAAGGCGGCCAATGAGTGTTGCCGGCACGGGGCGGCGTGGCAGCCGTTTCGCGATTTCGCTGGGAAGACTCGTAGGGTCAACCTCGCAGGCGGAGAGGGTGTAGTAGCCGGCCACCACGTCATTGGCACGGTCGAAAAGTACGAAGACCGCGCTCAGATGGCGCCGCAGGTCTTGCCCGGCTTGCTCCCGCAAGTAGCGGTCGAGGGCCGCATTGCCGCAGGAGAAGGTTGAACGATCGTGCGCGGCGCTCAAGCGTTCGACCCTGAGAGGCTCGCTAATCACTTTCGAACGGGCCCAACAACTCGTCATGGAGGCGGAAAGCCTCTTGTAACGCCTCGTTCGGCCCCTTCGGATTGAGAATCGCCTCGGCAAACATGAGGCTGTCGCGCGCCGAGAGGACGATGATTTCGTGCTCGCGGATGGTGGCCTCGGCGGCTTCCAGCGCGCTGCTGACCACGAACTCGCTGAGCGAGCGCCCCCGGATGTCCGCCGCGCGCTTGATGACCGCTTTCGCATCCGACGACAGCCGCGCCTCCAAACGCTCCGGCCGCGCTGTTTTCCTCGATGCTGATACCGCGTGAGTTGTGGCCATGTCGCTCTCCGTTCGGTTAAATGACGGGCTCCGATCTGGAAACAAATGTACGGCAGAATGCCGGCCTATTCGAGAGCGGGTCTTCTCAGGCAAGCCACCCGCGCGCCGTTGCCGGTGCTAGGATGCTGCGAAGCCCGGTGCCTGAAGCGAACCTATGGGTTGTGAGAAGAAAGAGCGGATCGATGCGCGTGCTGATTTCTGCTGATGCCGAGGGAGTCACCGGCATCACCAACACCAACGAGCTCCTCTTCGGGAGACCGCACTATGAGTTTATGCGGCAGATGATGACCGACGACGTCAATGCCGCCATCGACGGCGCCTTTGCCGGTGGCGCGGCCGCGGTCGTGGTCAACGATGCCCATTGGACGATGACCAACGTGCAGATCGAGCGCCTCGATCCCCGCGCGGAGCTGATCAAGGGTTTTCACAAACACCT
>JACCXM010000256.1 GCA_013697005.1 Chloroflexia bacterium | reverse complement strand
GCCAGCGTCGGACTGGTGCTGACGCTCGATCTTGCCGCCGGTCATGAGGAGACCGCGATCCGGGAAGCAATGCTGCTCGGGGCGGATATGGGCAAGTTCATTTTCACCCCCTGGAACCCTCTGGCGCCGGACAGTCTGGCCCGCACCCGGCACATGGTCTCGGTCGCGCACGATGCCGGTTTGCCCATGATGGTGGAGCCGATTCCGGTCTCGTTCGAAGAGACCAGTGCTCACACCCCCGAGAACATTGGCAAAGGCGCCAAGATGGCGTGTGAGCTCGACTCTGACATCGTCAAGATGCAATTCTCCGGGGATCTCGACACCTTCCAGGAGATCATGAGCACGCTCTACCGGCCGGTGGTCATCCTCGGCGGCCCCGGCCGTAACAACGAGCGCGCGGTGCTGCAAGACATCCGGCACGCGATGGACGCCGGTGCGATCGGCACCACCATCGGCCGCAACATTTGGGAGCACCAGAGCCCTTCGCGCATGGTGGCCGCACTGGCGGCGATCGTCCACGAAGACGCATCAGTCGACGTCGCGATGCGGCGACTGGAACGATCCTTCGCCATGGCGTAGTCTCAAGTGCAGACCGTCAAGAGCCCCTCTCCCTGCGCAAAGGGAGAGGGGTTGGGGTGAGGGTGAGGGACAAGCGACGCGGCCCGATGGATGAAATCGCGCCAGACGGGTCTCGCGCCGCGCCATTGACGGGTCTCCGCATCGTCGCCGTTGAGCAATTTGGCGCCGGACCGTTTGGCACGCTGCTGTTGACCGATCTTGGCGCCGAGGTCATCAAGATCGAAGATGCCAGCGTCGGCGGCGATGTCGGACGCAGCGTGCCCCCTGGGGCCGCCAACGGCAGCAGCCTCTATTTCGAGGCGTTTAACCGCGGCAAACGCAGCATTGCCCTCGACCTGATGAATGGGGCCGGACGCGACGTGCTTCATCGGCTCGTTGGGACCGCCGATGCCGTTTTCAACAATCTCCGCGGCGACTTGCCGGATCGGCTCGGTTTGACCTACGCCGCGCTCGAAGACATCAACCCGGCGATAGTCTGTGTCTCGCTTTCGGCGTATGGCCGTGCCGGCGAGCGCCGCACCGAGCCGGGCTACGATGCGCTGGTGCAAGCCGAAGCGGGATGGGCAAGTCTCACCGGTGGGCCTGATAGTCCGCCCGCGCGAAGCGGTCTGCCCATGGCCGACTACGCCGCCGGGCTGGTCGCGGCATGCGGGTTGCTTGCCGGCGTGCTGGATGCGCGTCGCACCGGTCATGGCCGCGACATCGACACCTCGTTGTTTGATACCGCGCTCGCCATGCTCAGCTACCAGGCGACCTGGTGGCTGTCGGCCGGCATCCCGACGCGGCGGTTGCCCGACTCCGCACATCCGAGCATCGTCCCATTTCAGTTTTTCGCCACCGCCGATGGTCACATCGCGGTCGCGTGCGCGAAGGAGAAGTTTTTCACCGCCCTGGTGCGGGCAATAGAGATACCGGAGTTGGCAGACGATCCCCGCTTCGCGACGTTCGCCGCCCGCAACGAACATCGCCAATCACTCACCGACATTCTTTCGCGGCGATTCCGGGAACGGTCAACCGCGGACTGGCTGACCGTGCTTCGTGGCAAAGCCCCCTGTGCTCCCGTGCGCGATCTCGCGGACGCGCTGGAGATCGGGGAGTTGCAGCAACGAGGCATGCTCGCCTCCTATGACCACCCCCAGCTAGGGGAGGTACGCAGCATCGGTCTGCCCTTACGCGTGGCGGGGTTTACCCCCGAATTCCACGCGGCGCCCTTGCTCGGCGCCGACGCGCCGAGCCTGCTGGCGGAGCTGGGCTACGACGAGGATCAGGTCGCGGCGCTCGCCGCGGCCGGGGCATTCGGACCGTCATGAACGATACGAAACAGAACGGTTCATCTCGTTACGAAACGGGAACCGGGTTCACAACTGGGCCGTCGTCGCCAGACGTCGCAATCGTGTAATCGACGGACGCGCCGCCAGATGGACAGCAGAGCGGGTCATCCACGGTGTACCGGCGAAACGTGGCCGACAATTGATCGACGAACCACAGGGTGACACTGTCCGCGGCGCCATCGGTACGGGAATCCATCGGCTCTGGCGCCAGCGTGCCGGCAAAAACCCCATCGACGAATACGAAATACTGGTAGCCGAGCGGGCGACACATGCCGTCGTATCCGGCCAGGCCGGGGATCAGGGTCACCTCCCAACCACGCTGGTAGGGAAGAAACAAACGCCAACCTTCAGCGATGAGTGCATCGTCTTCCGCGGTTTCGGCAGGCCGCTCGCGTTCCGCGCAGCGCGGATCGGGATTGCCGTCGACCGCCGGTGCGGCGGGAATCGCCATGCCCGGCGCATTCCACGATGGAAGATCGCCATCCAGCCAGGATTGCTCCTGCGCGGCAAGCGACGCGGGCATAAGTGGGATGAGGAAGACGGCGAGGAGGGTCATTCTCAAGGCGTTACATCGACGCATGAATGACTCCTTTGCAGACGAAGCGATTCCTGCTTGGGCGGGAATCGTGCTCGATTGCCGGATTGGGCGAGATATCCCGACCTTATGGCGCAATGTACCATCGACAATCGCCATGCGGGGTGACTCCGTGCTCACTTTCCTTCGCAACTGAATACAGAATACAAGCTTTACACTTTGACCGGGTCGCAATTCGGCGCGAAACGGGAAAGATGTTGACGTGATAGCTGTCGATCAGGAACGACAACCAGTGGAAAAACCCGAGAATCTCGGACGGCACCGCTCCCTCAAAGTCGGGCTGATTCTGCCCGATACGGAAGGGGAAATGGGTGGGGAGACCGC
>JACCXM010000252.1 GCA_013697005.1 Chloroflexia bacterium | reverse complement strand
GTCTCGCGTCTCTCTCTATCACCCCATGACCCCGTCACCCTTGGCATAGACATCCGTGTACAACTCCGCGATGTCCGGTTCCGGGCTCTCCTCGGCGAATTTGACCGCCTCGTCGACGACCGCTTTTGCTTCCTGCTTGATCTCGTCGAGGGTCGCTTCCGGCACCCCGGCGTCCAGCAAGCGCGCCTCGACCAGCCCGATCGGATCGCGCTTGCGCCACTCCGCGATCTCCTCTTTGGTGCGGTAGCGCTCCAGGAAGTCGGCCGCGCCGTGGGGAGCGATGCGGTAGGTCATGGCCTCGATCGCGTAGGGGGCGCCCGTCTCGCGCACCCGCTTCGTGGCGCGTTCGGCGACCTCGAGCACGGCCAAGAGGTCCATCCCGTCGACGTCTTCGTGCTCGATGCCATAGGAATCGAACTTCGCCGAGAGATCGGTCATCTTCGTGGCCCGTTCGACGCTAGTGCCCATCCCGTAATTGTTGTTTTCCAGGATGAACAGCGTTGGGCTCATGCCGTCGCGGCCCCACAACCCGGCCAGATTGGCGGCTTCGTGGAAGGCGCCGTTGTGGATCGCGCCGTCACCGAGGTAGAGCTGGACGATGCCGTCGGTCTCCTGGTAGCGCAGGGCGTAGGCCATCCCGACCCCAAGCGGGATATGCCCGCCGACGATGCCGTAGCCGCCCCATAACCCATGTTCGACGTCGAACAGGTGCATCGAGCCGCCTTTGCCCTTCACCAGCCCGGTGCCTTTGCCGTAGAGCTCCGCCATTACCTCGTTCGGATGACTGCCGAGCAGCAAGGCGTGGGCGTGGTCGCGGTAGGCGGTGATGATCTTGTCGGTCTTTTCATAGTACGTGAGCAATCCGGTGGCGACCGCCTCCTGGCCGCTGTACAGATGGAGGTAGCCGCCCACCTTCCCCTGGCGGAACCCGCGCTGGGCGGCATCCTCGAAGAAGCGGATGGCGTTCATCTTGCGGTAGAGCTCGAGAATGCGCTCGGTATCGAGACTCGAAGGCTCGGCGCCGTTGCGGGATGCCGCCGTGCCGCGCGGCCGCGTTTTGGCGCGACCCTTAGCGTTGGCGCTCGCCGCTACGCCTCCGTCGTCTGGCGACGACGCCTTTCTGCTTCGGCTTTGGCTCTTTGTGGTCGCCATGCGCTCGCCTCTCGCGCCTCCGGCGGATCGCGCCCGTGGTCGCGTCGCGGTTGGTACGTATCAATCATCGTGCCAGGGACGGCACCCGACGGCAGGCGGAAACCACCTGGTCTTTCGCGGAAGTGTACTGTGACGCGGGTTATGGGGTCATGGGGTGATCGGGTGATCGGGTGTTGGGGTGATCGGGTGATGGCACGGAACGTGCTTTACATGACATCGGAACGCGGCGATATTGCTTCGTTCTGATGAGAGGAGTTTTCGCGATGACTGACAGTGGCACCCGCGATCGCGCCGAAGGCACGATCGACGAGATGAAGGGCAAAGGCAAGCAGGCCTGGGGCGACGTCACCGGTGATGACCAGACCAAGGGCGAAGGCATGATCGATGAGGCCAAGGGTGGCGTCAAGAAAGCCTGGGGAGACCTCAAGGACAAGGCCGAGGACGTCAAGGACGATGTGGAGCGCAAGCTCTAAGCTCGTTGCCCGCTAGGGCTGATATTCAGTTGCAATCAGAACGCGCCGGGGAGCTTTCCCCGGCGTGTTCTTATCCATCCAGAGCTTTCGCACGACGCGTTCACCGGCGGCTATGAGCGGAGATCTCGCGGAAGACGCGCTCCGTCTCGCTGGAGGGGCTCATACCGGCGCGATCGCGGAGCTCACGACGGCAGACCGCGTAAACCGCCGTCGCCTGGGCAGGGTTGCCGCCCGCCGCCAGCGCCCGCATCAGCCAGCGATAGCTCGCCTCGTGCAATGGATCGAGCGCCAGCAGCAGGCGCGCTTCCGTCTCAGCAATGTCCGGGCGGCCGCGAGCCAGTTCCGCTTCGACGGTCCGCTCGCAAGCGCGCAGCCGGATTTCGCGCAGCGCCTGCCGCTGCCCTTCGATCCACGGTCCGTCCTCGCCCGGGAGAAACCCGCGCGCGGCGATTTCCATCGCCACCCGCGCCTCGGCCAGGGCTGCGCCGGGATCGCCGCTGAAGACCAGCCGGTCGGCCTCGTGGATGGCGTCTCGCGCCCGCTCCCAATCGACAAACGAACCGGTGGACAGCGCCAGCGCGTAGCGACCTGGTTCACCGCGAATAGCCAGCTCCGGCACGATTGCCGCGATGGGAAGCAGCGCGCGCCGCAAGCGACTCATGAGCGCGTTGAGGGTCGAGTCCCAGGTATCAGGGACGTCATCGCCCCAGATGACCTCGGCGAGATCGCCGCGCCCGACCGGACCTCGACGGTGCAGGACGAGATAGACCCACAGACGGCGACCCTGGCGGCCGGGGAGATCCGCTTCGCGCACGACAACGTCGCCCGCCTCGATGGCGGGGCGTCCGCAGACGTATAGCCGTAGCGGAGGATGCGCAAGGGAGTCCGGGTCGCGCAGCGCGGAGACAGGGGATTTCAAACGTGCAACCTCCCTGCAAGGATGACGCAATGCCGGGCGATGATACTGCGGACGAAGGGGTGGGACGCGCCGAGGAGCGACGTTCGACATCCAACCCACGAGGACAGGAGGCGCCGATGACGAAAGTGGTTCGCTGCGCGTGCGGGCTCGATCTGCGCGACGCCGATGAAGAAAACTTGATCGCGCGGGTGCAGCAGCACGCCAAGGAAGCACACGATCTGGACTTGAACGACGAGCAGGTGCGAGCCATGATGGAGATCGAGCAGTAGCGGGCAGGACGGCAAGACGAGAGTCGAGAGTCGAGAGTCGAGAGTCGAGAGTCGAGAGTCGAAAGTACGGAGGAACGACGATGAAGACGCTAGCATGTGCTGATTTGGTGCCCGGTTGCCCGGCGGTGATTGAGGCCGAAACGGACGAGGAGATTCTGCAAATCGCGGCCAAGCACGCGGTCGAGGCGCACGGGCTGACCGTCGACGACGAACTCGTAGCCGCGGTAAAGGGCGCGATCCGCGAGGAGCGAAAACCCGCCTAGCGCCAAGAGGAACGACACGGTGTGCTCGGGCACGCGTTGCGGATCGGCTCTGGCCGTTGGACGCGCGGCGCTTGTCCCTATAGTGACGGAGCCTCCACCCCGTCCGCGCATCCTCGCCGAGGATCCTACCCATGGACGCCGAGCGCTTCGATGCCCTGCTCCGTTCCCTGAATGAATCTCCATCTCGCCGCCGCCTGCTTGGTTTGATCACTGGCCCCGCGCTCGTGAGCCTGCTCGCGCTTGGCACGCAACCGGCCGACGCCAGAAAGCGCGGTAAGGGCAAAGGCAAGAAGCGCGGCAAAGGCAAGAAGCGCAATGGCAATAACCAGTCCCCGCCCACTGGCTGCCCCGACAACCGGCCGCCGTGCGACGGCACCCAATGCTGCCCCCCGACCACGACCTGTGTGGTCGATCCCGTGCTCGGGCCATTTTGCATCTGTTCCACGGCAACGACGGGAACGGTCGAGTGCCAAACGGGGTTCTGCGCGAGCGAGACCTGCCCCGAGGGAGGTCTCCGCAGCCCGCAGACCTGCGCGTGCCCGAGTGGATGCCCAGATGGCCGGTCCCTCTGTGGTGGAAGGACGTGCTGTAGTCCGGACAAGGTATGCGAGTTCGTTCAAAACGGTCCAATCTTCGGGGACGATTGTGTGTGCCCGAGCGGGACTGCGCCCTGCGGCCAGAGAGACTTTTGTGCAAGCATCACGTGCCCAAATGGGCAGTCCCGTGATGTGAACACCTGCCGCTGCCCGGTCTAGCGGCGCCAGGTTTTGGAGACCCCGGCCCGAGCAAGGAGCGTGCGCCGTGGACCAGTCTCTGTCGCGTCGCGCACTCGTGCGGGGCGTGGCCGCTGGCACGGTCGCCACGGCGTTCGGCTCCCCCGCGCTGGCGCGGCAGGCCACGCCCGTGGCGGCGACTTCATCCGATGTCGATGTGATCGTGGTTGACGCCGGCGTTGCCGGTCTCGGCGCGGGCCAAAAGCTCGCCTCGCTCGGGCTGCGGGCCGTCGTGCTCGAAGCGCGAGACCGCATCGGCGGCCGCTGTTACTGTGATAACACCCTTCCCGCGCCCTTCGATTTCGGCGGCCAATTCTTTCATCAGGTCGTCCCCAATGTGTTCGGCGGCACGAACAACCCGCTCTACGATCTGTACATCGCGCAAGGCGGTCAGGACGTGCCGGTCACGCTCATCCCCGACTTTTATGAGAACGGCACGCGGCTGCCGTATGCCGAGCAAGATTCCTACCACGACATGTCGACCGCCGTCGGGCTCGCCCTGTCGGTCGCCGGCGGGGCCGCCGCGCTTGGCGCGCCCGACATCAGGGGCCGATGCCACCGCCATCCTCGCTGGCCAACCGTGGTACACGCTGACGACCGCGTTCCTCGAGCTGGCGCTCGATGCGCCTCTGGCGCAGTTGTCGTGTCTCGATT
>JACCXM010000227.1 GCA_013697005.1 Chloroflexia bacterium | reverse complement strand
CCAATAGGAGGTGCACGATGAGCCAAACAGCCAAACTCTTCATGAACGGTCGCAGCCAGGCGGTGCGCTTGCCAGCCGCTTTCCGTTTTGATGCCTCTGAAGTGTTCATTTGGAAAGATCCGGCAACAGGCGACGTGATTCTGTCGCGCAGACCGCCAAGCTGGGACGGCTTCTTCGCCGCACTCGCCGATACTTCTGCGCCAGCCGACTTTCTCGACGAACAAGAGCGCCATCAGGACATCAAAGATCGCGATCCGTTCGCCGGGTGGCGCGAGTGATTGGCGCCAAGTACATGCTCGATACCAATACCGTGAGCCATTTGGTCAAGCGCCATCCCATCGTCACGCGGCGCGTGGTCGAGGTACCGATGGAGTCGCTGTGCATGTCGGCGATCACCGCTGGCGAGCTGTTGTACGCACCGGCGAAGCGACCCGAAGCCGTTCGGTTGCACGCGGCCGTGACCGAAATCATGCGCAGAGTCGATGTGCTGCCGTGGGATAGCGCTTCAGCCGCGCGATACGGGGTGGTGCGCGCGGAACTGGAGCGCACGGGGCGAACGCTGGGATCGCTCGATCTGCTCATCGCCGCGCACGCCCTGGACGCGGGGATGGTGTTGGTCACAAGCGACCGCACCTTCAGCCAGATTGCCGCGCTTCGAATTGAAGATTGGACCGTTGAGCGGCCGTGAATGGGACTCGGCAGAATCAGGGGCCGACATCCGGAAACACCAGACCATACTCCGTGCAAAGACGAGAAATGCTCTCGTAGTCGACCTCGAGACCAAACCGGGCGTCCACGGTCTCCGCCGCTTCACCCGTCATCGCGTCCGGATTCGCTCCCAGCTCGGCGAAGAGGTGCTCGAACCCGCCGGGCGAGATGATCTCCAGGATGCGGCAGGGTCCGTCGCCCGCGTTCCAGAAGGTGTGCCACTGCTGGCGCGGTTTGAACACCAGATCGCCCGGATCGGCCATCTCCACATCCTCGCCGAGAAGTGCCCCCAGACGCCCTTCCAGCACGTAGCTGTACTCGTCCTCGTTGGCGTGGCGATGCAGTGGCGCGGCGAGGGTCCGCGGCGGGATCGGGTGCTCGACGAGCGAAAATCCGCCGCCCGATTCCTCGGCCCACACCATGAACCGGACGCCCAGCGATCCGAGATCGACAACCGGGCCATCGTTCGGCCTGATGACCCGCGGACCCTGGGAGGCGTCAAAACGCCGTAGGGCTTTCACATCCGGAACGGGAAAATCTGGCATCCAAATCAGCTCTTCAATTGCGTCGCCAGCAGGACGCATCTACGGACGACGCGCGGGTTATTCGCCCTCGAACAGCGTCCATGGTTGGCTGGGCCGGCTGTACAGATACCCCTCCTGCCAGTTCCACTGCGGGTGGAGACGGAGAAACTCGTCGACGTCGAACGGGGCGCCGTCGGCGCGGCCGAAAACCGCCCACAGACTCATCTCCTCGGCGGCGGCGGCGGTGGTGACTTTGCCATCGACCGAACCAGCGGGGTAGAAGGGGACGTTCCAGATCGCGTTGGGGTCGCTGACGTAGTACATCGGATCCTTATCGTAGTGGGAACAGATCGTCCGTGACGACGGATTGGTATATCCGAGATACGGATCGAACGTGTCGCCGAGCATCGTCTGCCCGATCTCGGCGTCGATGCGCCCTTCGTATTGGGTGAGGAGCTGCGGCCAGCGCACACGGCGGGCTCCGGTCTGCTGGCGGACATCGCTGTAGCCGGTATCGGTGCTCTCCACGTTGCGAATGCGCGGATCTTCCGGCGCGTTGTCGCCGTAGAACCAGCCGTCCGTCTTCTTCTGCAGATTCTGGTAGATGAGACCTTCTTCGTAATCGGCGATCTCGCCCGTCTTGATGTCGCCGATCAGCCACATGTTGGCGTAACCGCCGTTGTTCTGGGTGTCCATGAGCTTCACCCATTCGTCGATCGAGGTGGCGTACTGGCAGGCGTTGCGGGCGCGCACGTACTCGGGGGTTTTGGTGACGTCGTAGCCTTCGTAACCGGCCATCGTGGTTTCGACCACCACCATGCCACCGCCCGTCACCCAGAAGTCGGTCATGCTGGCAATCCAGCCGGGGCTGGTCTGCATCACCATGCGGTAGCCGTCGCTGGGGGTGATGTCGAGGATCACATTCATGAACTGGCCATTCCAGAACTCGGTGAAACTCTCGTGACCGATGACGATGCGGCCATCGGTGGTGGCGGACCCGGTGGCGATGAACGCCGAGCAGTGGTTCTTGCGGTTGCCGGCGGGGGCGTCGTTGACATATTGCGAGGCAACCGTCGGCCACCAGTAGCCGGTCATCTCCATGTAGGCGTTCCAGCCGATGATGTCGTCGAGGGTGGCGGGGACGCCGGCTT
>JACCXM010000171.1 GCA_013697005.1 Chloroflexia bacterium | reverse complement strand
TCACCAACCTCCAGGCGGGGAGTCTCGATTTGGTCGAGCAACCGGCGCCGAAAGACGCGGAGCGGATCGAAGGCGACGCTAACCTGCAACTCATCGTCACCCCGCCGACCTCGAAGTACGACAATGTCCAGATCAATACCCAGAATCCGCTCATGGCCGAGGCCAAAGTACGCCAGGCGATGAGCTTCGCGTTCGACCGCGAGTCCTACGTCCGCGACATCCTGTATGGCTTCGGCACCCCGGCGGTCTGCCCCTTCCCGGCCAGCAACTGGGCCTACGACGCGGCGATCTGCGATCCCTATCTGGTCTTCGATATGGAGCGGGCGGCGCAACTGCTGGAGGAAGCGGGGCATCCCGGTGGGCAAGGGCTGGAAGGGATCGAGATTCTCTCCCCGCTCGGCTATCCCGAGCTGAAAGCGGGAGCGGTGCTGTTGCAAGCCAATCTGGCCGCGCTGGGGATTACCGCGGCCGTGACCGAGCTGGAGATCGCCGCCTGGGTCGATCGCATCGCCACCGCGCCCGACTACGTGATGACCACCGATACCTACGGCTACGGCGACGTCGATCCATCGACGTTCTTCACGCGCGACAATCTCAACCCCGATACCAACATCCACCAGTTTGACAACGAGGAGTACGCGCGGTTGGTGCAGGAGGGCGCTTCGACGATCGACGAGGCGGCGCGCAAGGAAATCTACGCGCAAGTCCAGCAGATTCTGATGGACGAGATGCCGGGCTATCTGGTCGCTCACAAGCAGGATCTGTTCGCCGCGAAACGAAGCGTTCAGGGCTTCAACCCCGGACCGCTGATTCGCCATCACTACGAGAAGACCTGGATCGTTTCCTGAGTGATGACGGGACGTATCGGGAGTAACACGTTGCCGCGCGGCTGTAGGGGCGACGCCTGCGTCGCCCGCGCCACGCTGCGGCGGCGTGGCAGGGGGCCCTCACCCCCCTACCCCCCTTTCCCGTCGAGCCGGGAGAGGGGGAATGGGTGCGGTGCGTTCATGGCATCGCGAACTGCTGGACGAGAGAAAGGGTCATGGGCGCTTATCTGATCCAGCGGCTACTCGGGGTGATCCCCGTGATCCTCGTCATCTCGGTGGTGACGTTTCTGACCACGGCGCAGGTACGCGGTGACGCCGCCTCGGTGCTCCTGGGACCGACGGCCACGCCGGAGCGCGCGGCGGAGGTGCGCAACCGCCTTGGTCTCGATCAACCCTTGCCCGTTCGCTACGTGAAATGGATGGGGCAGGTGCTGCAAGGGGATCTGGGCAACTCGATCCTCAATCGCCAGTCGGTGACCTCGTTGGTCGGCTCGGCGCTGCGCGTCACGCTCGAACAGATCGTACTGGCGATGCTCTTCGCTGGACTCACCGCCCTGCTGATCGGAGTCGTGGCCGCCGTCTGGCGCGGTTCCTGGATCGACCGGCTGCTGATGACGGTTGCCCTGATCGGCACGTCGGTTCCGACTTTCTGGTTGGGACTGGTGCTCATTTATCTCTTCTCTGTGCGTTGGCAGCTCCTGCCGCCGTCCGGGTTCGTGCCCTTCACGGTCGATCCCGTTGCCAATCTCAAGGCGATGGTGCTGCCTTCGTTCGCGCTCGGGGTCTATCTTGCCGGACCGCTGGCCCGCTTCATCCGCTCGAGTTTGATCGAGACCTTGCAGACCCAATACGTGACGACCGCGCGCGCCAAGGGTCTGACCGAATCGCGCGTCATGCGCGGTCACGCGCTAAAGAACGCCTTGATCCCAACCGTGACCTTCGCCGGACTTCAGATCGGCGGGTTGCTCGGCGGTGCTATCGTGACGGAGGTCGTCTTCAGCCTGCCCGGCACCGGCTCACTGGCGCTGAATGGCATTCTCAACCGCGATTTCCCGGTCATCCAGGGCGTGGTACTCGTCGTCGCCTGTGGCTACGTGCTGATCAACATCGGGGTCGATTGTGTCTATGTCCTGCTCGATCCACGGATCACGTTCGCGACCAGCAGTTCGTGAAATCGGCCTTCGCCGTGTTTCGCCGTCAGCCGGCCGCCACCACGGTGGTCCTGCTGGTGCTTCTCTGCGGTCTTCTCGCGCCCGTGCTGGCGCCGTACGATCCGGCCGTGCCCCACATGCCTGACCGCCTGCAAGGCCCGAGCGCGGTCTACCGGTTGGGCACCGACGAGTTCGGGCGCGACCTGCTCAGCCGGCTGCTCTTCGGCGCGCGCATCGCCGTCCAAGCCGGGCTCATCGCCGTCGGTATCGCCATGGCCGGCGGCGTGCTCGTCGGGTTGTTGGCCGGCTATTTTGGGGGGCGGCTCGACTACACCCTCTCGCGCCTGGTCGAAGGGTTGCAGGCCTTCCCGGTCGTCCTCCTCGCCATCGTCATCACCGCCATACTCGGACCTTCGGTGCACCATGCCATGCTCGCCATCGGGATCGCCACGATTCCCGATTTCGCCCGCATCACCCGCGGCGTCGTGCTGCCCACCAAGGAGCAGCAATTTGTCGAGGCCTCGCGGGTGATGGGCGCCAGCCACGCCCGAACCCTGCGCCGCGCCATCATGCCGAGCTGCCTGCCCGCGTTGACGGTGCTCTTTTCGTTCAGCATCGCCAATGCCATCCTCTACGAATCAGGTCTGAGCTTTCTCGGTCTCGGCGCGCAACCGCCGCAGCCTTCCTGGGGCACCATGCTTTCCAGCGCGAAGAGCTACATGTTTGACGATCCCTGGTACACCATCATCGTCGGAGTCACGCTCTCGGCCACCATCATCGCCCTCAATCTGGTTGGTGATGCTGTTCGGGAGACGATCGATCCCCTCCTCGGGGGGAGGACATGAGTGGGCCGCCATTAGCTGTCGGAAACCCATCGCGTCGCAGTCGGCTAGGCGGGCGACGCAGGCGTTGCCCCTACGGCGCGAAATACACCCCAGTTGTAGGGGCGATGCCTGCATCGCCCGCATTCCCGGACGCGCTGGTGGTGGTTCTGAACTCCGTGCCCAGCGACTTTGTTGCTGCCATCGGACTACTGGCTGCTCCAGAAACCTATCAAGTGAAAGGAAGACCTGAGTGAAAATCACCGACGTGCAAGCCATTATCCTGCGCCAGCCGGCGATGGATGTCTCCAAGGCGGACGGCAGCCAGGATGCGCTCCTCATCCGCATCGAGACCGACGAGGGGATCACCGGCATCGGCGAGGTCGATTCCCTGCCGCCGGTGGTGAAGGCGATCGTCGAGGCGCCGCCATCGCATGCGATTGCCAGTGGCTTGCGCCATCTCCTGCTCGGCGAGAACCCGCTCGAGATCGACCGCCTCTGGCACAAGCTCTACCGCGGCACGATTTACTATGGCCGCGGGGGACCGGCGATCCACGCCATCAGCGGAATCGACATCGCACTCTGGGACATCAAGGGCAAAGCGCTGGGTCAGCCGATCCATCGGTTGCTGGGCGGTCCTCACCGCACGGCGATCCGCGCCTACGCCAGCACCCTCATGCCGGACACGCCGCAAGAGACATCGCAGGTGGTCGCCGCGCTGGTTGAGCGCGGCTTTACGGCGATCAAACTTGGCTGGGGACCCCTCGGCCGCGACGCCGATCTCGACGTGGCGCTGGTACGGGCGGCGCGGGAGGCCGCTGGCGATACGATCGAGTTGATGGTCGATATCGGACTCGGCTGGTCGGATGCCGACCACGCCATCCGCCAGGTGCGGCGCTTCGAGCCGTACCGCCCCTACTGGGTGGAAGAACCCCTCTGGCCCGACGATGTGGCCGGCTATCGCAAGCTGGCCGATGCCGTCGAGACCCGTATCGCCTGCGGTGAAGAGGACGTCACGCGCTGGGGGTTCGACCAGCTCATGGAGCGCACCCGCGTCGACGTGATCCAGCCGGACGTGACCCGCGCCGGGGGTATTTCCGAGTGCGTCCGCATCGCCCACCTGGCCGAATTGCGCGGGGTGGCGATGGTGCCCCATTCCTGGAGCACCGGGATCATCAAAGCCGCGTCGCTGCACGTCATCGGCGCGATGGCCAAAGCCACGTTTCTGGAATACTGCGTCCAGGAAACCGCCCTCAACCAACTCCTCACCGTCGAGCGCTTCCCGGTCGTCGATGGCATGGTCGCCCTCCCCGAGGGACCGGGTCTGGGGATCGAAATCGACGAAGAAGTTGTGGCGCGGTATGCGGTGTGAATGGACGCTATCGGCTATCAGTCGGTAAGTCGGTAAGTCGATGAGAACGAGGAAAGACCGATAGCCGATAGCCGATAGCTGAATCTGAGGGAGGAACAATGACGACAAACTCCTTCCGCGCCGGCGTCGGCCGGGTCACAATCACCCCGCCCTTGACCGCGCCTCACGCAAGCTGGGGAGCCCAGGTGCATGTCCTGCCGGATGGCGTGGAGGCCGATTTGTGGGCCACGGCGCTGGTCGTCGCCGATGGACTGACGACGGCGGCGTGGATCGATCTCGACATTGTCATCGTCTCGCGCGCGGAGAGTGACGCGATTCGGGCGGCGGTCGCCGCGACGCTCGCTATTTCGCCGCATGCGGTCCGTGTCTCGGTGACGCACAACCACGCGGGACCGCCGCCGAGCGCGTGGAACTGGACCCGCCAGGGGCAGGCGGCGCTCGCCGGCTACTACGCCCTCCTCCCAGAATACGCCGCCGGCGCCGCGCGGCTGGCGCTGCATACGCTGCGTCCGGCGCGGATTGCCGCCGGATCGGGCGAGAGTCGGGTGGCGGTGAACCGGCGCGAGATCGCCCCCGATGGCCGGATGGTCACGGGGGTCAATCTGGAGGGCACGATCGATCCTAAAGTCTTCGTGCTTCGCATCGACGCGCGGGATGGCGATCCCCTGGCCGCGGTCGTCGGGTATACGATGCACCCGACGACACTCGGACCCAGCAACCGGTTGCTCAGTCCCGATTGGCCGGGACATCTGAAACAGACGGTCGAGACGCTCACCGGCGCGACGTGTCTCTTCGCCCAAGGCGCGGCCGGCGATATCGGCCCCGGCCCAGAGGGCTTCACCGACGATACCGGGGTCGTGCGCCGGCTTGGGGCGCAAGTCGGCTGCGAGGCCGCCCGCGTCTACCTCGGGCTCGATCTGCCCGCCGTCAAGCATCGTCACGAGCGGGTCTGGGAATCGGGGGCGCCGCTTGGGAAGTGGATTCAGGAGCCGGTGGCGGACCCGGAACCGGTCGTGTGTGTGAAGTCCCGCGAGATCGCGCTGCCACTCATTGCGCAACCGCCGCGTACCGAAGCGCGGACGCGCGTCGACGAGGCGCAGCGCCGATTGGACGATCTCAAACAGCAGGGCGCGCCAGCGGAAGCGATCGAGGCAGCCACATTCGCCACGAAACGAGCCAACATGGCGCTGTCCCGAGCCGAAACCTACGGCGGGCAGGAGACGTTTCCCATTGCGTTGCATCTCCTTCAGATCGGACCGGCGATCCTGGCCGGAGTCGAAGGCGAGCCCTTCGCGGCGATTGGCATGGCGGTCAAGAATGGCTCGCCCTTCCCGGCAACCTGGTTCGGGGGATACACGGGAGGCTGGGCAGGCTACATCCCGACCGCCGACGCCTATCCCCTGGGCGGCTACGAGGTGGACACCTCCCCCTTCGCTCCGGAAGCGGCCGCACGGCTGGTGGCAGCGACACTCGACGCCTTGCACGATCTGGAGAGTAGCCCAAGGAGCACGCGATGATCCCCGACATCACCCCCGTCAATCAGGTCGATTGGGACCGCGCCGGCGGCCGCTGGTATCACCTCCCGTTCACGTACGATCACACCTGGGGGCGGGTCCGGGTGCCGCTCTACGTCGCCTGCGCGGCACAACCTGGCGCCACCATCGTCGCCATCGGCGGCACCCATGGCGACGAGTACGAAGGACCGGTCGGGCTGAAAAACCTGATCCGCGAGCTTGACCCGGCGCGGCTGGTGGCCGGGCGGTTGATCGTCATTCCAGTGCTCAATGTCCCGGCCTTTCGCGCCGCCCGCCGCGGCTCGCCCCTCGACGGGGAGAACATGAACCGGGTCTTTCCAGGGGACGCCAGTGGCACAATCACCCAGCGCATCGCCCGCTTCGTCACCGACGAGGTGCTGGCGCGGGCCGACGTCGTGATCGATCTTCATGCTGGGGGAGCGGGGTTCGAGATCATCCGTTGCATGTCGTTCCACCAGGTGGACGATCCGGCCCGTTATGCTGAGTTCCGGGAGACGTCTCTCCTCTTCGGCACGCCCTTCGTCTTGATCTACACCGGTGGCATGGGAACCGGGCTGCTGACCGGGGAAGCGGAGACGATGGGCAAGATCACCATCGGCAGCGAGCTCGGTTTCGGCGCGTCGACCGACCGCGATGGTGTCCGCTGGGCGCAGGGTGGGGTGCTTAACGTGATGCGCCGTTTTGGACTGCTCGCCGAGCCGTTCGTCGATCTCGTGCCGGAGGGTCTCGATCGGCAGCGGATTGTGAGCGCCACGGACATCGACCGCTACGTGACCGCCTCCGTCAGTGGCATCAGCGAGCCGCTCGTCCCGCTTGGCGCCTTCGTGCGCAGCGGCCAGCCGGTCGCCCGCATCCACGATTTCGAGCGGATCGACGAGCCCCCGGTCGAGATCCTGGCTGACGGCGACGGCTACGTCATGTGCCGCAAGTTCCGCGCGGCCACCGAGCAGGGCGAGGTGGTGATGGTTATTGCGGAAGAGGTCGACTAGGACATCGGGCAACGGGGTCTCATGTATTCGTGGTTCCTGACACTCGATCCATTGCTGCAGGCGCTCCTGGCGACGTTGTTCACCTGGGGGCTCACGGCGGCCGGGGCGGGACTCGTCTTTTTCACCGCGACGATCGATCGTCGCCTCTTCGATGCGATGCTCGGCGCGGCGGCGGGCGTGATGATCGCGGCGTCCTACTTCTCGCTGCTGGCCCCGGCCATCGCACTGGGCGAGGAACGTGGCAGCAATGCGCCATGGGTTCCGGCGGTGGTCGGATTTCTCGCCGGTGGCTTGTTTATGCGGCTGCTCGACACGCTACTGCCGCATCTTCATCTGAATCAGCCGGTCGAAGCGGCGGAAGGTCCGCCGACGCAATGGCGGCGCAGCGTGCTGCTGGTATCGGCGATCACGCTGCACAATTTCCCGGAAGGTCTGGCGGTGGGGGTGGCCTTCGCCAGCGCGGCGGCGGGACATCCCGAGGCGACGGTCGCCGCGGCCATTGCCCTCGCCATCGGCATTGGATTGCAGAACTTCCCGGAAGGCGCCGCGGTTTCCTTTCCATTGCGGCGGGAGGGGATGTCGCGTGGCCGCGCCTTTTTCTGGGGACAACTCTCGGCGGCGGTCGAGCCGCCGGCGGCGTTGCTTGGCGTGGCGGCCGTCGTCTTTGCCCAGCCGATTCTTCCCTATGCCCTCGCCTTCGCGGCGGGCGCCATGATCTTCGTCGTGGCCGAGCAGTTGATCCCGGAGTCGCAGTCCGGTGGCCACGCCGATCTGGCGACGGTCGCACTGCTCGTCGGGTTTTGCGTCATGATGACGCTCGATGTGGCGCTCGGGTGACGGCTACGAGTTATCAGCTATCAGACGGAGACGGCAAGTCGGTAAGTCGGTAAGTCGGCAAGGACGGCGAAGAGCCGATGGCTGATAGGCGATAGCCGATAGCCAACAAGGAGGAACCAGTCACCATGACGGAACGTGGAAAACGGGTAGTGATCGTTGCGGGCGGGTGGGAGGGCCATCAACCCCACGAGTGCGCTGAGCTTTTCGCGGGAGTGCTGCGCGGGGATGGATACGACGTCATGGTCAGCGAGACGCTTGATACCTACCTCGATGCCGCGGCCATGCGCGAAACTGATCTGCTCGTCCCGATCTGGACGCAGAGCGCCATCACGCCGGAGCAGTTGCGCGGTCTGCTCGATGCGATCGCCGCCGGGACCGGGATCGCGGGGTTCCACGGCGGGATGGCCGATTCCTTCCGCGACAGCACCGAGTATCAGTTCATGGTCGGCGGGCAGTGGGTGGCCCATCCCGGCAACATCATCGACTACACGGTCCAGATCACCAATCACGATGACCCGATCACGGCGGGGATCGCCGACTTTGCCATGCACTCCGAGCAGTATTACCTCCATGTCGATCCCTCGAACGCGGTCCTCGCCACGACCACCTTCAGCGGCGAGCACACCCGTTGGGTAGCAGGCTGCGTGATGCCGGTGGTCTGGAAGCGGCAGTGGGGCGCGGGCCGCGTCTTCTACTGCTCGCTGGGGCACGTCGCCGCCGATTTCGATATTCCCGAGGCGCGCGAGCTGGTGCGGCGGGGGATGCACTGGGCGGCGCGGGGGTGACGCGGGAGAAGGAGGGCGGGAGGCGGGAGGCGGGCGAAAACGGCGACATGGATGGAGGACCTGTACGGGTTGGGCTGATTGGTTGCGGGTATATCAGCGAACGCTATTTGACGAATGCGCCGCTCTTTCCCGCCTTCGAAATCGTCGCCTGCGCGGATGCCGTGCCGGAGCGGGCAGCGAAACGTGCCGGGGAATACGGTGTGCCGGCCGTAGTGACCGTGGACGAATTGCTCGCCGACCCCGAGATCGAAGTCGTGCTCAATTTGACGACACCGGAGGCGCACGCCCCGATAGGGCAGGCGGCGCTCGCGGCCGGCAAGAGTGTCTACAGCGAAAAACCCCTTGCCATCGCGCTCGCTGACGGCGCGCGGCTAGTGGAAACGGCGCGCGCTGGCGGGTTACGCCTCGGCGCCGCGCCGGACACCTTCCTCGGGGGCGGGTTGCAGACCTGCCGCGCGCTCCTCGACGACGGCGCGATCGGCGAACCGGTCGCCGCCACGGCGTTTATGCTCAACCACGGTCACGAGGGGTGGCATCCGCAGCCTGACTTCTACTATCAGGCGGGAGGCGGGCCCCTCTTCGATATGGGACCGTACTACCTCACCGCGCTGGTCTCGCTGCTCGGTCCGGTGCGGCGGGTGACCGGCTCGGCGCGGATCACGTTTCCCGAACGCACGATCCACAGCGCACCGCGCGCCGGGGAGCGCATCGCGGTCGAGGTTCCCACTCACCTGGCGGCGGTGCTCGATTTCGCGAGTGGCGCGATCGCCACGCTGGTGACCAGCTTCGACGTTTGGGTCTCGGAAACACCCGATCTGGAAATCTACGGTGCGCACGGCACCCTCAGTCTGCCCGACCCGAACACCTTCGGCGGACCAGTGCTCGTCCGAGGCGGGAGCGATGATACCTGGCGTGACGTTCCGATCACCCGCCCCTTCACCGACAACAGCCGCGGTCTCGGTCTCGCCGACCTGGCCGCCGCGCTCCGCACCGGCCGCCCCCACCGCACCAACGGCGACCTGGCCTACCACGTGCTCGAGATCATGCACGCCGTCGAAGCCGCCTCGCGCGAAAACCGGCACGTAGAGATCGCCAGTTCGTGCGAACGGCCGGACCCCATCACCCTATGACCCCGTCACCCTCGCCCATCCGCTCCGGCGGTGCAACCAGCCCCCGCACCGGCGAAAACCAGATCGCCAGAAACGCCAGCGGACCGCCCAGGGCGGAGAGGATCATCACCCCGCGCAGACCGATGCGCTCGGCGAGGACGCCGTCAACCGGCACCAGACCGCGGATCAGCGTGCGCATCGTCGCGCTGACCCGTCCCTGCAGGCGCAGCGGGGTGACGGCCTGACGCAGGCTGAACTGATTGACGTCGTACGTGGGAATGGTGAGATCGGTGAGGAAGAATCCGGCCCCGGCGATCGCCGCGGCCATCAGTGGCGGACCGGCTGCCAGCGCGGTGAGCAGCTCGCTGGGGACCGCCAGCACGATCCCGAGCAGAATCGCTCTCCCCAATCCGATCCTGCGCGCGACCCGCTCCGGAAAGAGCGACCCGAGCACGTAACCCACCGCGCCCAGCGTGAAGATGGCGCCAACCGTCCCCGCCCCCAGTTCCACGGTGCGTGTCAGGAACAGGATCAGCACCGCCCATCGTGCGCCGTCGAACAGATTCCAGAAACCGGTCGCCGCCGCGGTCGCGCGCAGGATCGGGCTGCTCCAGACCAGACCGACACCTTCCCGCAGCTCGCGCCAGAAACTCGGGCGCGCCTCTTCCGGGCCACGTACGACAGACCATCCACCAGAATCGCGATCGGGGCAGAGAAGAGTTGTGTCAACCAACCCGCCAGCCCCGGTCCGCCGATTTCGGCGATACCGTACCCGGTGTGCAACCGGGCATTCCCCGCGGTCAGCTCCTGCGCGGGGAGGATCACCGGCAGGTACGACTGTGAGGCGATCTCGAAAAAGACGCCCAGCGTTCCCACCAGTAAGACGATGACCAACAGCAGCTCGATACGCAACACGCCCAACCAGGCCGCCACGGGCACGAACAGCAGTAGCGCGGCACGACCCACGTCGGCGGCGATCATCACCGGTTTTTTCGCGCGACGATCCACCCAGACCCCGGTTGCCAACCCGAAGAGGAGATCCGGCACGTTTTCCGCGGCAACCAGGAGACCCATCTGCGCCGGCGTGGCGTTCAGGGTGAGCGCGGCGAGCAGGGGCAGGGCGAGCCGGGTGATGGCGCCGCCAAGCCCGGAAACTACGCTCGCGCTCCACAACCGGGCATAGGCCGGCGAGCGCCAGACCCCTCTCAGCGGCCACCATCCTGGTCGGCGCAGACCTCCGCGAAGGTCACGACGCGGACGATTGGTTACTCTCCGACGGCGTGGCGAGAAGCCCACCCTGGTCGTTCAGCGTCGCGCAGCTTGGCTTCAAGCGCATCGAGCGCCGCGGCCGCGGTCAGATAGCCCTCAACGCTAGGCCATCGTCTTCCGCGCCGTAATGGTTCCGTTTCGGGAATTTGCGAAGAGTCAGGAACCGCGGACAGTGCCGCTCCAGACACCTCGGCGCCCCATCGTGCGCTCGGCTGTTTTGGCCGATAGGCGATGAGGCGAATCTGGCGACCTTGATGCATGCCGTCCCGAAACATCACGGTGGACCCGCTCGGGATCAGCGCGAGGATGCGCGGGTCATCGATCGCGTCACGAACGAAATCGAAGGTCTGCCCAATTCGCTCCGTGATCTGGGCCGCCTGTGCGCGATCAACATCATAAGGATCGGTCATCGTGAACTCCGAAGAATGGTGCGAAGGTATCACGTTCATCCGAACCGAGCCGGATTGAACGGCGCGATGACGTCTGGCGCGCGGCCACTCGTGATCAGATCGGCGACGGCCTCGCCGGTGGCGGGGGCCAGTGTGACGCCGAGCATGGCGTGGCCGCTCGCGATGGCGAGGTTTTCATAGCCCGGCAGCCAGCCGATCACCGGGAGACCATCCGGCGTCATCGGCCGCGGCCCGGTCCAGACTCGCACCCCGGCACCGGAGATCGGGGTCTGCTCTGGCCAGCCACGAATCGCCCACCCCGCCGAGCGGGCGACCGCCGCCACCCGTTCCGGGCGGATATCGTGATTGAGTCCGGAGAGCTCCATCGTTCCCGCCAGGCGGATCATGCCGTCGAGTGGGGTAATGGCGACCCGCGTCTCGTGCAGATAGAGTGGTCTCCCCACCGGCTGAGGAAGCGCCGGCGCCGGGGCGAGGTCGATGCTGTATCCCTTGCCGGCCTCGATCGGGATTTGCATCTGCAAGGGTTTGAGCAGCCGTGGCGTCCAGGCGCCGGCGGCAACGACGACCGTCGCCGCGGGGATGCGCCGTCCCCCCGCGATAACGGCGGTGGCCTTCTTGCCGGTGGTCTCGATACCGCACACCGCTGTGTCTTGTCGCACGTCGACGCCACGCTCCTGAAGAAACGCGACCAGTCCCCGCACCAGGGTGTCGGGCCGCAGCGAGCGTTCCCGCGGCAACCAGTAGCCACCGCTGACCGTCGCGGCGAGGGATGGCTCCAGCGCGCGCAGATCGTCGCCGGACATGGCAGGTGAAATCTCGAACCCGAAGCGGCGTACCGGTTCCAGCGCTTCGTAATCGTGCTCCAGCGCTCGCATCGTGCGGTAGGCGAACAGGAGCCCGTCATGGTGCTCCTCGTAACGGACCCCCGCCTCCCGCATCGCGTCGTACAACGCCAGCGAGCGCGCGCCGAACGCGGCGACAGCCTCGGTTCCGGCCAGGAAATCGCGCGGGTTGCAGCGCCGCCAGAAGTGCAGCGTCCAGCGCAGAAACGCCGGATCGAGCCGGGGCCGGATGTAGAGCGGGCTATCGGATTGCATCATCCAGCGCAGTGAGGTCGCGATCAGCCCCGGGGCCGGCACCGGTTCGGCGAGGGTCGGCACCACCCAACCGGCGTTGACATGCGACGCGGCCTGCTCCGCCGGTCCGGCGTCGATGACCGTCACTGGCACCCCGCGTTGGTGCAGGGCAAACGCGGTGCACAGCCCGATCACTCCGCCCCCGACGACGACGACTGGTTTCACCGCGCGTTGCTCCCTTTGTCCAGGTCCGCGACATGTCACTATTCGCGATTGTCGCATCAGGCCAGTGCCCACGACGACGGGGGGCGTGGGCTGTTGTACAGGTCCGGCAGGAAAGGGTCTCGACCAGAGATGATGGAGGAAACGCAAGCAACCGATGCGATCGGCGCGCCGTCGCCAACGATCCAGATCATCGGCGCCGGGTTTGGGCGCACCGGAACGCTCTCGTTGCGCGAGGCTCTGGTGCGGCTCGGGTTCGGCCCCTGCGACCACATGCTGGAGAACTTCGAGCACCCGCAGCGGTTCGCGCTCTGGCAGGAAGCATTCCGGCGCACGCAGCGCGGCGCGCCGATCGACTGGCGGCCGCTGCTCGGCGGCTACCGCGCCATTGTCGATTGGCCCGGCGCGTACTTCTGGCGGGAGCTAATCGTGGCGCATCCTGATGCAAAAGTGATCCTCACCGTCCGCGATCCGGAGCGCTGGTACGAGAGCAGTCTGGCCACGATCTTCAGCATGCACGCCAACGCCGAGACATCTCCCCGGACCCGGCTGCTGATGAAGCTTCTCGGATTCGTGTTTCGGCCACTACGTGGGGCACTGCGGGTCTCCACCGACGTTATCTGGAACGGCACCTTCGACGGCCGCTTCAGCGATAAAGACTACGCTCAGAGCGTGTTCGTGGAGCACAATCGCGAGGTTGCGGCAACGGTCCCAGCAGAGCGTCTCCTCATATTTGAAGTCAAGCAGGGTTGGCAGACATTGTGCGCGTTTCTCGACGTACCCGTCCCGGAGGAGCCATTTCCCCACGTTAACGACGCTGATTCGTTCCGCAAGCTAAGCC
>JACCXM010000167.1 GCA_013697005.1 Chloroflexia bacterium | reverse complement strand
CAGAAGTTCTTGCTGCTTGCGCTCTTCGGACTCGCCGCGCAGTTGATCGACGGCGCGTTGGGGATGGCCTATGGGCTAACCTCGACGACACTCTTGCTGGCGACCGGTCTCGCGCCGGCGGTCGCGTCGGCAAGTGTGCATCTCGCCGAGGTCGGGACCACCCTCGCCTCTGGCGCCGCGCACTGGAAACTCGGCAATACCGACTGGCGGGCGGTGGGTTGGCTGGCCTTGCCCGGCGGCGCCGGCGCCTTTGCCGGGGCGACCGTCCTGAGCAATCTCGACGGCGACATGGCGCGCCCCTACATCTCGCTCTTCCTGGTTATTCTCGGGGCCTACGTCCTGATCCGGTTTGCCTTCCTGGGCGGCAAGATTCAGGTTCGCGAGGGCGCGCTGCGGCGTCCGATCCTGGCCCCGCTCGGTCTCGTGGCCGGGTTCCTCGACGCCATCGGTGGTGGTGGCTGGGGACCAATAGCCACGCCAACCATGTTAGCCTCCGGCCGCATGGAACCGCGGAAGGTCATCGGCACCGTTTCGACTAGCGAGTTTGTGGTTGCCCTCTGCGCCAGCGCTGGCTTCCTCGTTTCGCTGAATCGGTCAGTATTCGTGTTTCCCGTCGTGCTGGCACTTCTCATTGGCGGCGCCATCGCCGCCCCGATTGCCGCCTGGTTGGTGCGCTGGCTGCACCCGCGGGTCTTAGGCGCGACGGTCGGTGGGTTGATCGTGGTCATGAACGGCCGCACCATACTGAACGCACTTGGCATCGACAGTAATCCCCAGATTGCCGTGTACGCCGCACTGGTTGTGATTTGGGGTTTTGCGATCTTCGTTGCGCTGCGCGGCGTTCGACACCATCAAACACCGGTCGTCTCCCCCGCCGACTAGTGACCGAACTGCTGCGGATAGCGACTTTCCTGGCGCCGAACATGTTGCCGGTGTACGCGTTTATCGCCGGCTATCTCGGTCGCTATGTGGGATACCGCACGGAGCTTGTGGTCGGCACGAGATTCGATCAGTTTGCTGCCGGGGAGATCGAGGTGGGGTTCATTTGCGGTCTTCCCTACGTGCAGCTCATGCGGCTGACTCCATCGCCGGTCGCGCTGCTCGCGGCCCCGGTGTTGACCCCTGAACGGTACGGCGACCGCCCGGTTTACTTCTCCGACGTCATCGTGCGGCGCGGCAGCGAAGCACGCGCCTTCGCCGATCTGCGTGGTCGTTCCTGGGCCTACAACGACCCCGATTCTCACTTGGGATCCAACCTGACGCGATTTCTGCTGGCGCGGATGGGTGAAACGCGGGGGTTCTTCCGGAATGTGATCGAGGCCGGATTCCATCAGCAATCGATCCAGATGGAGGCCGCGGGGGAGGTCGATGCGGCGGCTATCGACTCGCACGTTCTTGCCATCGAACTCAGTGACCACCCGACGTTGTCCGAGTCCATCACGGTCATCGACACGTTCGGACCGTCAACGATCCAGCCGGTCGTGGCGGCGAACCACCTACCTGACGAGGTGAAGGGCAGGTTACGAGCGGCTCTCTATGCGATCGGAAATGACCCGGCAGCTCGAGCAGACCTTACACGTGGATTCGTCGACCGCTTTGTTCCGGTGGCCGATGCGGACTACGACGACATCAGAAGAATGCTGGTAGCGGCGGAAGAGGCAAATTTCCTCAGACTTCACTAACGCACCGGTCATTGGCGCTTTCATGGAACAACGACCACGCTCGCCTGCCGAGCGTGGTCGTTGTTGCGTTCGCAGTCTGTTCTAACGAATTTCAGAATCCGCGGTGGCCAGCGACCGCGACTTCATCGCCACCGTAGCCGCCCCAACCGCTCCCGCGGCGAGCAGCAGCGGCGCAACGCCGGTCAGTCCGCCGTTCATGTCGCCGACACCAGTGCTTGGCATATCGGTGACGGTGGGCAGGGTGCCGGAGCGTCCGCCGCTGCCAACACCGGCCGCGGCCTCTTCACCCTCTTGCTGCCGCCGTCGCAGGCCACCGCCGCCGCCGTCGCCACCCTGGCGGCCACCGGCGCCGATGCCTTCGGAATCATCCTGGGCCGCGACACGCGCGGATTCGAACGCACCGACCGCCACGATTGCCCCAGCGGCGAGCGTGAGCGAGGTCGCCAGCATGGCGCGCCGGCTACTCAGACGTTCGACTACCGGCGCGGCATTGCCGCTTTCAATCTCTGTATGCATCACATCAATTCTCCTCGACGAACTGGCGCTGCCACGAGCTTTTTCGGCTACATGGCCAGACAGGCTGGCCGCCGGAGGCCGAGTGGCTTCGCCCCACAATTGCAAGAACGAAGCCACTCACTCCGGATGCTCGATGTTTCGCGAACTAGGAGACGATGAACGGTCCCGCGATCGCCAGCACTTCGTCTGGGGTCAGGGTTGGGTTGACCGCATCGGGGAACGGCGAGGCGCCGTTGAGCCCGTTCAGGTACGCCGCGTGGCGCGCCTCCACGCCGTGAATCGTCAACGCCGCGGTCAGCAGCGCATCTTCGTCGATCAGGAACTGCGCGGCGCCTTGATAGGCGCTGACCCCGGTGTTTTCCAGGGCCTGCGCGACGCCGATGAACCCGGCGATATCGGTGTAGCCGAAGTCGTATTCGGCCTCCTCAACCGGCTCACCACCGAGGTCGGTGATGACCGTGGTGAGCGTCTCGACGTGCTCTAGCTCGTGGTCGCGGATAGCCCCGAAGTACTCGTGAACGACGGCCGCGTAGCCGGCGTCAACAAAATCTTCTTCGGCAAACTGCTCGAGACCGTCGCGGTAGAAGGAATACTCCAAATGCTCCAGTGTCAGTGCGTAGTTCAGCACGTCGACTGGTTCCTCGAACGTGGTTTGAGCGCGAATCGTCATTGCGTTTCTCTCCTTGGACGGCTGCCATTTCTTGGCCCTAGCCGCATCGCATGTCGCCTGGCGGCGCGGATCGTTCTGAGCCGCGTCAAAAACCGGATTAGGCGAAGAACGGACCCGCGATCTCCAACACCTCGGCCATCGTCAAGGGTGTCTCGAACGAGGCCGGGAACGGCACTTCATTGAGAATGAGATTGAGATACGACGCATGACGCGCCTCAACGGCCACGATCGACCCTGCTGCCGTCAGCAGTCCCGGATCAGTGATGAACTGGGCGGCGCCGTCGTAAGCGCTGACCCCGGTATTCTCCAACGCGGCGGCGGTGGCGATGAAGCCATCGACAGACGCGTAGGCGTCGGTGAAGTTGTAGACCTGCTCGGCGACGGGAGCGCCACCCAACTGGGTGATCGTGTCCGTCAAGGTCGTCACATGGGCGCCTTCGTGGTCACGAACGGCCGCGAGGTTGTCGTTGATCGACTGGCCGAAACCATCGGTGCCGAAATCAAACAATCCAACGCCGTCGCGATAGAACGCGTATTCCAGATGCTCCAGCGTAAGGGCATAGTTCAGGACATCCAGGTCGCTGGCAAAGTCCTGCGCGGCGACCGGGGTCCTCAGCGCCGGCACATTGGAGAGCGAAAGCGCGATTGCGGCGCCGCCCGCCAGCTTAAGCGAACCTGAGAGCATGCCGCGGCGGGAAAGCCGCCGTCGCTCAGCCGAAACCTCGGCCAGCAATCGTTCATGGATCTGCATCACAGATGACTCCTCTCGATAGCGAACAGACAAAGTCTGACTGGCCGGCGTTCCGGATCCGCCGGTAAGGCAGTCTTACCCCCCATTACGGGAAACATGACGTATTTGGATCACAAGCGGGACAATAGTGTCCCATGTGTCGCAAACGTCACCTTGCGTGCAGGCACGTTTTGTGCCATCGCCCGCCCCGCACGATCGGAGTGAGGGGTTGCCGGGCGTATACTCGGGACTCGTTTGCGATTCCTTGATGATGAATGGATTCTCCCTGCGATGACAGAACCTGCCAACACCCCATCGCCGGTGCGCGTCCGCTTCGCGCCGAGTCCCACCGGGCTGCTTCACGTCGGCGGCGCCCGCACCGCCCTCTTCAACTGGTTGCTCGCGCATGGGCAGGCGCGCCGCGAGGGGCGGGATGGAGCCTTTCTGCTGCGTATCGAAGATACCGACCGCAATCGCTATGTTCCCGGTGCCGAACAGGGCATCGTCGATATCCTGGGTTGGTTTGGCCTTGTCTGGGACGAGGGTCCAGATGCCGGCGGTCCGCGCGGTCCCTATCGCCAGAGCGAGCGCACCGATCTGTACCGGGAGCACGCCGCGCTCTTGCTCGAACGTGGGCACGCCTACCGCTGTTTCTGCACCCCTGAACGCTTGCAGCGGGTGCGCGACGAACAGACCGCGCGTAAGCAGCCACCGGGCTACGACCGCCTCTGCCGCGACCTGACGCTAGAGCAAATCGAAGCATATGTGACCGCGGCAACGCCGTACGTGGTCCGGTTCCGCATGCCGCTCGACGGTGAAACCCCCGTCTACGATCTGTTGCGCGGGGAGATGGTGTTCCAGAACGTGAACCTGGAAGATCTCGTCCTGCTGAAATCCGACGGCTATCCGACCTATCACCTGGCCAACGTCGTCGACGATCATCTGATGGAGATCAGTGACATTTTGCGCGGCGAGGAGTGGATCCCGACGGCGCCGGTCCATGTCCGGCTCTACGCCGCCTTCGGCTGGGAGGCGCCGCGGTTCGCGCACTTGCCCCTGATTCTCGCTCCTGGTGGCGGCAAGCTTTCCAAACGGCATGGATCGACGGCGATGGAAGAGTTCCGCGCCCAGGGCTACCTCCCCGAGGCGCTGATGAACTATCTGGCGCTGCTGGGCTGGCGCTTCGACGGCTCGACCGAGATGTTCAGCAAGGAAGACCTGATGGCGAAATTCACGTTGGAACGGGTCAATGCGTCCCCGGGCACGTTCGATTACAACAAGCTGCGTTGGTTCAACCAGCACTACATCAACCACGTCTTGACGCTTGACGATCTCACCTTGCGGGTGATGCCGTTCCTGGCGGAGGCGGGGTTGATCGCGCCGGGATCAAGCTCCCCAGAGCATCTCGAATTCTCGCGGGTCCGCCCGGTTGTGGCTCTCCTCAAGGATCGCCTCGAGACGTTGGCCGACGCGCCGGATCTGATGGGCTACTTTTTCCAGCCCGATCTCGAACCGTACGATCCCGCACTCCTGGTGCCGAAGAAAATGTCGCGGGACGATGCACTCGCCGCGCTGGACGCCGTCGCCGCCGTCTTGCCCGATACCGATCTCGAAAATGAAGAGGCAACCGAAGCGCGCTTCCGCGCCCTTGCCGATACGCTGGGGCTGAAACCGGGGAGTCTCTTCATGCCGGTGCGGGTGGCGGTTACGGGACGTACCCAGTCACCGGGGCTATTCGGGACGTTGCGCGTTATCGGCGCGGAGCGGGTGCAATCTCGCATCGCCATGGCAATTAAGCGTCTGCGGGCATGGACAGCGGAGGAGCCGTCCGCCGCGGCGGCAGGTACAAGGGTCTGAACGTCTGAATCGGAACGGGGGAGCGGGAGAACGTGGCGCGTCATCCATGGGTCGCGGAGGCCGACAACGGTCTGCGCTGGGGGATTCAGCTCGTCCTCGGCGACGAGGGATTGGGACGACTGCTGGAGGCGGGAAAAGCGGTCGAGGCGCTCGGTTTCGATGGTTGCTACATCTTCGACCATCCCTCCATCCAGGCCGATCCCTGGATCTGTATCGCCGCGCTCGCCGTAGTGACCGAGCGGGTGCGCCTCGGATCGGTCGTCAATTGCGTCGCGTACCGGCATCCGGCGCTCCTGGCGCGGATGGCTGCCGACGTCGACACCATCAGCCGCGGCCGGTTGATGCTTGGTCTCGGCATCGGTTGGCTGAAAACCGAGTTCGAAGCCTTTGGCGCCAGCTTTGACACGGCTACGGAGCGCTTCGCGGCGCTCGAAGAAGCGCTCGAGATTATTCCAGGGGTCTGGGGCGCCGAGAAATTCGCCTACGTCGGGATGCGGTATCAGATCGGGCCCTTGCAGATTACGCCGCCGCCATTGCAGCAGCCGCGGCCGCCATTGATGATCGGTGGCAGCGGCGAGAAGAAAACGCTGCGGCTGGTGGCGCAGTATGCCGATGCGTGCAACGTCAACGACGTCGGTCAGACCGAGCGGGGTCTGGAACGCCTTGGTGGGCCGGAGCTGATCGGTCATAAGTTCGAGGTTCTGCGCGGCTACTGCGAAGCAATTGGCCGCCCGTATGACGAAGTGTTGCGTACGCACTTCACGTTGCGTCTCGTCCTCGCCCCGGATGAGCGCGCGGTGGCGGATAAGCTCGCCGCCATCGGGCAGGCCAGCTCCGGTTCACCGGCCACGCGGCGCGCCCAACCGAGTGCGTTCATGACCGGCACTCCCGAGCAGGTGGCCGCCTACTACCAGTCGCTGGCCGAAGTTGGCGCGCAGTATTTCATCATGCAAATCGATTCCGGCGATGTGGAAACGATGGAGCTACTGGCCCGCGAGGTCGTGCCTCGCGTGATCATGCGGTCCTGATGGCAATCCCGTCGTCTCCGTTGCCGCCCGCGTTGCCCCCTGTTTTGGTCCTCTTCGCTCCAGGTGATACGGCACACTGGTCACCACCGTTCCCGGACGGAAAAGTAATGAGGCTTTCAGGCGCAACGCCGTCTGGTTGTGCAGAATCTGCTCCCACCAGTGGCGGGCAATGAATTCCGGAAGCACGACCGTCAAGGTGTCGTCGGGACGCTGCCGTTCGATCTCGTCGAGATACGAGAGTAGCGGTCCCACCAGGTTGCGGTAGGGGGACTCGATGATCACGAGCGGAATATCGGAAGCGAGCGCTTCCCAATCGACGCGAATGCGCTCGATTTCCGCCTCGTCGTCGGTGATGTGAATCGCCGTCACGTTTGGAGAGATGGACCGGGCATAGGCCAGTGTCTGCCGTGCTACCCGATTGACCGCGGCTAGAGGAACGATCACGGTGTGCTCGATTTCACCCGGTTCCAGAGGCGTCTGCGCGGCGAGCTCACCCGCGGCCCGTTCGTAGTGCCCGTGAATGGCGCGAAACATCATGATCAACAGCGGAATCAGGAGCAGGACGATCCAGGCGCCGCGGGTGAAGTTGGTGATTCCCACGATGACCGCCACGAGCCCGGTCGTGATCACACCGACGACATTGATGGCCAGCCCGCCCTGCCAACCCGGTTCTTTCAGGCGCAACCAACGGACCACCATTCCGCCTTGGGAGAGGGTGAACGCGGTGAACACCCCGACGGCATAGAGCGGAATCATGCGCGTCGTCTCGCCGCCGAAACCAGCCAGCATGAACGAGGAGAAGATACCCAGGGTGACGATGCCGGTGGAATACGCGAGGCGGTCGCCGCGAAACGTGAATTGCTTGGGCAGGAATCGGTCCCGCGCCAGGAAATACGACAGACGCGGGAAGTCCGAATAGGCGGTGTTGGCCGCCAGAATCAGAATCGCCAGCGTCGCGATCTGGATATAGTAGTAGGCGGGGGTCGCTTCGCCGAAGATCGTTCGCGCGATCTGGGAGACGACGGTTTCATATCCTTCGGGATGATCCGGCTCGCGCGGCACGATACCGAACTGGTTGGCGAGGAAGGTGATCCCCGCGAATGTCACCGCGAGAATACCGATCATCCAGGTGAGCGTCGTGCGTGCATTCTTCCACTCCGGGGGCTGAAACGCGGGAACTCCGTCCGAGATGGCTTCGACGCCGGTCAAGGCGGCGCAGCCCCGGCTAAACGCGGTCAGGATCAACAGGATGCCGAGTGTCTGGGTGGCGGTCGTGACCTCGCCCGCCGGCATCACCGGCGTCTGCGCGACGAACCCATTTCCCCCGGCGCGGATCAGCCCGAGCACAATCATGATCAGGATTCCGGCGAGAAAGAGATAAGTTGGCACCGAAAAGATGCTGCCGGACTCCCGGATACCCCGCAAGTTGAGCATCGTCACCAGGAGAATGAATCCCAATCCCAGCGTGACCCGATGGTCGCGCAGCTCAGGTACCGCCGAAGTGAGCGCGGCGACACCAGCGGCAATGCTGACCGCAACAGTGACGACATAGCCGAACAACAGAGCGGCCCCGGCGGTCAAGGCCGGTAAATCTCCAAGATTGTCCTTGGCCACGATGTATGACCCACCGCCTTGGGGATAGGCCTTGATCGTCTGCCGATAGGAAATGCCGACGATCAGCAGCAGCGCGACGATGGCCGCCCCGATTGGCAAGCTGAGCGCGAGCGCCCCGAGCCCCGCCAACAGCAAGACATGAAGAATCTCTTCTGTTGCGTAGGCGACGGACGAGAGAGCATCAGAAGAGAGGACCGCCAGTGCTTTCAGTTTGGTCAGCCGCTCGTGAGCGGCCTGAGCGGTGCTGATCGGCGCGCCGATCAACGTGCGTTTGACCTTGCCAAATGCCCGCCCCGCC
Source organism: Chloroflexia bacterium (assembly GCA_013697005.1). GTDB lineage: Bacteria > Chloroflexota > Chloroflexia > Thermomicrobiales > UBA6265 > JACCXM01. The sequence goes on along the minus strand of JACCXM010000167.1, from coordinate 1,788 downwards.
GGTCCGCGGGCCTCCAGCGCCTCTTCCGTGGCAATGAGATGGCCAGGTGCGCTTCGCGCGAAATCGCCAGTCTGCACCCGGCAGACCCGAACGTAACGGTCTCCTGGCAGATGCCCCTGCATCCCCTGTTTGCCGACGAGGTCGCTCTGCACCCGCGGGCTCTCCCGCCGCGGCGCACGCACGCGCTGGGACCGCCGCTGCGGCGCGGACAATTCACTGTTGTGCGAGAACGCCACGTCGCCGCGGTCTCCGGAGTGGATGAACGGACCGGACGCTGGGCGTCCGTTCCCCGGGGCGCCAGCGGCGGGGGAAGCGGGGCTAGGTGCCACAGTGTCCACTTCGGACGGAGGCGCATCGGTATCGGTGGTGGTTACCTTGGCGCGACGAGGGGGACGAAATTTGGCGGTCGCCATTAACACTGCTCCGCGGGTGACGTCGCCGGCGGTCCCTCGACATGAGAAGGGACTCGGCCGGACCCGCTCGAATTGGCTCCAATGCCGTGGATTCCAGCCACCATGACCGGGCGCCACAACCTCACAAGTGTACTTGCCGCGTCAACTGGGCAATCGCGTTTCCCAGCGAAGTTTCCAGACGAGGAGGGCTGCCTCGACGACGATGCGGCGTGAAAGCTTGGATGCTCCCGCGATGCGATCGTTGAAGATGATCGGCGTCTCGGTGACGGTGGCGCCCTGGCGTAGAGCCCGCCAAGTCGACTCGATCGTGAAGGCATACCCATCGGAACGCACCATCGCGACGTCGATGCTGGCCAGCGTCGCGGGATGCCAGACTTTGAACCCGCTGGTGAGATCGGCGATGGGCGCGCCGAGCACCGCCCTCGCATAGCGGCCACCCATGCGGCTGAGAACCCTCCGCCAGAGAGGCCAGCCCGCGGTGCCGCCGCCAGGGATATAGCGAGAGCCGATCACCAAATCGGCACTGCCCGCCGCCGCGACGAGGCGCGGCAGTGCCTCGGGATCGTGCGAAAGATCGGCATCCATCTGGGCAATGAGCGCCGGGCCGAGTTCCAGCGCGCGGCCGAATCCGGCGATATAGGCGGGCCCGAGACCGGCTTTCGAAGCACGGTGCATGACTTCGATGCGTCCCGGATAGGAGTCGGTGAGTCCGTCTGCCAGATCACCGGTGCCATCGGGCGAGCCGTCATCGACGATGAGGACCCGGTAGCGCGGACCCTGCCCCAGGACACCCAGCACAAGGGCTTCGATGTTCGGGCGCTCGTTGTATGTGGGGACGACGACGATGACGGAATCCCGGTTCGGCGGTGGTTCCGTCACGGTCCTTCGGCTTCGGGCCACGGAGGGGACGGTGCAGCGGATGCGGAAGCAGCCGGGAGGCTCTCTGGGGCGAACTGTATTTGGGGCACGGTGGTGAAATCGAACTCGTGCAACCGCTCTGGGCCCAGTGTGCGCAGTCGTTCCACTGCCGCCTGGCTCTCGGCGGCGAGCCGCCCGGTGTCGATGCCAAGACACGTCGGCGAGAAATCGGCCGTCTTGGCGATACCATCGGCCAATAGCAACAGTGCCCCGGTGTGATTGCCTCGCCGCGCGTGCAAGAAGCCGACGCCGATTTGCAGGATGCCTTGATAGAGGCGGCGGATGGGCCGGGATTCGGCATGCCACTCGTGCTCGATTACCTCATGGCATTCGTAAAACTCGCCGGCGTTGAAGAGACGAATGCCTTCGACTAGACCCGCCGGTGGATTCCCCTCGCACGGCTTGCTGGCTTCCTCCAGGATGTCGCGCAGCATCGGATCGAGCAGGCGGCGCGTGG
>JACCXM010000317.1 GCA_013697005.1 Chloroflexia bacterium | reverse complement strand
GGGCCGCATCATTGGCCGCGAAGGACGCAACATCCGCGCCCTGGAGCAGGCCACCGGGGTCGATCTGATCGTCGACGATACTCCCGAAGCGGTCACCATCTCCGCCTTCGATCCGGTCCGGCGCGAGGTCGCCCGGCGTGCCCTCAACAAGCTGTTGCAGGACGGCCGCATCCACCCCACCCGGATCGAGGAGGTCGTCACCAAGACGCGTGCCGAGCTGGAGCAGGTGATGCGCGAAGAAGGGGAGAAGATCGCCTACGAGGCGAACGTCCCCGGTCTCCATCCCGACCTGATCCGGCTCCTGGGGCGGCTGAAGTTCCGTACCTCCTATGGCCAGAACGTGCTCGGGCACTCGCTGGAAACCTCGATGATCGCCGCCGCCCTCGCCGCCGAGCTGGGGGCCGACGTCAATGTCGCCAAGACCGCCGGGTTGTTGCACGACATCGGTAAGGCGGTCGACCACGAGGTGGAAGGCCCGCACGCCCTCATCGGCGCCGATATCGCCAAGCGCCTGGGGCGTTCCTCCAGGATCGTGCACGCCATCGCCGCCCACCACGGCGAGGAAGAACCACAGACGGTCGAAGCCTTCATCGTGGCCACCGCGGACGCTATCTCCGGCGCCCGGCCCGGGGCCCGGCGCGAGATGGTGGAGACCTATATCAAGCGGCTGGAGGCGCTGGAAGGGGTCGCCAACTCCTTCGATGGGGTGGAGAAGAGTTTCGCCATCCAGGCCGGACGCGAGGTGCGCATCCTGGTTGCGCCCGACTCGATCGACGACCTGGCGGCGGCGCGGCTGGCGCGCGACGTCTCGCGCAAGATCGAAGAGAGTCTCGAGTATCCGGGTCAGATCAAGGTGACGGTCATCCGCGAGACGCGGGCGGTCGATTACGCGCGGTGATCGCCGGTCGCGTTCGAACCGATCGCGGATCGTTGACACCTGGTCTGCGAGCGGATGCGGTCTGTACTAGACTGAGGCCGTGAGCGGTGCTCGGGATTGTGGCCGGCATTACGCCGGCCTCGTCTCACGGGATTTCCGAGTTGTAGATGCAGTTGGTGTGGCGCGTCGAACGCATCGGCGGCCCGTAGGCTCAAGCGTTCAGGGGGTTCTGCAACGTGGATCGCTTCTTCTCCAAACTCGACTTGCGTGACATCAAAATCGATCCGTTCAAGACGAGTTACCCACCGGACGCCGAGGATGTCGTCGTGGACGATACCGAGCAACTGGAAGTGCAACTCCAGGAGCGGCGTGATGCACACGAGCAAAGCGTCGCGGACGTCGTCGATCGCCCATCCGGCAACACGCGGCAGCCGCATACCCCGGCCTGGGCCGCCACGATGGTCGAGGCGGAACCCGCCAACAGCTACGACGATGACGATGACGAGGATGACGACGTCCAGCCCTTTGCCAACGGCGGGGTCAGCGTAGAGAATGGCGCCCTCCCCGTCGCGGAAGTGGCCGCGGTCGTCGCGCATCGCAATGGTGACGTGCTAAAGGTCTCGGCGCGGTCGCGACCGAGCGCGGTCGCCGGGGCGATCGCCGGAGTGGTGCGTGAGAATGGCCGGGCGGAAGTGCAGGCCATCGGCGCGGGCGCAACGAACCAGGCGGTCAAGGCGGTAGCCATCGCGCGCGATTATCTGCGCGAGACCGGGATCGAGGCGGTCTGCCTGCCGGCCTTCATCGACGTCACGATCGAAAACGAGGATCGCACCGCCATGCGGCTCGTCGTCGAGCCACGGTAACGAAGTCGACAGTCGACAGTCGGCAGTCGAGACCGCGAGGCCCGGAGATGCAGACGTAGCATCTTTGACTGACATGCCGTCTTTTCGACTTCTTGCGGACGACTCACTGTCGACTGTCGACTCTCGACTCACGACTGGCGTCGTCGATCTCCACACCCATAGCACCTACTCCGACGGTCTCCTCTCACCGGCGCATCTGGTGGAGGAGGCCGTTGCGCGGGGGTTGCGATTTCTGGCCCTCACCGATCACGACACGGTCGCCGGGATTCCCGAGGCGCGCGCCGCCGGGGAGCGGTTGGGTGTCGAGATCATTCCCGGGGTCGAGCTGAGCACCTCTCTGGGGAGCGGCGGCGAAATTCACCTGCTGGGATACTTCATCGACATCGACGATGCCACGCTGCTGGCGACGCTGGCCGGTTACGCGAGTGCCCGCGCCGAGCGCATGGAGCGCATGATCGAGCGTCTGCGCCGGATCGGGTCGCCGGTGGACCCGGCGCGGGTCACGGCGATCGCCGGACACGGCACGGTGGGGCGGCCACACCTCGGGCGCGCGCTGGTCGAGGCAGGGTACGCCCGCGACCTCTGGGATGCCTTCGACCGCTACCTCGGCGGCGGGAAACCGGCATATGTACCGCGTCCGCGCGTGGATCCGGGGGATGCCATCGCCCTGGTGCGCGCCGCGGGCGGGGTGCCGATCCTGGCCCATCCGTTCGGTACCGGCGGGGTGGAAAGCGTGCTCGACCGCCTGGTGCCCGCCGGACTCCTCGGTATGGAGGTCGACTACGGCGAATACACCCCCCAGGACCGCGAGACCCTGCGCCAGATCGCGTCCCGGCGCGGGCTGATCGCCACCGGCGGCAGCGACTACCACGGTCCGGATGCGCGGGCGGCCCGCGAGCTGGGTTCGGCGCCCGTACCGCTGACCGCGGTGACGGCGCTGCGCGAGGCCGCGACGGTCACGCGATGAGGTGGACCTCCTCCATCCCGCTGGTGTGTTGTGTCCTCTTGCCTGTCGGGACACAACGCCCGTGTCATTCTGGCCATACCGACACAGGAACCATGTCATTTCGAGGAACGAGGAATCTCGTCTCAGGACACGGCCGTTCGCGGCGGACGAGATTCTTCGCTCACGCTCAGAATGACACCGTTCGTGCGACGGGCGGTACGAAGAGATGACCGACCTCTCTTCGCCAGAACAGGTCGCCGCGGTGGTCGTCGCCGCCGGGCGGGGCGAGCGGCTCGGCGCGCCGGACAAGGTGTTGGCGCCGCTGGCGGGGCGGCCGATGCTCGCCTGGTCACTGCGGGCGCTGGAGCATGCGCAGACGGTGGGATCGGTCGTGATCGTGGCCGCACCGCACACCCAGGAGACGATCAAGCGGCTCGTCACTGGCGAGGGCTTCGCCAAAGTCGCGGCCATCGTCGCCGGGGGCGAGCGGCGGCAGGACTCGGTCGCCGCGGGATTGGCGGCGCTGCCGGAGGGGATCGCCATCGTAGCCATCCACGACGCCGCGCGGCCCTTGACCGGGGCGGACCTCTTCGACCGTTGTGTCCAGGCCGCCGCGGAGACCGGGGCGGCGATCGCCGCGATACCCGTCGCCGACACGCTGAAGCGGGTGACGGAGCGCGTCATCACCGGCACCGTCGACCGGGCCGGGCTGTGGGCGGCGCAGACGCCGCAGGCGTTCCGGCTGGAGGTCTTGCGCCGGGCCATCGCCGCCTTTCCTGGCGAAACCGTCACCGACGAGGCGCGGCTGTGCGAGGCGGCGGGTGTGGCGGTGGCGATCGTTCCCGCCTCTCTCGCCAATCTGAAAGTGACGCACCCGGAGGATATCGCCGTCGCCGACGCCCTGCTCCGCGCCCGTGAAGAGGGTCAATCGCCTGGTGTCACCCGGACGAACGGGCGCGGACGCCGCATGGCGCGCCGAAAGCCCCTCACCCCGCTCGACGGGAGAGGGGTTGGGGTGAGGGCAAACCCCGCCATAGTGCGGACCGGTATCCGCTACGACGCGCACCGCTTCGCGCCGGGAAGACGGCTGATCCTCGGTGGGGTAGAGATTCTCTATGACCAGGGCTTGATCGGCCACTCCGATGCCGACGTTCTCCTCCACGCCATCGCCGACGCCCTCCTCGGCGCGGCCGCGCTGGGCGATATCGGCCAGCACTTCCCACCCTCGGACGAGCGTTTCCGCGATGCCGACAGCCGGGACCTCCTGCGCGAAGCCGTCCGCCTGATACGGGAGGCGGGCTGGGAGCCGGCCAATATCGACGCCACGGTCATTGCCGAAGCGCCGCGTATCGCACCGCACGTGGCGCTGATGCGGGAGCGGATCGCCGTCTGTCTCGGTATCGGGCCCGCTATGGTAGGCGTGAAAGCGACGACCAACGAGGGAATGGGGGCCATCGGCCGTGGTGAGGGGATCGCCGCTCTGGCCACGGTGACGCTCGTTGCCGTCTCGCCCGCATAACCCATGCGCGTGCTGGTGCAGCGGGTGACGCGGGCGCGGGTGACCGTCGCCGGAGAGACGACCGGCGAGATCGGACCAGGGTTTCTTCTGCTCGTCGGCGTGACGCTGGACGACACAGGGGCCGAAGCGGACCTGCTGGCGCGCAAGGTGGCGAACCTGCGCATCTTCGCCGATGACGCGGGAAATCTGAACCGCTCGGCGCTCGATCTGCTGGCGGCCGGCGCGCCGGTCGGGATGCTGGTCGTCTCGCAGTTCACGCTCTACGCCGACTGCCGCAAGGGTCGCCGCCCCAGCTTCGTCGAAGCGGCGCCGCCGGCCGTGGCCGCGCCGCTGGTCGATCGCTTCGGCGCTGAGCTACGGGCGCTGGGTCTGCTGGTAGCGACCGGCCGCTTCGGCGCGGAGATGCAGATCGCGCTGGTCAACGACGGGCCGGTGACGATCTGGCTGGATACGGTGGATTTGTAGGGCGAGGTTAGGCTGACCTGACGCGGCGTTTGTCGGTTGGTCCGGAGACAGCGTCGGTGGCTTCTCCGTTGAGCGCCTGTCTGACCGCGTCTGGGATTTTCTCGATCGCGCGGAGATACGTTACTGCGGTGCCATCCGGCATGCGGACGTTCTGCTCCCAGTCCCGCACGGTGCCCAGGGCGATATGAAACTGCCGCGCGAATTCCTCTTGCGTTAGACCGAGGCCAAGGCGGAGCTTTTTAGGATTAGGAATGTGTCGCATCGTTGCCAGCCGCTCGGCTGTTAGGGGCGGATTATCTGGATCGTCCAGGGCATTCTGGTAGGCCTCTTCGTCCGTCATGGCATCCACGCGCGCCCAATCTGATTTTCCCTCGAGCGGGCGCGTGGATCCATCGGAAAGGATTTGCGCTAACCTTCCATCTGCAGTTCGCTTTGCTCTAACCATATTGCCGTCGCTCATCGCTGCTCGCCTTTCGTGCTGATATCAACCGTAGCGTGTTCCCCCGCACCGTGTAGACCACGGATACGATTCTCCATCCCAGCCTGCCAACGATCATAAAGCGTTCTTCATCGTCCTCAGGATCGCCGCAGAGCCATCCCATCCTTGCGGGGTCATCAAAAAAACGGCTTTCGCGTCATCGAGGTCATAACCATGTTTCCGCTGATTGGAGGCGTTCTGTGCCGGGTCCCAGTCAAACTCCATGAGCGTCTTCTCATGATCCCCTTAATGACAGTAGCTCACCCGGTAAGGACCCATCCTCGACAGCAACGCAAAACAGAATGACCGCGGGGAAACCTCAATACTCAATCAGCGACCACTGGCTTCCCTGCTTCCACGAGTTGCCGCAGCAACCTGACCAGGTGCGACGGTGGCTCCTGGAGCGCCGAGAAAAACGCCTCGTCGGTCTCCTCGACAAGAAGCATCGCCTGTCGCGTCAGTTCCATTCCCTGCGGGGTGGCCCGCAAACAGTTGGCTCGCGTGTCCCGGGGATGTGGCGTGCGCACGACAAGCCCCTTCTGCTCCAGGATGCGCACCACCTGCGAGGTCATCATCGGATCGGTCTGGGCGTGGTGGGCCAGTCGTGACTGAGTCACCACCTCGTTTTCGCGGCTCAGCCAAACTATACCGGCCAGGAGAACGAACTGAACATGAGTCAGGCCGAGCGGTTTCAGCGCGGCGCGTTGGCGGCGTTGCCAGAGATTTGTCACCTGCCAGAGCAGGAATCCCGGACTCTCTCCCGGCGTGCGATAGCGCGATTTCAACAGGTCAGGCATCGATGCTGGCCGGCTCGCTGTCGGGATCGACACCCATAGCCGCGGCGATGACCCGAAAATCGTCGCGGCCGATCTCCAAGTGCCCAGCCCGAAACAGATAGCCCCAGCGCGCCGGGTTTTCAATGAATCCCAAGCGCACCAACAGCGGCCGAATCGGCGCCTCCTGGCACGGCAAATAGGCAATGGCACGCCGGAACGGGGCGAATGTCTCGTCCACGTCGTGCTGGTTCACCTCGTCGTCCGCAACGCGCCCGATCGCGGTGAATGCTCTTACGGGATCGCCTCCCACCCGTTCTGTGCGCGACGAGTAGTAGATGAGCCAGTCACCCCGCTGCATGCGGCGCAGCGGCCGCTCCTTGCCGTGGCTCAGTTGGGCGAAGCCAGCCTCGGCTCCACGCGCGACATGATCCCGTGATGCGCCGCCGATCCAGTAGCGGGTCGTCATCGCGCCCCGCCTTCAGCCATCCGTGCGCAATTGCGACCCGCCTTCGAGATCTCTTTGTTCACCCACATGCCATGCTCCATTCGCGATAGTGGCTACCCGGCCTCCATATTATATGCGCGCATAGTATATACATGGTTGATGCACGAATCTATTGCGCCAAGGCCCCTTCCCCGATACTGTTTCAGGCGGTGACTTGCGCATCTTGCGCTGCAAACAGAGAGGAACGTTTGTGATAGCAGGGTCCGTATCAGATCGCGCCCGGCCGTTGAAAGTCGGACTGATCCTGCCCGAAACCGAACGCCAGATGAACGGCGGTTCCGCGCGGTGGGGCGATCTGCGCGAGATGGCCAGGCTCGGGGAGGAGATTGGCGCGGACTCGTTGTGGATCACCGATCACCTCATCCACCGCGTGCCGGGCGAGGAACCGCGCGGCATGTGGGAGTGCTGGTCGCTCATCGCGGCGCTGGCGGCGGTCACGGAGCGGGCGGAGATTGGGACGCTGGTGCTGTGCTCGAGTTTCCGCAACCCGGCTCTGCTGGCAAAGATGGCCGACACGGTCGAGGAGATCAGCAACGGCCGCCTCATCCTTGGGATCGGCGCCGGCTGGAACGAGGCCGAGTATCTCGCCTTCGGTTACCCCTTCGACCATCGCGTCGACCGCTTCGCGGAGGCGCTGGCGATCCTCTCCGGGCTGCTGCGGGATGGGCACATCGATTTCCAGGGGACGTACTACTCCGCCCGCGATTGTGAGTTGCGACCGCGCGGACCGCGTCCCAATGGCCCGCCGATCGTGGTCGGCGCCTCGGCGGCCGGTCCGCGCATGCTCGATCTGGCAGCCCGCTACGGCGACGGCTGGAACACCTGGTTCAGCAGCACCGGCAATACGGTCGAAGGACTACTGCCGCTGCTGGGAAAAGTCGATACCGCCTGCGAAGCGGCCGGACGTGACCCATCGTCGCTGGCGCGCAGTGCGGCGGTGATCGTCGCGGTCGGCCCGCACGAGCCCTCGGCCATGACCGGTCCGCCGCTGACGGGAAGCCCCGTGGAGATCGCCGCCGGGCTGCGCGCGTACGCCGACGCCGGGGTGTCCCACATTCAGGTCTGGCTGGAACCGAACACCCCCGCCGGGATCGCGGCGTTTGCGCCGGTGTTGGCGGAGCTGGATCGAGGTTAAGCAGACCTTGGGAAAGGCGCTTCCCGTCCCCAGGACGCCGATTCACGGCGGCGTCCCAAAATCGTGTCATTCTGAGTGCCAGCGAAGAATCTCGGCTCCCGCGAACACGCACTCCCCGCGCGATGAGGACGAAATGCGCCGCGCGTTGGACAGATTCGGCAATGCCGTCAATCACGTCCTGCAGGAATCGGGAATGAGTGAGGATGAGCTCGCTGACCTGCTTGATCTCCGCAAGAACCTCCCTGCGTGATCGTTGTCGCCGACGCCAGCGTGCTGGTTGCGGAACTCATCCGGACACGCGGGCTGGAAGCTCGCTTACGAGTCAAGACTTCACATTGTTGTCGCGGAAGAGCAGTGGAATGAAGCACGACACGAGCTCGATCGGCGACTGCGCCATGTTGTCGAACGCGGTCATCTGACCGCCGAGCACGCGTCATTGATTCACCAGGAAATCC
>JACCXM010000109.1 GCA_013697005.1 Chloroflexia bacterium | reverse complement strand
ATCCGCGGGTGCGCGCTCATCTCGTGGCGCTGCATCCCATCGGGCGCGTCGGCACGCCGGAAGACATGGCCGGGATCGCGGTGTTTCTGGCCTCGGACGAGTCGGCATTCGCCACCGGTTCCCATTTCCACATCGACGGCGGGATTTCGGTACGCTGAGAGTAGGGGCATGACTGCAAGTGAGCCTGGTCTATTCCGCGTCGGGGTGACGCGCGATTTCATCCGGTCCAATGGCGAACTTGGCTTTGGCGGCGCTGGTGTGCGGCTGTTGGAGCAGACCCCCGGGATCGAGGTGACGTTTCTCCCCGAGCATGGGCGCGAGCTGCGGCCAGAGGACATCGCGGGATTCGATGCCCTCGGTGTGCTCGGTCCGCGGGTGACACCGGCGACGCTGAAGGGCAATGGCCGGCTGGCGCTGGTGGCGCGCTTCGGGGTTGGCTACGACAACATCGACATTCCTGCTTGCACCGCGGCGGGGGTGGTTCTGACGATCACCCCGGAAGCCGTGCAGCGTCCCATGGCCGTCGTCAATCTCACCTTCATCCTGGCCCTGGCCGGCCGGCTCCTCGAACAGGACAAGCTCACGCGCGAGGGGCGCTGGGCCGACAAGCAGGATGCGCGGGGAACGGGACTGGTCGACAAGACGCTCGGGACGATCGGATTTGGCCGCATCGCGCAAGAAACGCACACCATCGCCAGACCGCTCGGCATGCGCCACGTCGCGCACGATCCGTACGCCGATCCCGCCGTCGCCAAGAGCGCCGGGGTGGAACTGATCGATCTGGAGACGTTGCTGCGGGAGAGCGATTTCGTCGTCGTCGCCGCGGCGTTGACACCGGAGACCCATCACCTCATCAACGCCGAGCGGCTCGCGCTGATGAAACCAACCGCGTTTCTGATCAGCACCGCGCGCGGGCCACTTGTCGATCAGACGGCGCTGTACGAGGCGCTGCGCGAGCGGCGTATCGCTGGCGCGGGAATGGACGTCTTCGAGCAGGAGCCGGTCGACCCGGACGATCCCATCTTGCAGCTCGAGAATGTCATCGTCACCCCGCATGGACTCTGCTGGACGGACGAATGCGAGCGGATCATGGGCGAAAGCGTGCTGCGCTCGATTCAGGCGGTGGCGGCGGGACGGATGCCGGAGCACGTCGTCAACCGCGATGTCGGCGAGACCGCCAAGATGCGGGAGAAGCTGCGCCGGTATGGCGAGCGAATGGAGCGGTGATGAGGGAAAACCGGGTCAAGCAAGCGCTTCAGGCAGGCGGCAGATCGCTGGGGACGATGGTCTTCGAGTTCCCGACTACCGGCATCGGCCGCATCGCCGCCGCGGCGGGCGCCGAGTTCGTCATCTACGATATGGAACACACCGGCTGGAGTATCGAGACCATCCGCGGTCTGATGGCGACCTCGCGCGCCGCCGATCTCGTGCCGATGGTGCGCGTGCCGGCGACCGAATATCACCTCATCGCGCGTCCGCTCGACGTGGGTGCGATGGGGCTGATGGTGCCGATGGTCGAAAGCGCGGCCCAGGCGCAGACGATCGTCGACTCCGCCAAGTACCCGCCGGTGGGGAAACGGGGCGCGGCGTTCGGTGTCGCCCACGATGACTACTCGGGTGGCGACATCATCGCCAAGATGACGGCGGCCAATGACGAAGTGCTCCTGATCGCCCAGATCGAAACCGGACAGGGTGTAGAGAACGCGGACGCGATCGCGGCCGTCGCGGGGATCGACGTGCTCTGGATCGGGCACTTCGATCTCACCAACTCGCTCGGCATTCCCGGTCAGTTTTCGCATCCGGTCTACCTCGACGCCGTGAAGCGGGTGCTACAAGCCTGCGAGGCGCACGACAAGACGCCCGGGATCATGGTCGGCGACGTCGCGACCGGGCAGGGTCTTCTCCAACAGGGCTTCCGGGCGATGGCCTATTCGGGAGACCTGTGGCTGTATCAGCAGGCGCTACGCGAGGGGCTCGACGCCCTGCGCGCCGCGCCCAACGCCTGAGCCGGACGAGGCAGTCTGGCTGGCAGAACCGCCGCGGTGGTGCGGTGAGGTGACGAGTCCACGGCGGCGTGGACTGGAGTCGAAAGGCAACGCACATGGACCAGAATCAGAAACCGGCAGTTAACCCGAAGCATCGTGAGGCACTGGAATCGTTTGCCCGCGCGCGGGCCTCGCGCCGGCAGGTCTTGCACGGCGCGGCGGGTTTGGCAGCGCTTGGCATCACCGGTCGATCGCGCCCAGTGGCAGCACGGAGCGCGGCGCCCAGTTTCTCGCCCGCCGCCATCAGCGCCGCGCAACGCGCGCTGCGCCAGACCGCGGACTCCGCCCAGGCGGCGGTCGACGCGGCGAATGCGCTCGATCCGAAACCGGCGGAGCTCAACGTCGTCTGGGAAGACGGTCTCCAAATTCAGGATCCGACCCTCTTCTCCGGACCACTCTGGGAAGAGCTGACCGGGATCAAGATCAATCCCATCGGCAAACCGTTCCCCGAGCTTTTCGCGGCCCAGGTCGCAGAGCACCTCGGCGCCACTGGCGCATACGACGTTATCACCTTCCCCCCATCCTGGACGGCCGATTTCGTGGCCCAGGGGATTGCTGAACCGCTGGATGCCTACATCGAAGAGTTCATGGCGCAGGAGGATCTGGACGATTATCACCCGCTCTACAAGGAGCTGATGAACTACGGCGGGCAGAAGTATGGATTGTTCGACGACGGCGACACCATCATCCTCTACTACCGCACTGACCTCTTCGAGGACCCCGCCAACCAGGACGCCTTCAAGGCGCAGTACGGCCACGATCTGGCCGCGCCCAAGGATTGGACTGAGTACGACGAAATCCAGGCGTACTTCACCGAACTGGGTGGCGGCAACACCTGGGGCGGCGCCAGTCAACGCGCCGCGGGACAAGTGTACGGGTGGTTCTCGGAGGAATTTCGCAACCGGGGCGGCCGGTTTTTCGATGATGAAACCCTCGATGCCACCCTTGACGGCGAAGCAGGGGTCGACACCCTCACGCGCATGATCGAATCGAACAAGACCATGCCGACCGGCATCGAAACGTGGGGTTTTGTCGAGGTGCTTACGGCCTGGATGGGGGGACAGCTCGCCATGGTGGGCGGTACCTGGCCGCCTTACGGCCGCTGGTCAGAGGGGACAACGGCCGAACAGCTCAATTGGGTGCCGGAAACGCAGGTTCAGGGCAAGGTCGGCTACTCGGTGATGCCGATGGGCCACAGTCTGCACAATGCCGGCTTCCATCTCGGGGTCTCTGCCGACAGCCAGAACAAGGAAGCAGCGTATCTCTTCATCCAATGGATGACCAGCCCGTCGATCAGCCTGGAGCGGGTCATGCTGCCGTACGCGCTACGTGACCCGTATCGCATGAGCCATTACGCCTCCGAGGAGTACCGCGGACGGTGGCCGAATGCCGGCGCCTACCTCGATACATTGAGTGCGGCGGCCGACGGCGCGTTGCTCGATATCGTCATGCCTGGATCGTCCGAGTACCACACCGCGCTCGACCAACTGGTGACGGCGGCGCAGGCGGGGACATCGGTCGCAGAGGCGCTGGCTGGTGGCAACACGGCCTTCGACGCGATCACCGA
>JACCXM010000096.1 GCA_013697005.1 Chloroflexia bacterium | reverse complement strand
TTTCCCCGCCGCCTTGAGATGATAGATCTCGGTCGCCACCCCGGTCCGCCGCCACATTCGCCAGACTCCGGCCCAGATAAGCTTCGTGCTCGGGTCGCTGTAGTCCGGCCAGGATGACCCCCTCCGGACCCGCGCTCGCGCCCAGGTTTTCCCAATCGGAGGCCGGTTCCAGCATGGCGCGCCGGATACGTGCCCGCGTGTCGGGATCGCGCAGGTTCTCCCAGAACTTGCCGTCCGCTTCCGCCCACGGGGGGAGGCAGGAGGCGAGTCCGGTGCCGGCCGCTTCGTACGGATACATGTCGGCGGTGACGTCGATGCCCTCGGCGCGGGCGGCGTCGATACGGCGGATCACCTCCGGCATTTTGTCCCAGTTCGGTTTCCCCGCCGCCTTGAGATGATAGATCTCGGTCGCCACCCCGGTCCGCCGCGCGATATCGATCGCTTCGTCCGACCCTTCCAGGAGACGCGATTCCTCGGAGCGCAGGTGAGTGATATGCACCCCGCGATGGGCCGCCACCCCCTCGCACAACGCCACCAACTCTCCGGTGGAGGCGTAGCACCCCGGCGGGTAGATGAGGGCGGTGGCGATACCGAAAGCGCCGTCCTCCATCGCCGCCGCCAGCATTCCGCTCATCGAAGCCAACTCGTCCGGGGTCGCATCGCCGAGGGCCAAACCCTTGCCCCACTCGCGCACCGTACCCCCGCCGATGAACGAGCCGACGTTGACCGAGACACCCTCGTGCTCGAGCCATTCCAGCCAATCACCGAAACGCGTCCACGAGTGGGCCAGTTCGCGCCACGTGTCCTGATCGCCCGGAATGTGCGGCCACGACTCCCGGAACGGATCGTCGATGCGCCCGCCGGACGGCGACGGTGTCCACGCTTCGCCCATGATCTCGGTCGTCACACCCTGGGTGATCTTGGACAGCGAGCGCCGGTCCGTCAGAAACGGCACGATCGAGTGCGACTGGATGTCGATGAACCCCGGACAGACGACGAGCCCCGTGGCATCGACCGTCTCCGCGGCGCTGACCGCTGCCCTTCCGGCAGGAGCGATCGCCGCGATCGTGTCCCCGGTGAGAACCACATCCCCATAAAACCAGGGGTTGCCGGTGCCGTCGATGACGCGCGCGCCAGTGATCAGCGTTGTTGATCCCGCCGGTTTCCTCTCAGGCATTTTATGTGACATAAAAGGAGACATTTGTGAACTGGTCGATAGCGTGGCAAGAATTTTGCATAATTCCCATAGCAGCTACGGAATGCCTTGCGCCGCCGCTTGTCTGCGAAAGGGTGTTGTTCATGGACGATCTCACATTCGACCGACTGACGCGACTGCTGGCAAACGCCGGTTCCCGCCGCGCCGCCGTGCAATCCGTGCTCGCCACTCTCTTCGGCGGCGCGCTGTTGGACCAGGATTCGGATAGCGTCGCCGCCAAGAATAAGCGCAAAGGCAAAGGCAAAGGCAAAGGGCAAGGCAAATCCACACCATCCGGGACGAATCCCAATAGCGCAGGGCAGGTCGGAGCCGCATCGCCTCATAGCCGCTCTGTCAACGAATCCCGCCGCAAGAAACGAAAAAAGGGCAAGGGCAAAGGCAAAGGAAAAGGCAACGGTAACGGCGGCAATGGCGGAGGCGCCGGTGCACCCGCGTGCGCGGGGCTGGGTCAAGTACCCGCGGCCGGAGCCGCCTGCTGTGATGGTCTCACTCCAGATACGTCGGGATTCTGTTCACCACCAGCGCCGTCGACGAGATGTCTGACCAAATGTTCGGGTTGTTGCAATGGAGAAGTTTGCATTACCAACAGCAGCGAGCTTTGTGGCGCAAACGGCGCGGCCTGTGAGCCGTGCCCCTGCGGTACAGGCCTGACCAAATGCCCGGCGGTCGGCTGCAAAGATCTCGAGAACGATGACGGCTTTTGCGGGAGTTGCACGAACGCCTGTACCGGGACGACGAACAATTGCATTGAAGGCGAATGTCACTGCGGAACCGGGAACGCGTGCGGCACCAACGAAATCTGTTCCAGCGATCCTAGTAACCTTGACACATGTGTGTGTCCGCCACCCAAGCTCCAATGCGATAACAGATGCACGGACTGCACGCCAAATGAAGGTGGCATCAGCACGTCTCGCGTATCGAGCCAAGCTGATCCGCCGCCGCCACCTCTGCCACCGTCGTGTTGCTCGGATGCCCAGGGACAGTTTTGCAGTTGTGGCGGGTCCTGCTGTGCGGGTTCCTGCTGGTGGGAGAAAAACAGGTTCGAATTGGTCACCAACGAGTACTGCTGCACAGCCGATTTCGGCAAGAAAATTTGTTCCGGACAGGTAAACAATCCAAGTGGCGGTGGGACTGTCACAAAAGAAGCGTGCTGTGAGCTGAATGCCGACTGCCCGACGTGTCTCAACGCTCCTGAACAACCTGGCGTGGCTGGCGCCGCACGTCGCCCGCGCCGGTGATCCTGGTAGTGGTAGGACATCGAAACGGCTGGTTCCGCTAGCGGATGGCGTTCACGATCAGCGTGTCGACGTCAGAGGCTTCCGTGCGCGGGATGTGGCTGCCGACCGCCGTCATCATTCCTGCGTACCGCTTCGCATAGACCGGCTGGCGGGCGGATCCAGTTTCCGCCCGCAGCTGGTTTGCCGCGTCGAGCAGTTCGGCGGCGGAAGCCACGTCACCCAGACGCCAGGTCACTTCGGCCAGCGCGTCCAGGCTATCGGCCGCCGCCCCGCGCACCCCGACCTGCCAACGCAGGCGTAGTCCCTCAATCAGGAGTTCGCGCGCCCGATCGGTGTTACCCCGATCGAGGCTGAGCAGTCCGAGCTGGCTATTGGCAAATCCCCGCACTTCCAGGTCTCCGAGCGTCTCCGAGAGCGCAAGTGCCTCCCGCAGGAGTGACTCGGCCTCGTCGAGCGTGCCATTGAGGTGGTGTGCCTCACCTAGATTTGCCAGATCACTAACGATCATTTGTTGGTTTCCCAACCCGCGCCAGAGCTTCAAGCTTTCCTCGAACCGCTCGATCGCCTGGAGGAGGTCGCCCGTCGCCATGGAAAGCAACCCGTAAATCTGGAGCGCGTTTGCCGATCCGGTATCGTCTCGCAGCCGGCGAAACGAATCGAGACTTGCCTGCAACTCCGGCTCGGCCCCCTCGTAGTCGCCCTCCAGAAATCGAATCAGCCCGAGTTGAAGCAACACACTCGCCGCTTCCGAAGCGTCGGTTTCGCTTTTCAACCCTTCCAGCGCTTCCTCGAGGAGAGAACGCGCTTCCTTCAACTCGCCGCGCAACCGGGCAATGATCCCAAGTCCGATGAGCGATTTGGCGACCGCTTCGGGATCGCCGATCTGCCGGCGGAGCGCCAACGACTCCTCGTGAAACGTTTGCGCCCCTTCCAGATCGCCCTGCGCTTCAGCGAGCACCGCCGCGCCCCACAACGCATCGGCCCGATAGACAGGCTCAACCGCACAGGGTGCTTCCAGCGCCCGGCTAACGATCCGCCACCCTTCGGCGACGTGACCACGTATCCACCAGAAGTACGCCAGATCGCCAGCGAACAGCATGGTCTGGGCGGCGCCAGTCGCACCTTGATCCTGGTAGAACGCGATCGCCAGCCGCATGTTGGGCAGCTCGGTTTCGAGGCGATCGAGCCATTCGGTCTCCCGGCTGGGATCACCCCAGTCGGCAGAGGCGGCCAGGGCCAGAAACCATTCGCCATGGGCCAGACGCAGCTCGACCGCTTCTGGCACCTCTTGCAGCTGCTCCGCGGCGAACTCGTGGATCGTCTGCAGCATCGTGAAGCGGGCATCCCCCGCCGGGTCTTCTTCCTGGCGTAAGAGACTCTTCTGGACCAGAGACTCGAACCCGTCGAGCAGGTCGATTTCCAATCCCCCCGCGGCGCTGCAGATCGCTTCCGCCGCCTCGAAGCTGCATCCCCCGGCGAACACGCTCAGCCGAGCGAAGAGCGCTTGTTCCGGCGGCGGCAACAGATCGTGACTCCAGGCG
>JACCXM010000036.1 GCA_013697005.1 Chloroflexia bacterium | reverse complement strand
GCTCTATGTCGCCCTTGCCGGGACCGGTGGCTCCAACCTCCCGACGGAGGAAGCGGACATTATCGAGGCCTTTCTCGGCTTCTTCGGTGGTCCTTCGGCCGCCGTCGCCCGCATCCAGGACGGCTGCCCGGTCACCGTCGGCGACGGATTGCCCTCGTACGTCGATGGCACGGGAGGCGTCGTTGGCGTCTCCGACGTCGCCATTCTCGGCGGTCAGCTCTACGCGACGGTCGATGGTGGTGGCGCGGTGCACGGCAACCCGGACCAGCCGGCTGGCCTGTATCGCATCAATGCGGATGGCACATTCGCCGTCGTCGCTGATCTGTCGGCCTGGATGCGGGCCAACCCGGTTGCCGAGCGGCCGCAGGGAGATAATGACCCAGACGGCGAGGTCTGGCACCTGCTGCCCACGGCCGACGAGAGCGCCTTCTGGGTCATTGAGAGTAACCAGGGACAACTCCTGCAGATCACCCCTGCCGGTGAGGTCACCCGCGTGGCCGACCTGTCCGCGGGACATCCAGTGCCGACGGGCATCGCTCCCGCCCCGGACGGTGGGGTCTACGTCGGCACCCTCACAGCCTTCCCCTTCCTCGATGAGGCAGCCAAGGTGATCCACGTCACTCCCGATGGGACGGTCACTGACCATTGGACGGGGCTGACCGCTGTGGTGGCGCTGGCAGTGGGACCGGATGATGTGCTCTATGCCCTGGAGATGGTGACGGGGAGCATCGACGAGGACCCGTTCATTTTGCCCGACACCGGACGGATTGTGCGTCAGACCGGCCCGGACACGTTGGAGGTGGTTGCCGACGGACTGAACTTCCCGATTGGCCTCGACTTCGGGCTCGATGGCGAGCTCTACGTCAGCTTGCCAGCGTTGGGGGCGACTCCTGGCCAGGGGATGATCGCCCGGCTCGATCTCGAGAGTTCGGCCACTGGCCAGGCTGCGGCTTCGCCCACGACAGCGTCGCAGTGTCTTGCAGCACCGTCTGCGTAAGGCGGGCTGGAGATCACTGAAGCCGCTGACTGATCACGCCGACCACTACCAGCGGGCCAGGATGTCCTGGCCCGCTGAATGACAAATGCAAGGAGCGTTAGGGATCATCGCGAAGTGGGGTTTCTAGCTCCAGACTGGCTGCTGAGGCGTCGCACGCAAAGAACCAGCACCGCTAAGTACACGAACGCTTGGAATGAGGCCGCGACGCGGTCCGCCCGGTAGCGCAGCCGGCGGAAGCCCTTGAGCCAGCCGAGCGTGCGCTCGACCACGTAGCGCTTCCGTTGGAGCACAGCGTCTTCGGCATACAACTCCCCCGTCGCTTGCTCGGCGGGGATGCAGGCGCGAGTCGGAATCAGCGGCCGGAACCTGTGCTCTTGGACAAACTGGCGGAAGCGCAGGCTGTCGTAGCCCTTGTCGGCGAGCAGGGTCGGGTCGGCCGTCTTCGCCGCGTCCGGCAGGATGTCACGCAGGATCGGTGGTGGTGTGTAGATATTGGCGAGAGTCAGGAATCCGAGCGGGCCATCGTGGTAGTTTCCAGGTGCCACGCTGACGGCGAGGGGGATACCGGCCCGATCTACCAACAGCGACAGCTTCGTGCCGACCGTCCGGTGTTTGCCCGAATAGCCGGTCTGCTCCGTGAATTCCTGACTTGGGATGAGGGTGCCATCGAGGCTGACGAGCGAGCGGTCGAGGCGCTTGCACTGGACGAGGAAGTTCAGGAGCGTCCGCCAGACTCGGCGATAGCCCTTCCTCCGATGCCAGTAGCGCAGCCGGCGCCAGTGCGTTACCCCAGAAGGCGATCCCGGGTGATCGAGGTCGCGCCAACGGCAACCCGACCGCAGCACTCGCAAGATCCCCGGGAGCAGCTCCTGGTTCGCATAGGGACGTCGACCTCTCGGAGCATGCGGCGGTTCTGGAAGGCGCTCAGCGATGAAGGCGAGTTGGCGCGGCGTGAGGACGTCACACGAGCGGACAGGGGACATGGGCGGGCTCCTCGAAAAGGGGCAACTCTGTCCATTGTCGACGCTCAGGATTTATGAAACGGGTTCGGGTTAGCGGGGTGTGAGGATGTCCTGTTGACCCCTCTCTGAGACCGCCATACAATGCCGCGGCTGGCCCGGATGATGCGTCTCCAGCATTGCCACGCCTGGCACGGCCACGCTTGGTTCTGGTCGACAATTGACCGCCCTCACCGAAGGAGATTCCGCAATGACGAATGAAGCGATCACCCGCAGACAGCTTCTCGGCGCCGGCGCAGTGGCCGGAATCGGCGCCGCGGCGAGCAAGCGATCCGCGTTCGCGGCGCCGGCGGTGCGCCAGGGCGAACCGGTCACACTTCGCTTCATGACCCACAACACGCTGGAAAAACCGGCCGGCGACATCCTCAAACAGATGATCGCCGATTTCGAGGCGGAGAACCCGGACATCACCATCCAGCTTGAGGAAGTGCCGAACGCGGACATCCTCACCAAGCTGACCGCTTACGCCGAGGGCGACGATCTACCCGACGTGATCGATGGCCAATTCGGTCTCTCTTCCTTCGTCAATCTCGACGCCGCGCTCGATATCACCGACCGCGTCGAAGCCGAAGGGTTGCGCGAATCCTTCATCCCGGTCGCGCTGCAAGCCGGGATCGACAGCGAAGGACGCATCCTCGGTCTCCCCTTCTACACCGGCACCGACGCCCTCTACTACCGCCTCGATCACTTCGAGGAGGCCGGGCTCGATCCGGCCGCGCCCCCCCGGACGTGGGCGGAGCTCTCCGAAGCTGCCAAGGCACTCACCAATCCCCGCGCCGGCCGCTACGGTTTCGGGATGTACGGCAAGACCCACACCCTGCGCTGCATTCACTTCATGCAGAACAACGGTCCTGATGGGGAGATGCTGCGCCTGGACCGCGATAGCGGGATCTGGACGATCCTGGTCAACAGCCCGGAGTCGATCGAGGCGATCGAGTTCATGGTTTCGCTGGCGCGGGACGTCAAGGCGGTGCCGCCGAACGTCGTGGAAATGGATTACCCGGCGAATGTCGCCGCCTTCTCGGCCGGCAACATCTCGATGCTGACGACCGGGCCGTGGGGGGCGCAGACCTTTATCGGCACCAACCCCGAGATCGAGGGCAAGTTCGGGGTGGCGGTGCACCCGACTCCGGATGGGGAGCCACCGATCCTGCGGCAGGGCTCGCTCATCTACGCGGTGGGGCGGACGACGGAGCATCCGGACGAGGCGTTCCGCTTCCTCAAGTGGTTCACCCATGACCGCCAGCCCTATTTCGCGGCTAACGCCAAGTACGGGCCTACCACCCAGGCGGCGCTGGAGGATCCGGCGATCGCGGATGATCCGTTCCTGTCGGTCTTCCTGGAGCAGTCGCAGACCGCGGTGGTCGAGCCGTACGAGGTCGAGCTGGCCGACTGGAACAGGTTGAAGGATCAGTTCGATCCCGAATGGCAGGCGGCGCTGATCGGCGCCAAGGACGTGCCGACGGCGATGAACACCGCGGCGGGGCTCTTTGCCGAAATTCTTGGCGAGCGCGGCGAGCTGAAGTACCCGACCTCTTAGGGTTATAGGGTGATGGGGTCATAGGGTGATAGGAACGACGGTAGCCTAACACCCTATCTCCCCGGAGCAT
>JACCXM010000309.1 GCA_013697005.1 Chloroflexia bacterium | reverse complement strand
CCAAACCGTTTCCATCCAGTCTCCGGGCGAGGAGCCACTCCAGGGAACCCCGGACGAGATCGCCGACGCGTTGCGGGCCTTCGCCCGCGCGGGGATCGACGAGGCGCAGGTCTGGCTGGCGCCGAACACCCTGGCCGGGATCGAGGCGTTCGCCCCGGCGCTGGCAAACCTCGGCCAGGAATGATGCCATGCATGAGGTCGACCTGGCACAGCGTTGCGCGGGGTCTTGACAGCCCTCTCCGGCGGTGATTAAGTACCCCGGATTCCATTGCCGGCGCCGCCGTGACGTAACTGATGCCGAGATAGACGCTCGGTATTCATTCGCTCGAAAGGAGCCCTCGATGACGCGGGAAGAAACGAACACGGAGCGCATCGCGCGCATGACGGCCGAGGTGGCGGGGCGCAGTGTCAACCGCCGTAGCGTGCTCAAGGCCGGGGCCGGGGTTGGCGCCGCGGCGCTGGCCGGCGGACTGCCCGGGCTGGGCACGACACCGGTATGGGCCCAGGAGCGGCCGAATCTCGACGGTGTGACGATCAAGGTCTTCGCTCCGACCGGACCCACCATCTCCGGCCCGGTCAAGTTGCACGCCCCCGAGTTCAAGGAGCTGTACGGCGCCACCGTCGAGACGGTCGAGGTTCCTGGCGCCGATCTCTTTCCCCGCGCCCAACAAGCGGCCCAGTCCGGCAGCAGTGATTTCGACGTCCTGCTCCTGGCCAACACCTGGATGCCGGACTTCGTGAACTTGGGGTACGCCGTCCCCTTGCAGGAGTATGTCGACCGCGACGCCGAGGATCCGCTGCTGGCCTGGTCCGACATCCCCGACGGGATCAAGCGCAAGAACTCCTGGGACGGTCAGACCTACACCTTTATTGTCGACAACGACAACCAGACGATGTTCTATCGCAAGGACATCCTGGGCGATGCGACGTTCCAGGAGGCCTACCGGACGGCGACCGGCAAAGACCTGCCCAACCCACCGCAGACCCTGACCGAGTTCGTGGAGGTCGCCAAGTTCTTCAGCCCGAATGGGGGCGGCGCCGGTTGGAGCGATCAGGGCGAAGCCTACGGCTTCATCACCTGCGTGCTGCGCGGCCAGCAATCCTACTGGTACTCCTACCCCTGGACGGCGCCCTACTCGGTCGTTCCCAGCGACAAGGCGCCGGTGC
This sequence comes from Chloroflexia bacterium, assembly GCA_013697005.1. Classification (GTDB taxonomy): domain Bacteria; phylum Chloroflexota; class Chloroflexia; order Thermomicrobiales; family UBA6265; genus JACCXM01. The sequence continues at coordinate 2,473 of JACCXM010000309.1, read as the reverse complement.
CGGGCATCTACATTTTCGATCCGGACATGAACCCCCTGATCAACACCGAGGGGTATGTCCGGGGGTTGACCGAGTTCGTGGATGTGATCAAGAACGCGATGCGGCCGGGACTCGACGCGGACCGCAACGCGGTGATGTTCGACGTCGTCGGCGGTCTCGCGCTGATGTCGCTGGACTGGGGAGACACCGGTCCCCTGTCCGTCGGCCCCGACTCGCTGGTCAAGGGCAAGCTCGGTTTCGCCCTGACCCCGGGTGTGACCGAGTACTTCGACTGGCAGACCGACACCTGGGTGACAATGCCTGAGGGCGAGGTCCACCGCACCCCGACCCACGCCTACAACGGGTGGTCGTACTACATCACCAGCCAGAGCGAGAACCCGGACGCGGCCTGGGAGTGGATCAAGTGGCACGCCAGCCCCGAGGTCAGCGCCATCGACGTCGCCTCGCCGCAGTCCGGATTCCAGCCGTGGCGTATCTCGCACAGCACCAACCTGCAGGCCTGGATCGACGCCGGTTGGGATGAGGCCGAGGCCCAGCTCTATGTCGAGAATATCCTGGCCGCGACCAACCACCCGAACGCCGTGCTCGACCCGCGCATCCCGGGCGCGGCGCGCTATCAGGAGACGCTGGAGCGGTTCACCAACCAGACCATCGCCGGCGAGCTGCAGCCGCAGCAGGCGATGGATCAGTGCGTCACAGAGTTCAACGCCATTACCGACGAGCTGGGACGAGAGAAACAGGTCCAGGCCTACCGCGCCCATCTCGGCATGTGATCGTGCCCGGCCCACGGCGTCGCGCGGCGGCGCCGTGGGCGCGGCGGTATCGGCGAGCGAGGAGGCGGTTCCGTGAGCAGCACCCCTGCCTTCGTCCCGGCCGCCAGTGGTGCTGTGCCGCGGCGGCGCGATTGGGCCGAGCAGAACGCCAAGTACGTGTTTCTCATGCCGGCGGTGCTCTACCTCATCCTGCTCGGCGTCTTCCCGCTCCTCTTTTCGATCTACCTGGTTTTCAACTCGTGGCAGGCCGGCAGCGGGATCACCTTTGTCGGGCTCGATAACATCCGCCGTCTCCTGGTTGACGAACGCTTCTGGGACGCGACGGTGCGGACCATCGCCTACGTCGTGTTGGCGGCGGGGCTGGAGCTCTTGCTCGGATTGCTGATCGCGCTGTGCCTGCAAGTGGCCACGCGGGGCAAAGCCGCGCTGCGGTTGACCCTGGCCTTACCCATTTTGCTGCCCCCGATCGCCATCTCCTTCGCCTGGAAGATGCTGTTCGACTACAACCGGGGTCCGGTCAATTATTTTCTGGAAGCGGTGGGTCTGCCGCCGGTGCTTTGGCTGGCGGGTCAGACGTCGGCGCTGATCTCGTTGGTCGTCGTCGATATCTGGCAGTGGACACCGTTCGTCGCGCTGGCGACGCTGGCCGCGCTGGAGTCGCTGCCGACCGAAATCTACGAAGCGGCACTTGTCGATGGCGCCGGTCTGCGCGCCGTGTTGCGCGACATCACGCTGCCGCTGCTGGCCCCCTACCTGGTCGCCATCGTGCTGCTCCGTGCGATCGACGCTTTCAAGGTGTTCGATACCGTCTACGTGCTCACGGGAGGCGGACCCGGTACGGCGACGGAGCTGCTTTCGTTCTATGCCTACGCGGCGGGATTCCGCACCTTCAACATGGGGTTCACGGCGACGGTGGCCTGGGCCACCGCGATCATGATGAGCATCGTCTTTCTGCTTTATCTGCGTGCCTTCCGCCGCATCGAGGAGGTGTAGCGTGCCCGTGATCCGCGGCCGCCGGCTCTCCATCGGCGCGTATATCGTCTTGTTCGTCTGGGCGCTGTTCACGCTCCTCCCGATCTACTGGATCTTCGTCACCTCGATCAAGAGCGCGATGGCCGTGCAGGGACCACGGCCAACCTTCATCCCCTGGGTCGATTTCACGCCGACCCTGGATGCGTTCCGCAGTATCTTCGGCGCCGGTGGCGGGTACGGCGTCAGCGGCATGGGCAACCTCACCTTGCTCATGCGCAACTCCTTCGGCGCCGCCTTCTTTTCGGCGCTGCTGGCGGTGATCCTCGGCGCCATGGCCGCGTACGGGCTGACGCGGTTCCAGTACCGGCGCTGGAAGAACAACGACATCGCCTTCTGGATCGTCTCGCAGCGGATGTTTCCCCCGGTCGCGCTGGTGGTTCCCTTCTACATCCTCTTCAACCAGCTCAATTTGCTCGACCGCCTGCCGTCGCTGATCATTGTCTACACCGCGATGAATCTGCCGCTGGTCGTTTGGCTGCTACGCGACTATTTCGCCGACTTGCCGATCGAGATCGAGGAGGCAGCGATGGTCGACGGCGCATCCCGCTTCGGCGCCTTTTTCCGCATCGCCTTGCCGCTGGCGGTACCGGGGCTGGTCATCGCCTTCCTGTTCGCTTTCGTTTTCGCCTGGAACGAGTTTCTGCTGGCGCTGACCCTGACGATCGACC
>JACCXM010000445.1 GCA_013697005.1 Chloroflexia bacterium | reverse complement strand
CAACCGGGAACGGAGCTCGGCGACTCCGGGTTGGAGCAGCTCGAGAACGGAGGGCTGCTCACCGCGCGGATGCCGGCCATCCTGGTCGAGCCGGTGTTTCTCTCGAATCCCGAGGAGGCCGCGAGACTCGCCGACCCAGGTGGGGAGCGGCGGGAGGCGATTGCGGAGGCGATCAGGGACGGCGCGGTGACGTGGCTACGGTCGCGAGGCATGGGGGGAACGGCCATTCCCGCGCCGTCCGAAATGTCGTTTGCGATGACTCCTGGCGACCCGCTGCTGGCGTTTCCGCGCGGCTCGGTCACGCGAGTGCTGGCGGCCGCGCCGGTGGCCGCCGCCCGGCAGCGCGAGGAGGTGGCGGCCTACGTCGCCGAGGTCTACCGGTTGGCGCCGCTCGCCGGTCTCGATCCGGCCGTGGTCATCGCCCAATCCGCGCTGGAGACCGGGTGGTGGCAATCGCCGGCCTGGACCGAACATCTCAACCCGGCGGGAATCGGCATCACCAGTGAAGAGGTCGTCTCGTCCTCGTGGCAGGGTGGCGCCGACGCCGCACGGGCGCAGCTCGTCCATCTGTATCTGTATGCCGCCGGACCGATTCCGGCCGATCATCCACTGGCCCCGTATGTCGCGCTCGATCCCCGGTATGAGGCGGCGCTCGCCGCGGGGCGGGGCGGGAGCGCGCGCACGATTGCCGATCTCGCCGGGAGCTGGGCAGCCGACCCTTCGTACGCGGAGAGCATCGCGCGGCTTGGCACCAGCATTTTTGGGGAGCGCTAGCGGCGAAGATGTCGAAGATGTCGAAGATCCAGGGACACGACACAACGGCGCGTGCCGTGGTGCTTCGCCCGGAATCGGTATCAGTCTGCCCCGTCCTCCGCGAACTGGAACAGCGATAACCCCCCATCAACCAAGAGGACGCTGCCGGTCATGTAGTCGGCGGCGTCCGAGCAGAGGAAGGCGGTGGCGCGGGCGACCTGCTCAGCGGTTTGGGGTACGCCGAGGGGGATCACGTGTCGGACGCGGCGGGCGTATTGTGGCTCGGTCTCCATCTGGTGGCGGGCGAGACCGGCGTTGACGATGCCGGGAGCAATCACGTTGACGAGGATCTTGTGCGGGGCCAACTCGCGGGCCATAGAGCGGGCCAGCATGCGGACGCCGGCTTTCGTGGCCGAGTAGGCGGCGATCTCGGGCCACGGCACCTCCTGTACCCAGGTGCCGGTGAAGATGATGCGGCCGGGGCGATCCCGCTCCACCATCAGCCGGGCCGCGGCCTGGCCGAGGTTGAAGCAGCCGGTGAGATTGACGTCGAGGTGCTCCTGCCACTGCCGCGGGGTGATCTCCAGAAATGGGATGCCGTGGCCGATTGCCGCGTTGCCGATGGCGACGTCGAGCGGGTCGATCGCCACCAGCGCGGCCTCGATGGCGTCCCGGTCGCGGACATCGGCCTGGACGTAGGCAACGTCGCCGTGTTCGCGGGCTCGCGCCAGCCAGGGCGCGGCTTCCGCGGGCGACTTGCGATCGATCAGGGTGATCGCCGCGCCGAGGCGGCGCAATTCCGCGCCCATTGCCGCGCCGATGTCGCCAGCGCCGCCGGTAATGGCGATTCCCTTGCCGTCGAGACGATCCATGGGGGTCTCCTGCTGGCTATCGGCTATCGGCGACTAGCTCTTGGCTAGAGGCCGCGGCGGCTAGACGGCGAGACGACCAAGGCGAGCAGAGATCGACAGCCGATAGCCGATAGCCAAAGTGCTTCTTGACACGGCTCTCCACCCATCATATCGTACGACTGCTATGACCGGTAAGACCAGTTCGACTATCCCGTCGCGGGCAGAGGTGTTGGCGCACCTGGCGGATGAGATTCTCACCGGCCGCGCCGGGGCGGGATCGAAGCTGTCGTCGGAGCGGGAGCTGGCCGACCGCTTTGGAGTCAGCCGGCCGGTGGTGCGCGAGGCGATGCGCGGTCTGGTCGAACGCGGGTTGGTCGAGGTGCAGCCAGGGCGCGGCGCGTTCGTGCGCACCGCGCGGGCGACCGACGCGGCGGCGGGGATGGATGCGTTGCTGCGCCGGCATCAGCCGACACCCCGCGATCTGGTCGAGGCGCGCACGATGCTCGAAGCGACGACCGCGGCCCTGGCGGCGACGCGGGCGACTGCCGCCGACCTATCCAGTATCGAAGACGCGCTCGATCGATTCGAGGGCGCGACCGGGCTCATCGACCAGGCGCGCTACGATCTGGCGTTCCACCTCGCGGTGGCGCGCGCGGCCCACAACCCCGTGGTGGAGACGATGTTCGGGGCGATCACCGGGATGACGATCGAGTTGATGCTACGCAGCCTCGCCGATCCGGAGGTGACGCGGGCCTCGGTGCCGTATCACCGCGTGGTTGCCGCGGCGATCGCGGCGCGCGAACCGGAGCGGGCGCGGTCGGCGATGCTCGCCCATCTCGAGGTGGCGGCGACGACATATGGCGCGGACCTCGACCGCAGTCTGGAAAGCGTGGCGCGGCGGGAGCTGGCGCGGCTCCTCGATCCCGGCGTGACCCTCGAGGTGTTGTTGGCGTCGGTACCGGATGGGAGCGGCGATGGAGAAGGGTAAGGCTGCCGCCACACCCGTCAAAAACCAGACGCCGTTGCTCGAGGCGCGAGGCATTTCCAAGCGTTTTCTCCACGTACAGGCGTTGGACAACGTCGACTTCCGGGTCGATCCGGGCGAGGTCGTCGCGCTCGTCGGCGACAATGGTGCGGGCAAATCGACGCTGATGAAAACGCTTTGCGGAGCGTATCACTGCGATGCCGGTGCGATCTTCTTCGATGGGCAGCCGGTGACGATCCGCAGTCCGCACGATGCGATGGCGCTCGGGATCGCCGTGGTTTATCAGGATCTGGCGCTGGTCAATCACCGCGACGTGGCGACCAACGTCTTTCTCGGTCGGGAGCCGATGCGCGGTCCGACGGTCGACAAGGGACGGATGGTGCGCGAGTCGCGCCAGGTCCTGGAGAAGCTGAAGATCAAGATCCCCTCGGTGTACACCCTGGTGGGGCTGCTCTCCGGCGGGCAGCGCCAAGCGGTAGCGATTGCCCGCGCCGTGCAGCAGGGGGGGCGGCTGGTCTTCATGGACGAGCCGACGGCCGCGCTCGGGGTGCAGGAGCAGGCCAAGGTGCTGCGTTTGATCGAGGATCTGAAGGCGCACGGGACGGCGGTGGTGGTGGTCAGTCACAACCTGCAACATGTCTTCCACGTCGCCGACCGCATCGTGGTGATGCGCGGCGGGCGCAACGCCGGCGAACGGGTCAAAGCCGAGGCCACCGCCGCGGAGATCGTCGGGCTGATCGTCGGCGCGCCGTCGGCGATGCCGTTGGGAGCGGTCTGATGGCGCAGCCGACCACCACCGCGGAAGAGGTGGTGCGGGAAGGAACGCCGGAGACGGGTCCGGGGCGGCAGCGGCTGCGCCGCGTGTTCCAGGTGCGCGAGTTCGGCATTCTGGCGGCGGCGATCGGGCTCTTCGTGGCACTCTCGATCGCCCGCCCGGCGACGTTCTTCACCGAAGACAACATCCTGCGCATCGCGATGCAGATCTCGCTGCTGACGATTCTGGCGACCGGGATGACGTTTCTCTTCATTGCCGGCGAGATCGATCTCTCGATCGGGGCGATGTACGGGCTGCTGGCGCTGACGGTCTCGAAGATGTTGTTCGACTGGCAGTGGTCGCCGTGGCTGGCGATGCCGGCGGCGATCGCGGCGGGGGCGGGGATCGGCTTCGTCAACGGGTTTCTCACGACCCGGTTCCGCATCCCGTCGTTCATCGTCACCCTCGGGATGCTCGGCATCCTGCGCGGGATCGCCCTGGTCTGGATCCGGACGCCACCGATCGGGCGCTCGCCGCAGTTCGACCAAGTCACCGCCGGCCGCCTGTTCGGCGAGGTGCCGATGCAGATTTTCTGGATGCTGGCGGTCGTGCTGGTGGCGTCCTTCGTGTTGAGCCGGACGAAGTTCGGTTACCACGTCTACGCCACGGGGGACAACGAACAGGCCGCCCGCAACGCCGGGATCAATACGCCGCGGGTGAAGCTGCTCTGCTTCGTCATCGTCGGCGCGCTGACCGGGCTGGCGGCCTCGATCCTGATCGGCTGGGTACACGGGGTTTCGCGCGGGTACGGGCCGGGGTACGAGCTCGACGTGATCGCCGCCGTGGTCATCGGCGGCACCAACCTGTTTGGCGGGATCGGCAGCGTCTTCGGCACCTTTCTCGGGGCGGCGATCACCGGCATGATCACGACTGGGCTGGTGCTGCTCGGGGCGCAACAGGACAGCGAACCGATCGCCAAAGGGGCGGTCATCATTCTGGCGGTGTTGTTGGATGTGACGGTGCGGCGACGGCAGGGGCTTTGAGTGGGTAACCAGCATGGTTCGGAGACCCGGTGCGCCGTGGTGGCGTGAGGCGGGCGACGCAGGCGTCTCCCCTACCGCCACCGTCCATCACGTTGCGCCAGCATCGCCTGACCACCGAGGTACGGCGAAACCATACCGAAGGGAGGTGAGGCCAAGCGACAGCCAGGCTCGGCAAAGCGGCCAGGCCAAGCCGTGTCATGCTGGGTGCCGTGACACAAAGAGGGTGTCATTCTGGGCCCGCAAGCGAAGAATCTCGTTCAGCGCGACTAGACGCGGCCTTCGGCCGAGATTCTTCCTTCGTCAGAATGACACGTGTATCCGGTCACGGCACTGAGGAACGAAGCATCTCGTTTCTGGGCGGAGACGTTGGCAGACGACGGGATTCTTCGCCTCAGGGTTCAGAACAACGCGAGTTTGATCGATTCGACATCAACCATGGAGAAACAGCAATGACGCTCTCACGACGCGACGTTTTCGCACGCGGTGGCGCGCTCGGTATCGGAATGGGTGCGACAGGGTTGCCGTTCGCCAGGGAAAGCTTTGCCGCACCGCGGCGGCAGGAAGGGAACAATAAAGTCATCTTCGTCACCCACGATGACAATCCATTCTTCGTGCCGGTACGTACCGGGCTCGAGCAGTTCGGAGAGCTGGCCGGCTGGGAGACGCAGTGGATCGGGCCGCCGAAACACGATGAGGTGGCGACGCTGCAATATCAGCTCGACGCCATCGCCGCCAAACCGGCGGCCGTCGGCTTCACGCGGGTCAACACCACCCAGTTCGACGACGCCATTCGCGCCGCCCAGGAGGAGGGCATCTTCGTCATCCTTTACAACACGGCCAGTGATGGCTATCAGGATCTCGGGGTCGCCTACGTCGGTCAGGAGTTCATCCCAGCGGGGATCGAGAGCGGGCGCAACGCCGCCAAGCACGCCAAGGAGATAACAGGGCGAGACGACGGCATCGTTATTCTGGGCACGATTGCCCCCGGCCACAGCGCGCTCGACGCCCGGATGGAAGGCGCCCGCCAAGGGATCGCGCAGTACAACGAGGAGAACGGAACTTCCTACACCACCGAGGACATGACAACGTCGACCGACCCGGCGGAAGCGATCTCCAAGCTCGACGCGAGGTGGGCGGCAGGGGGCGAGGACATCGTCGCGTTCGCCCACGCCGATTTCGTGCACTGGCACACCGGGACCTGGATCGAGCAGGCCGGCTTGCAGGGCAAGTTCGCTAACGGTGGTTTCGACTTGGTGCCCGGTGTTCTGGATGCTATCGAGAATGGGGTCGCGCAGTGGTCGATCGCCCAGAATCCGTATGCGCAGGGCTGGGTGACGTCGTCTTTGATCCACATGGCGATCGAGAACGGCTACCCGCCATTCTCGTACGACACCGGGGCCGAGGTGGTCGACGCTTCGAACATCGGTATGGTGGTGGAACGGGAGGCGCAGTTCGAGGG
>JACCXM010000436.1 GCA_013697005.1 Chloroflexia bacterium | reverse complement strand
TGGCGATGGAGTACGCCCTCACCCAGCCTTCAGGACTGGAGAGTCTGATCGTCGCCAGTTCGCCAGCCAGCATGATCCAGTGGGTGGAAGAGGCGAACCGGCTGCGCGAAGATCTGCCGCCGGAGGTGCAACAAACCCTGCTCCGCCACGAAGCCACCGGCACCGTCGACACTCCGGAATATCTGGAAGCGATGAGCGTCTTCTATGGGCGTCACGTCTGCCGTGTCGACCCCGTACCGGAGTTCGTGCAACGCACCTTTGCCGCGATCGAGCGGAATCCCGAGGTCTATCACACCATGAACGGACCGAGCGAGTTTCACGTCGTCGGCACCCTCAAGTCGTGGAACATCATTCCGCGCCTCGGTGAAATCCGGGTGCCGACGCTCGTCACCTCCGGCCGCCACGACGAGGCGACGCCGCTGATCGCCGAAACGGTGCAGAACGGCATCCCCGGCGCGGAGTGGGTTGTCTTCGAAGAGAGCTCGCACATGGCCCACGCCGAAGAACCGGAACGCTACATGCACGTACTGGACGACTTCCTCACCCGCGTCGAAGCGCGGATTACGGCGAAACCGTGACCCCCATGTACTGGTTGCCGCCGCCGGTGTCGGGAAACTCCTGCCCGGCGATGGCGTTCGGACCGGAGAAGGGGGTCGCCTCGTGGCCGCGCCCGTTCAACTGCCACACGGTCATGTCGATGTGGGCCATCGACATATAGCCTTCGCCGCCAGGACCGGAGACGGTCCCGATCTGCTGACCGCGCTCGATACTGTCGCCGCGCCCGATGCCGCGGTCGATCGTGACGTGGAAAACGGCCACACCATACCCGTTGCCAGCATCGACGAGCATTCCGCCGCTGCCGCGATCGGTCCAGTCCACCGTCCCCGAAACCGGGGCGTAGACGGGTTGCCCGGCGGTGTTGCCGTCCACCCGCGCCCAATCGAGGGAATATTTGTACTGCGCGAAACTGCTGCGGTTGGTGTGGGTGCCGTTGTTGTAGCCCTGCACCACTTCCCACTCGCCCCCCGCCATTGGCCAGACAATGCCGGTGCTGCCGGCGCGCGCCCGCTCCGGTTCTGCCGCGGCGGCCCCGGGAGCAGGGGCTGTCTCTGATGGTGCGGCCGGTGATGTTGCTTCCGTCGGCGGCGGGGTGACGGCGCCGTTCGGCTCCGCTACCAATGGCGGCGGCAATGCCGCCTCCCTCCCGGCCAGCAATTCGGCGGCGACCCAGCCTGAGCCGCCACTGCCGCTCACCGGCACGAAGCCGTTTTCTGTCGCGCCGTCGATAGCGAGGGCTGTTCCTGGCGGCAGCACCTGCAAAATCTCGGCTTCGCCGTTCGGACCCGACCGCAGATTTACATCGGTCGTCGTCGTGGCGCTGGCGCCCGCCGCTGGAGCCGCGGCCAGAATGGGATCGGTGGCGACGACTGGGTCGGGAGCCATCACGGGATCGGGCGCGACGACGGGCGCCGCTACCGGCGCAGCCGCATTGGTGATGTATCCCGCGGGAACGTAACCGCTCTGACCACCGGCACTGACCGGGAGCCAGGCCGAACCGTCACCCGCCATCATGGATGCCCCGGCGACTTCGATGGCCGACCCGTCCTCGAGCGTTGCCAGCACGGCGGCGTCGTACCCTGGTTGCTCGCGCAGCAGCACCGCCGCCCCTGCCGAGACGATCGTCGCCGATCCGGTAGCGGGCACGGTGTCCTGGGCCCGAACCGTGGTCTGTATCGGACCGAGACACAAAGCGACGGCCACGACACAGAGCCAGCCGCGCCGCCGCACGGCGCGGCCATCGAGGAGACGCATGGAAACTTCCCTCCACCGGAGCGCGCGGCGTTGCCGGCTACCGCTCCGGTCCTCGGTGCGACGGCGCGCCATCCCTGTTCGCGCCGCCGCGTTGGCCCGTTCCGCCATCCCAAGCGGACCAGTAGTGGATGTCTGGCCTTAGAAACGCCTTGTTGGCGAACGCTGTTTCGCGCCAGAGGTCCCAATGGCCGTCAGTGGCGCTAACGTCGAGATGCCTATCCCCGGATTCATTCCTGAACCTGGCTCACCCCTCCGCCACCCGCGGCCGGTACTGGAGCGCCTCGGCGACGTGGGCTGTGGAGACGCGTTCCTCGGCGGCGAGATCGGCGATGGTGCGGGCCAGTTTGAGCACCCGGTGATAGGCGCGGGCGGAGAGACCCATCTGGCGCACGGCCGTCCCGAGCAGCGTTTCACCCGCGTCGTCGAGGGCGGCGTGGGTGCGAAGCTCCTTCGGTCCCATGTCGGCGTTGGTCAGCACCGATGTGCCGGCGAATCGCGCCGATTGAATCTGGCGCGCCCGCTCCACGCGCTCCCGCACTGCCGATGACGCCTCGCCGGGACGGCGGTCAGACAACTGCTCGTGGGGAATGCGGGGCACATCGAGGTGGATGTCGATGCGGTCCAGCAACGGACCGCTGATCCGTTTCTGGTTGAAGTAGTCAACTGGGTACCGAGCGTTGGCGGTTGCCTTAGTTGGATACCACGTATCGAATGAGAGAGCGAGCAATGATGCAGAATGAATCCCTTGCTGCTCACCAAAATTGAATTATCGCCGAGCCTATTAGAGCCAGGATGATAGGAGCACTGTTGGGGAGCGTCAAACGAACGAGGGGATAGGAGATAAGGGGTAGGGAAAGTTCCGCCCCTGTCCAACAGGGCTCCGCGAAACTAGGTGGGGGAGTCGGGTGCGGCGT
>JACCXM010000430.1 GCA_013697005.1 Chloroflexia bacterium | reverse complement strand
CCACGGCGCAACCCAAGAGCGCGTTCCGGCCAGCCGCTGATTGCGAGGATGTGTGCGAGTGGCCACCACCGTGGAATTGACGCCATCCCGAATGGACCCGGTCGCGCGCCGGCGCTGGAGCTCGTCGCGGCTGAGTGACGGCCAGTTCGCCAGCCTGTTGACCCTCCCCGTGATCGTCGCCCTGCTAGCGATCGTGGGCTACCCCACGGCCTATTCCTTGTGGACGAGTTTTCATCGCATCGATCTGATCTTCAAGCGCAACGAATATGTCGGCCTGCGCAACTACCAGGAAGCGCTCACGTCGCCGGCGCTCGCTCACGCCCTCCAGATCACCATCTACTACACCGCGCTGGTCTCCATCTTCGCGCTGGTGATCGCCGTCGGCGGCGCGCTGATTCTCAACGAGAAGTTTCGCGGCCGCGGGTTCGTGATGGCGCTGGTGATTCTGCCCTGGGCGGTCTCGCTCTACGCCACGGCGATCGTCTGGAAATATCTCTACAGTGCGGAATGGGGCATGTTCAACGCGGTGCTCCTGAAACTCAATCTCATCGACCGGCCGATCAATTTCCTCTCCGAGACCCTCGCGGTGCCGGCAGTCGCCATCGCCCACGCCTGGCAGATCGCGCCCCTCGGCATGTATTTCGTCCTGGCCACGCTGCAAGTGATCCCGGAGGACTTGTATAAAGCGGCCAAAGTCGACCGTCTGAACACGTTCGAGCGCTTCCGCCACGTCGTGTTCCCCTATATCAAGGCGCCACTGCTCATCGTCATGGTGCTGGTCACGGTCGAGGCGGCGCGCGCCTTCGACGTCATCTTCTTCATGACCGGCGGCGGCCCCGGCGACGTTTCGACGACATTGACCTGGGAGGTCTACCGGGTCTTTTACAAGAACAACCAATATGGCCAGGGCGCCGCGCTTGGCTGGTTGCTGGTTATCCTGACGACGATCATCACGACCGCCTATTTCCTCCTTCTCTTCTGGCGGCGCAAGCAGCGGCCAGATTCCGCGACCGCCGCTGACCTGACGGTGAGCGAGACATGAGGAAGCGTGTATGAACGGCCGCCGTCTCCTCATCTACGGATTCGCGGCGCTGCTGGTGATCTGGACGATCGTCCCGATCTACTGGCTATTCAACATGTCGCTGATGTTCAAAACCGAGCTGCTGGCGAGCCCGACCCATCTCTACCCCCACGAGCCTACCGTCAGCAACTACACCCGGCTCTTCGGCGGTACGGCGATCGGCCCCGGCGGCGCTGAACTGCCCGTGATCGGGCAGGCACCCATCATTCAGCGCGGTCTGCGAAATAGCCTCATCGTCGCTGTGATCGTCACGATTCTGACGATGGTCATCTCTCTCCCCGTCGCCTACGCCCTGGGGCGGCTGAACTTCCGGGGACGGACCGCGATGCTCTTCGCCATCATCACCAGCCGCTCCTACCCTCCCATCGCCATCATCATCCCCTTCGTGCTCCTCTATTCCCAGGTCGGGTTGCAGGGAACGGTGCGCGGTCTGGTCATCATCTATCTCACCCTGACCATTCCCATGATCATCTGGGTCATGACCAGCTTTTTTTCCTCCCTGCCGCGTACCGTCGAGGCCGCGGCGCGCGTCGACGGCAACACCCGCTGGCAAGCGTTCTACCGGGTGATCCTGCCGATGTCCTGGCCAGGAATCGCGGTGGCGACGGCGATCAGTTTCATGGTCTGCTGGAACGAGTTCGTCTTTTCCCAGTTTCTGGCCGCCGGGTCACCGGCGCAGACGCTGCCGCCCGCCATCTCGACCTTCTTCTTCCAGATTTCGCAGCCGACCGAGATGGCTGCCGTCTCCATCATCTCCATCATTCCCCCGGCCATCCTGGCCTATCTCTTCCAGAGCCGCATCCGCAGTCTCAATTTGGTTGATCCGCTGTGACGAGGGGGAAAATGAACCCACCACCCCATCACCCCATCACCACACCACCGAAAGCCAATGGGTCGATCCGCTTTGCCGGAGTTGGCAAGCAGTTCGAAGGTGGCGTTGCCGCGGTCAAAGACCTCGATCTCGAAATCCAGGACGGTGAGTTGCTCGTGCTCCTTGGTCCCTCCGGCTGTGGGAAAACGACCACGCTGAACATGCTGGCCGGGCTCGAGCGGCCATCGACCGGCCAACTCTCGTTCGGCGACCAGGCGATGAATGACGTTCCTCCCGAGGAGCGGGACATCGCGATGGTCTTTCAGTCGATCGCGCTCTACCCCCATCTCAACGTCCGCGACAACATCGGCATGGGGTTGCGGACGCGCCGTGTGTCGCGCCAGGAGATCGCCGCGCGCACCTCGGAAGTCGTCCATATCCTCGATATCGCGCCGTTGCTCGACCGCCGCATCCATCAACTTTCCGGCGGGCAGCGGCAGCGCGTCGCCATTGCCAAGGCGCTCGTGCGCCGTCCTCGCCTCTTCCTGCTCGATGAGCCGTTCTCCAGTCTCGACGCCTCGCTGCGGCGCCAGATGCGCTCCGAGCTGGTGCGCATTCACCGCGAGGTCGAGACGACGATGGTCTTCGTCACCCACGATCAGGAAGAGGCAATGGCCATCGCCGACCGCATCGGGGTGATGAGCGCCGGAGAGCTGATCCAGCTCGGACCTCCCCTCGATATCTACCGCGCTCCGCGTAACCTGTGGGTAGCCCAGTTCATCGGCGCCCATCCGATCAATGTCATTGAGGCCTCGCTTGCCGCGAACGGCGTCAGTCTCCTCGGCGATGGCGCCTGGACCAAGACCGTGTCACCGGAGGTACGCACCGCGGTGGAGCGGCAGGGGTCAGGCGGCACTTTCCTGGTTGGCGTCCGGCCAGAACACCTATCGCTTGCGTCCGTGGAACGCTCACCCGCGGCGGATGGCTGGCGCGCCGAGATCTACACCCGTCAAATCCTGGGGACCGACATCCTGTATGAGCTGCAGACGAACGGCCACCTGCTGACCGCCGTGACGCCGACCGCCCAGGTGTTCGAGGTCGGCGATCGGGTCGCGATCGACTTCGCCTGGAGCGATGCGTTCGTTTTCGACCGTGCATCGGGAAATGCGCTGGTGTGAGGTGGCCTACGAAATTTGTGTCATTCTGACGAAGGAAGAATCTCGTTTTCCGTGAAAGAATGCGGCCTGCGGCCGAGATTCCTCGTTCCTCGGAATGACACGTGCTTCGATCGCTGCTCTACTTCGATGCAACAAGGAGATACCAATTCCATGGATCAATTGCGGGTTGGCGTCGTCGGCGCCGGGTTCATGGGTGGGCTCCACGCCCGCGCGACCGCCGAGAGCGGATTCGGCGCACTGGTGGCGGTCGCCGATCCGGACCTCGCGCGGAGCAACGAGCTCGCCGCAACGTACGGAGCAAGAGCCTACGCTGACTTCGCCGGGATGTTTGCCGCCGAACGTCTGGATGCCGTGGTTGTGGCTACCCCGGAGACGCTGCATCGCGAGGCGGTTGTCATGGCCGCAAAACATGGTTGCGCGATCCTGGTCGAGAAACCGATCGCGGCCACCCTCGAAGACGCCGACGCCATGATCGCGGCGTGCGAAGACGCGGGCGTGCCGCTGATGGTCGGCTACATCCTCCGCTTCGAGCCGGCCTACGCCCGCATTCAGCAAGCGGTGGCAGCCGGGTCCATCGGCACGTTTCTCTCCGGGTATGGGCGGCGCAACGCGCCGATTGGCGAGGGCGAGCGCATTGCCGGACGGACGACGGTCATCAACTATCTGGCCGTCCACGATCTCGATCAGATTCTCTGGTACCACCCGGTCGACGTCGTTACCGTCAACGCCAAAGCCATTCGCGGCCGCATTTTCGAGCGATTCGGCGTGGCGGACTTCACCTGGATCACGGCCCAGTTCGGCGACGGCGCGCTGGCTGTGGTGGAGAGTGGCTGGGCGCTCAGCGACGGTTGGGCGGGATGGCAAAAGCCGGCGGCCTGGGGCGGCTTCGGGGACGTCGAGATGAACGTGATCGGCACGACCGGCGTGGTCTCGCTCGATTTCACGCCGATGAATCTCTATGGAGTCGATGCCGACGAGGGCTGGAAGCTCCCCGACACCCGCCACTGGCCGGTCATCAACGGCCGCCTCGCCGGCGCCATCCGCAACGAAACGGACCACTTTTTGACCTCGGTGCAGAACGGCACGCCGCCATTGGTCGATGGCCGCGCCGCCCGGAAATCGCTCGCGATCGGGATCGCCGCCGACCGCTCGATCGAGCTGGGCCGCGAAGTCGAGCTGCCGCTCACCTGACCGCCAGGGCTTCGAGGATTCCCTTCACCCCAACCCCAGAGCATCCTTCACCCCAACCGCTATTTGGACACCCGGCCTGTGGGCGGCGGGAGCGGATTTGGATTGTTTCGAGAGACGCGCCTGGATTCAGCGTGCCGAACTTCCGGAACTTCCGGGGACTCATGCGGCACCTGGATGAATACTGATGATGCCTGATGAACACGTTGGATAACAGCCTGTTTTCGGGGAGATGGTCGTTCCCCTGGTCAATCGATGAAGCGTGCTAGCGCCCCAATCGCGCGGTCGATATCTTCATTCGTGTTGTAAACGTGCGGTGATAACCGGATATTGCCACCGCGCGCGGCGCAGCGCACCCCCGTCTCGGCCAGGGCAGCTGCGGCGGCTTCGGCATCCCGGACCTGAATACTGACGATCGAGGCTGTTGGTGCGGGGCGTCCTATTCCCGCTGCCAGCCGCCGGGAGAGGGACTTGACTTCCTCGAGAACGCCACTCGCCTGCCAATCGACCAACAACGCGAGTGACGGTTCGGCTCCGGCCCAGGCGTGCCACGCCAACGAAACGTCGAAGCGCCGCGCATCCTTGGCCAGATCATCCAGGGTTCCCCCATAGGCACGATCGTAGAGAGGATCGCCGGTTCGCCAGTTCGCGAACCAGGGTTGAACCTCGTCCCAGTGATCCCGCCGCAGATGGAGAAACGCTACCCCACGCGGGCAGAGCAAGTGCTTGTACCCATGACAAACGAGGTAGTCGATGTCCGCGATCCAGGATTGCATCGGCACGAACGGAACGGCATGGGTGGCATCGACCATGACGCGCGCCCCGTGCCGGCGTGCGGCCGCGATGACGTCGCCCAGCGGAGCGGTCTCGCCATCCTGCGACCGGGTCAGACTGAAGGCAACGAGTCCTGTCCCCGGCCCTATGGCATCGGCCAGATCGGCGAAATCGACTCGATGCAAGCGAACGCAGCGCTCCTTCTCGGCCACCAGGAGCGGGAAGAGCAGGGAGGTGAACTCGTCGTCCGGCACGACAACGTCAATACCCTCCGGCAGCGAGGCGGCAACGAGACCGATGCCAGCCGAGGCCGTCGGCACCAAGGCGGTCTCGCCCGCGGTCCCGCCAATCAGTGTCGCGAAATGCTGCCGGCACACCTCACCCTTGCGGTCCCACTCCTCGACCCAGTCCGCCTCACCACTTTGCCAACGGTGCAGCGCCCGCGTGAGCGCCTCGACACTCGGCCGCGGCGGCAACCCGTAAGTAGCGGCATCGAGATAGATCAGCCCGGGGGCAGGGGCGAACAAGCTCCTGACGTGGGTGACAGGGTCGTCTGAACCTCCTATCACCCTATCACCCTGTGACGACCTGCACCGCGCGCTCCGGCCAGCCGGTTGCCCCGTCCGGAAGCGGCGGATTCTGCTCCTGCGGCGCCACGGTCCCCTCACCGTCGGTAGCGCGCATCCAGAGCTTGGCAACCCCAAGGGTCGCCTCGAACGGGAATACCCAGCGCACCCAGGTGAAGTCGGGGTTGAGCGATGGCTCCAGGGTGGCGTCGGCCCAGGTCGCACCCTCGTCGAGACTGATCTCGACCCGGAAAATCCCCCGGTCGCCCGCTGCCGCGACCCCGGCCGCGATCGCGGAACCGGCGGGTATCTGCTCGCCCGAGGTCGGCGTATCGATGCGTCCCCAGATTTGATAGGGGGCCGGATCGCTCCAACCGCGAGTCTGCCAGTACCCCTTGTAGTCGAGATCGACGGCTTCGATCTCCTGCACCCACTTCACGTTCTTCATCCCGTAGATCGGCGGCACGATCAGCCGCGCCGGGAACCCGTGGTCGGGCGGCAAGACCTCGCCATTCATCGCCGTCACCAGCAGGGTCCGCGGGTGCATCGCTTGCGCCAGCGGGATCGAGTCGTCGTAGCCGTCCGCGGCACGGAAGACGATATCGACCGCCGCCGGATTGACTCCAGCCTCTTCCAGGAGCAATCGCAACGGCACGCCGGTCCACTCCGCCGTTCCGGCCAGTTCGCCATTCAGCTCATTGGAAATACACGACAGCGTCGTGATGTTCTGCGTCGTGGCCCGGGCGACAACATTCTCATAGGAAAGCGTCAATGGTCTCTCGACCAAACCGCCAATCTTCAGCGACCACCCGGCGCCGTCCACCACCGGATCCGAGATGTTCTTGGAGACGTGATAGAAATCCGCCACCGAGGTGATTGGCGGTGTGAGTTTTCCTTCGGCATCGAGCTCGGCGAAGGGCGCTTCCGGGTTCGGATCGAACTGCGCCAAGTCGGGATCCGCGGCGGCCGCGGGCGAGGCGGCCACCGCCGGTGCGGGTGCAGCGGGCGGCGGCGCGGCTTCGCTCGGCACGGTGCGGGTC
>JACCXM010000412.1 GCA_013697005.1 Chloroflexia bacterium | reverse complement strand
GCCCGACGCTGCGCGCGCGGCCGGGCGACCGGATTGAGCTCGAGCTGGTCAATCGCCTGACGCAGCCGACCAATCTGCACTTCCACGGACTCCACGTCTCGCCGGGCGGTGAATCCGACAACATCTTTCGCATGGTGAATCCGGGCGAAACGGCGCACTACGTCCTCGAGCTTCCCAGCGACCATCCCACCGGCACCTTCTGGTATCACCCGCACCAGCACCACCTCGCGCTGGAGCAAGTCTTCGGCGGGATGTCGGGCGCGATCGTGATCGACGGATTGAGCGAGCAATTGCCGCCCGATCTGCAGGGAATCGACGAGCGGCTGTTCGCCCTGAAAGACTTTCAGCTCGAGGATGGCGCGATCCCGATTGAAGATTCGCCCGGTTCGCCGACGACGCGGACCATCAATGGCCAAATCAACCCGGCCTTGACGATCGTGCCGGGGGAAACGCAGCTGTGGCGGCTCGCCAACGTCGGCGCCGAGCTCTTTTACCAACTCCGCCTCGACGGTCACGCCTTCCACGTCGTGGCCGAAGATGGCAACCCTGTCTGGGACGTCGCGCAGGCGGACGCGTTGGTGTTGCCGCCGGGCAAGCGATTCGACGTGCTGGTGCAGGGCGGGGAGACCGGGACCTACGCCGTCAAGACGATCTCCTACGATCAGGGCAATCACGTCTATCCGGAGGTTCAGCTCGCGACGCTGACCGTCGCGGGGACCGCGCAAGCGCCCGCGGCGCTCCCCGCCAGCGTCGCCCCGGACCGCGACCTCGACTCGGCGCCGATCGCGGCCACGCGCGACATCTTCTTCAACGACGTCGACGATGACCCCATCTTTGAGATCGACGGTCAGCAGTTCGACCCCAACCGGGTCGACGATCTGGTCAAGCTGGGGACCGTCGAGGAATGGACGATCCGCAATGTGACGGCGGAGCAGCACCCGTTCCATATCCACGTCAACGACTTCCAGGTGGTGTCGGTCAACGGTCAGCCATACAACGCCGCCAGCCTGCAGGACGTCGTCATCCTTCCGGCCAACGGCGAGGTCGTCATTCGCGCTCCGTTCATGGACTACGCCGGCAAATTCGTCTATCACTGCCACATCCTGTTCCACGAGGACCACGGGATGATGGCGGTCGTGGAGGTGGCCGGGTAAGATGTGGCGGCGGGGATGCCGCTCCCTACGCTGAGCGTCTCGCGCCAGCGAGATCTGGCGATGGGCGGAGATGATCCGGGAGCGCAATTCCTTCCTCCCCCATCGCGGCCGCTTCGGCGCGGGTGCGCCCGTGGGTGACCACGCCCGGAAGGTCGGGGGCGACTGCGAGGAAGACCGCATCTTCATCGGACCATTCGATGACGAGCGCATAGCGGCGCACCGCGTCCCGCTGCTCAGTGGTCAGATTGCGAACATCAACGGCCTCGGTCATTGTGGCCCCCATGTTCATCACGCATCCGTGCCACGTCTCCAATACACCGACACGCGGGTCAGCTAACGCCGCTTCGGCATCGGCCAAGCGCGCGGCGACCCTGTTGAGCATCACGGACGACGGACAATGCGCGGTAGCGAGGGTGTGAAATCAGTTCGGGACGTTGTACATGACGCGCATGAGCGCGGATTGCTTGATGTACCCGGCGGTCGTCTGTCCTGCGACGCGAGCCGCCTGGGAAACGTGGGCCACCTCTTCGCGCGTGACGTGAACGGCCATGACGGCGCCGGCATTGGGAACTGGCGGAAGTTCCGTGAGCGAGTCCCAGTCCCAGGTATCCGGGTCCATCAGCTCGCGCTCTTCGTCGTCCAGAGGCTCCCGTAGCCTGTCATCGTTTTCAGGTTCCATGTAACCCACCTGTCTGTTGAAAAAAGCGTGGTGGGCGGTCTCAGCGATGCTGAACCTGGTCTTAGCTTGTGATTTAACCCCAGGTGGGGCGTCGATCGGCCGCGCTGGCTGTACGCGGGTTGTTCTGGCAAGCTGGGCGTTATGCCCGTTTATGATCTGGATGCTCTCCGCTCCTTCCGCTCCGCCCTGCATGGCTGCTTCCATCGGCGTGCTGACGCTCTCGTCGAGCTCGTTGATGCCCTGTTGGCAGCCGAGACGGTCACCTCGTTGCCCCACCTCAGTCTGCAGGCGACGCACCGCCGTGGCTGGGGCAGCCTCTACGATGCCCTGGCCGAGGGGATCATCGACGTCGAAGCCCTCCGCGCGACGGTGGCCCAGTATCCGACCACAGACAACCAGCCGGTCTACGCCGTCGACCTGAGCGTCTGGCCCCGCTGCGATGCCGAGGCCAGTCCGGAGCGAGGGTTCTACTACCATCCCTCCCGCCACTCCGCCGGCCAGCCGATCGTGGCCGGGTGGGCGTACCAGTGGTTGGCTCAGCTCAGCTTCCAGCGAGACAGCTGGACCGCCCCGCGCGATGTGCGGCGGGTGCATCCGACCCAGAATGCCAACGCTGTCGCCATCGAGCAGATGCGAGACCTGAGCGGTCCGCTGACTCTCGACGGCGGGACACCGCTGTTCGTCTTCGATG
>JACCXM010000372.1 GCA_013697005.1 Chloroflexia bacterium | reverse complement strand
TGATGCAAGCGCCGCCACGGGTCGAAAAAGCGTTGGCGCCCTGGATCGGCAAGACCGTGACGATGGGGGTGCGCCCCGAGCACCTGGTGGAGGTCAGCCGTCTGCCGGGCTTCATCCCGGGGATGGCGATCGAGGTGACCGTCGACATCGTCGAGCAGCTCGGCAACGAAATCTTCGTCTACCTGCTGGCCGGCAGCACGTTGCTGACGGCGCGCATGGTGCCGGATATGGGTATCCATCGTGGCGACAGCATTCAGGTCTCGCCACTACCGGAGAACCTGCACTTCTTCGACCCGCAGACCGAAGCCGCGATTCGGTAGTCGAAGTAAACGCAAAGGAAACGGGCTGGGGCAATCGCCCCGGCCCGTTTGCTGAGAACGTCAGCTTTCACTCGCCGGTTTCCAGCCAAATAGCGGCTCCAGATCCGCGCCGCGGATCGTGCCCGCTGTATGATAACTCAACCCCCAGGCGTCGATGATCGAGAGGTCGGGGAAGACGCACAGCCCATCGAGAATATCCGTCGCGTCCGTGGCATTGACCCAACCGCCGGATGGCGCAAGCACCCCGCCGAGCTGGGCGCCACCGAGATCGGCACAGTAGAGTGCCGCCGGGCTTGCCGATCCGCTGCTCTCGGGCGCTTCCGGTTTGGTGAGATACGCGGTCGCCGCCATCGATGGCTCCGTGGCAGCGAGTGTGTCCGCCCGCACGCTAATGCTCGACTCCGGATCGGCGCCTTCACCACCCGTGAACTCACAGAAGCTGATCGCCGGGCCCAGCGCCACCGGCGGATTACTGGCGGTATTGCTGGCCGGGTAACGCTCGACCACCGTGCCGCCATGACTCGTACACCATTCGGCTGCATCAGCATCGTCCTGTGCCGCCGCCAGAGACGCGACGCAGGGTAGTCCTATCGCGGCGTTGAACGCGGCGACCATGAGCGCGGAACGCAGGCGATTCATCGGAGCTCTCTCCCTCACGGACTACTCGCCCCAGGTCTTCTCCAACACACGCAGCCAGTTTTCGTAGGCGATCTTGCGGATCATGGCATCGTCGTAACCACGCGCCCGCATGGCATCGAGCAGATTCGGCAACAACGAGACATCTTTCACGTCCTCCGGCATCGTCGCCCCATCGAAATCGGAGCCGAGGGCGACCTTGTCGTCGCCAAGCCGCGCGAGCAACGCGTCGAGATGGTCGATCATGATCCCGAGATCGAGCGCGGACCCGCGATTGCCCTCGGGATGGAGAAAGCCGCAGTTGAAGTTCAGCCCGACGATGCCGTCGCTGTCGCGGACGGCGTCGAGCTGACGCTCGGTCAGATTGCGAGTGGACGCGCAGATGGCGTGGACGTTGGAATGGGTGGCGACGAGCGGCGCGTCCGAAATTGCGGCGACATCCCAGAAACCGGCTTCGTTGAGATGGGAGAGATCGATCATGATGCGCAGCCGGTTGCAGGCGCGCACCAGGTCCTTGCCGAGATCGGTCAGCCCCGGGCCTGTATCGGGTGAGGCCGGAAACTGGAAGGGAACCCCGGAACCAAAGCGGTTTGGCCGCGACCAGGTGATACCGAGGGAGCGTAACCCGGCCTGGTGATAAACCTCCAGGGCATCAAGCTCGGGATCGATGGCTTCGGCGCCCTCGAAATGCAGCTCCATGGCGAAGGTGCCATTCTCCAGACATCCCCGCAACTCACCGGCAGTGCGCACGACCTTGGCTGCCCCTGCGGATTCCGCTTCGAGGCGGAAGAGACTGGCGACGGTGCGCATCGCCTCGCGCTGGGCATACTCCAGACTCATCGCTGGTGGGAGATGATCGGGATCGGTGTAGCGGCGCGACGAGCGGGCGGCGATCGCGGTCGTCCCGTCTTCGCCATCGACATCTGGCTCCGGCATCGCTGCCGCGATTTCCGGGTCGCGCAGGAATACGGCGAAGAATCCGCCACCGAGCCCACCCTCCCGGGCCCGGGGCAGGTCGAGGTGGCCCTGCTCGGAGCGCGCAAAGAAGGAGCGGTCCGTCATCGGCAGATCGAGCAGGGTGTCATTGTGCCCGTCGAATACGGGAATGCCGGTTCCAATGGTGACAGGGGCGAACGTTTCACTCGTTGCCACGGAACGCAGAACCTCCTGATTGGGGCGGTCATCAGATGCACGGGTATGATGCACCACGCGCGGGAAGTCGGAGCGAGCGCGGATTGGCGACGGCCGGGGAGAAATGACGCATGAGCGAAGGTGGCGGTGTGAACCCAGGCGCGGGGATGCTCTCCGGAAAGACGTGCGTCATCATGGGCATCCAGAACCGCTGGAGCATCGCCCACGCGATCGCCGAACAGATGGCGGAGGCGGGGGCCAAGATCGCCGTCACCTATGTCGACGAGCGGGCCGGGCGCGACGCGCTGACCCTCGCGGCGAAGTACGGCGGCAAGGGCTACACCTGCAATGTCGAATCGGACGAAGAGCTCGACCAGTTGGCTGCCGATCTGGAGCGCGACTACGGCCGCGTCGATACCCTGGTGCATTCCATCGGGTTCGCTCCCGCCGCCGAGCTGGAGGGGCGCTTCCTCGACACCAGCCGCGACGGATTCCGGATCGCGATGAGCGTGAGTTGCTATTCACTGGTGGCGGCGGCGCGGCGCATCGCGCCGCTGATGAGCGATGGCGGCAGTGTGATGACGCTTACCTATCTGGGTTCTGACCGCGCGTTCCCGAAGTACAACGTCATGGGGGTGGCCAAGGCCGCGTTGGAATCGTCCGTGCGCTATCTCGCCTATGACCTGGGTCAACAGCGCATTCGCGTCAACGCCATCTCGGCCGGTCCAGTGAAAACCGCCGCTGCACGAGGCATCCCCGGCTTCTCCGACATTTACAAAGCCATGCTGGAACGGGCGCCGTTGCCAGACGAATTCGGCGCGCCGCAGGTCGCCAAAGTCGCCGTCTTCCTCGCCTCCGACGCGTCCTCCGCGATCACCGCCGAGACGATCTTCGTCGACAACGGCTATCACGCGATGGGGATGTAACGAGTCCCGTAGTCGATAAGTCGGTGAGTCGGTTCGGTAAGGAAGAACCGAGTGCCGAGAGCCCCTCGCCCTGCGCACAGGGAGAGGGGTTGGGGTGAGGGTTTCTCAGGAATCGAGCTGAGGGTGTTCCGTCATCCCACCTCCTCGATCGCCAACGCAATCTCTTCACGCGCCTCCGCAGCTCGCTCGCGCTTCCAGGCACGTGCCAACGATCGTCGCGCCGTGGCCCCGCCAAGTTTGCCGAGCGCCCAGGCCGCATGCCCGCGTACCAGCGCTTCGTCGTGCCCGAATATCACGCTGGTCAGTTGCGGTACGTCTGATTCCGTACCGATATTGCCCAGCGCCACGGCGGCGTTCCGCGCCAGCCCTGCCCGGCGCGCCCGCAGCACCGCTGTCCCCGCATAGCGCGCGCGAAATGTTTGGGAGGACATCTCGAGCAGGCCATGCAATGACGGGTAGGCATGCTCGATGGTGCGGGGCAGGAATGCCGGGTCAGGGTCGTCTGCTGCCGCTCGGGTGTAGGGGCAGACCTCCTGGCAGACGTCGCAGCCAAAGACCCAGTCGCCCAGATGCGGCCGTAGCTCGCGCGGGATCGCGCCGCGTTGCTCGATCGTCTGAAACGAGATGCACAACGGCACGTGAATCGTGTACGGAGCCACGATTGCTCCCGTGGGACAGCGGTCGAGGCAGATGTGGCAACCCCCGCAATTCTTCGCGAGCGGTTGGTCCGGTTCCAGATCCAGCTCGAGCAACAGCTCGCCAAGCATCACCCACGAGCCATGCCTGGGCACGATGATGCAGGCGTTTTTGCCATACCAGCCGAGCCCGGCGCGGGCGGCGACAGCGCGATCGACGATCCGGGCATGATCGGTGAGCACGCGGGATTCGACGGAATGCCCGACCAGCTCCTCGATGGCCTGGTGCAAGGCGCGCATGCGCTCCGGGAGCAACCGGTGGTAATCCGTGCCGCGCGCGTAGCGGCTGATGCGTCCCCGCGGTGCCCCATCGTCGGGTTTCCCCCCATCGTCGCCCCAGTAGGCAATGCCAACCGAGAGGATCGAAAGAGGATTGGCCATCAGCGTCGTGGGGTCGCACGACTGTGCGGCGCGCTCGGTGGTGAACCAGTCCATTCCGGCCAGATGTCCGGCCGCGATCCGATCGCGCAAGACCGGCAACAGCTCCCGGAACGCCGCCGCGCTCGTCACCGCCGAGACCGAGAGACCGTGCTCCAGGGCAAGCGCCTTGACCCGTCGCGTGAGGTGTTGCCGCGGGGTCGCGGGAGCGAGCAGGGTGAGCGCCCCCAACTGGGGCGGGGTCGACGCGTGCATGGAACGAGTATCTCCCCGCGCGCTGGCTTTGACCACGGACAACGATCTGGGCCGGACCGTGCCAAAACATGGCTTTCGCGTTCCGAGACCGAATATGCTGACTCTCAAACGTGGCCCGCATATGAAGGCAGTACAATGTGTTGGGGTGACAGGCGAGTGTGTTCGCCGTTTTTCCTTGGGGGACGGCTCGAAAGGGCTGAAACTGGGCTTTTGCGTTCGGGAGGAGAGGGTCGATGTCAAGTACACCGCGGCGGTTTCGCGCCGGATATCGGAATCCGTCGACACAGGATTGGATGCTCGGGATGTCAGATGTCCCGGACGCCGTCGCCGGCTATTACGATCCCGATGCCGATGAGTGGGTTGAAGGCGTCGCCGACATCGAGTCGGGAGATTGGATTCCCGCCGATGCCGTGCGCGGCACCGGCGGACAGGACTGCCCACCCGGATTTCCGGTAAAGGGCAATCTGCCGTCGCGGATGTTCCACCTGCCCGGCCAGGCCACGTACGAGCGAACGAACCCGGAAATCTGTTTCGCGAGCGCGGAAGCCGCTTCGGCGGCGGGATTCAGTCCGGGCCGAGCGGCTGCGGCGGGAGCCGCGGCCGTGGCCGCCCCGGTCGCCGCGGCACGGCAAGTGGACCCCGGAACGCCCACGCCACCGC
>JACCXM010000294.1 GCA_013697005.1 Chloroflexia bacterium | reverse complement strand
GCCGGCGCGGACGACCGCGCTCTCGACTTCGCCGCGGCCTTGAACTTCGACGGTCGCGGTTGACTGCTCGGGGTAGCCGAATGAATAGCCGAGATTCTTCATCCCGGCGGCGATACCGATGCCGCGGCGCACCCAGGGGCGATTCGGATCGAGGGCGCCGGCGCGGCTGACGGCGCCGAAACGGGTGTGCGCCTCCGCCACGCAGCGCTCGAGCACCGGCAGAGCGCTGACGCCGGGAGGGAGCGGTTGCCGCGTCGGTTCGATCGCGCCCTCGCGGTAGATGTTGCGGCGGCGCAGCTCGAGCGGGTCCATACCGATGGCGTGGGCGAGCCGGGTCATCATGATTTCGGCGGCAAATTGGGCCTGCGGCGCGCCGAAACCGCGGAACGCGCCGGAGGGGATATTGTTGGTGTAGACGACCCTGCCCTCGACCGCGATGTTCGGCACTTCGTAGACTCCGGAGGCGAAGAGCGAGGCGACTTTCGTGACCTCGGCACTGGTCGAGGCGTAAGCGCCACCGTCGGCGAGCAAGTCGGCCTGGACGGCGGTGAGCTGGCCAGCGCGAGTCACCCCCCAGCGACAGCGGACGCGGAATGGGTGGCGCTTGTGATGAGCGAGGATCGACTCCTCGCGGCTCCAGACGATACCGACCCTCCGCTCGAGCTTCCAGGCCGCGAGCGCAAGTAGGTGCTGCACGGAGAGATCTTCGCGCCCACCGAACGCGCCACCGATGGCCGCGTAGCGGATGACGACCTGCTCCTCTGGTAGTCCCAACATCCGCGCGATCTGCGTGCGGTCCTCGTGCAGCCATTGCCCCGCGGTTTCGATGATGATGCGGCCCGCGTCATCCACCCAAGCGACGCCGGCCTCGGGTTGCAGAAAGGCATGCTCCTGCCAGGAGGTCGTGAACTCGCCGTCGAGCACGACGTCGGCGGCGGCAAATCCGGCCGCGACGTCACCTTTGCGGATCGGGATGCGCGTCAGGAGATTGCTGCCGCGCGACTCGTGGACGAGGGGCGCGGCAGGCGCCAGGGCCTCCCGGGGATCGGTGACCGCCGGGAGGTCTTCGTAGGTGACGGCAACCAGCCGGGCGCCGTTCTCCGCGGCGTCGTTCGTGGTGGCGACGACGACGGCGACCTTGTCCCCGGCGAAACGGACGCGATCGCCGCAGAGCACGGGTTGATCGTCGTCGATGAGACCAAAGGCGTTGTAGGGGACATCGGCCGCGGTGAACACGGCGACGACTCCCGGAGCCGCGAGTGCTGCTGAGGGGTCGAGAGAAAGGATGCGGGCGTGCGGGCGGCCGGCGTAGACAACTTTCAGGTGCAACGTGCCGGGATCGAGCAGATCGCCCGGATAGCGCGCCTCGCCGGTGACCTTGCCGAGGGCGTCGTGGCGCGGCAGTGGCTGACCGATGACGCTGGTGCGGGTCACGATCGAATTCCGAGGTGACTCCGCGATTGCTCGCTGGCGACTCGCACGGCGTCGAAGATCTTGCGATAACCCGTACAGCGGCAGAGGTTGCCGCTGAGCGCGGTCTGGATGGCGGGAAGATCGGGGTCTGGCCGCTCCGCGAGCAGCTTGGCGCCGGCCATCAGCATACCGGGGATGCAGTAGCCGCATTGCACCGCGCCACAATCGATAAACCGCTGTTGCAGTGGATGGAGGCCGGTTCTACCGTTGGCGCCGCTCGCGGCGAGCCCCTCGATCGTGACCACCGCGGCGTTGTGGGCCTGGGGTGCGGGGACGAGGCAGGCCATCACCGCCTGACCGTTGAGCCAGACCGTGCAGGCGCCGCATTCGCCCTCGGCACAGCCTTCCTTGGTGCCGGTGAGCGCGGCGTCATTGCGCAAGGCGTCGAGCAGGGTGCAGCCAGTTGATGCGCGGAGCTGCATCGGGTGTCCGTTGACGCGTGTTTCGATCACACCAGCGAATGGCTCGCCGCCCGGTGAGAGACGATCTGTTTCCGGGCCGTTGGTGTCGAGCAAGACCGGATGCTCGGGAATGCCGGAGGGGAGATTGCCGCGGCCAAGCTCCTGCAAGGTTCTGGCTACGAGATTGTGTAGTGTTTGCAGGCGGTAGCCGGCGCTGCCGCGAATGTCGTCGATCGGCGTCACCGCGGCGCAGACCAGCGCCGCCGCCTTGGCGCACACTTCGGGGATGAGTGATTTTCCTGCCAGGAACTGCTCGGCGTTCTGGGCGCGGACGATGGTCGGCGCGAGTGAGCCGAGCGCGATCCGGGCGCCGGTGACCACATTTCCATCCATCGTCAGGACGACGGCGAAGTCGATGACTGAGATCGCCTGCGCCCGGCGCAACCCGAGTTTCACAAATCGGGCGCGCTGGTTGTCACGCATGGCGGGGAAACGAATCTGGCGCAAGATTTCGTCCGGGGCGAGGGCGGTGCGGCGCACGCCAAGATAGAAATCCTGCAACCGGACGATGCGTTCGCCGCGCTCGCTCAGCAGTACCACCTCGGCATCGAGCGCGATCAGCGGGGTAATGGTGTCGTTGGCAGGAGAGGCGGTGACGAGGTTGCCGGCCACCGTGGCGCGGGTACGAATCTGGGGGGCGCCGACCTCCCAGCAGGCTTGCGCCAATGGCCTTGCTTGCTCCCGGCAGAGCGGCGAAGCGACGACGTCGTTATGAGTGGTCAGCGCGCCGAGGGAGATGACGCCATCGTCCACGGCGATCTGGCGCAAACCAGGAATGGCGGTGATGTCGATCAGGGTTTTGGTGGGCCGGACACCGCGCGAAAGCTCGACCATGACATCGGTGCCACCGGCAACGATCCGGGCGCGATCGGCATGGTTCGCTAGCAGGGTGAGCGCCTCAGCGAGGGATTGTGGTTGAAGGTAGTGCTGCCACATCGAAACTGACCCCGGAACAGTCGTCATTGTGAGGGCTGCGACAGATAAGATGTGTCATTCTGTGCCCGCGGGCGAAGAATCTAGTTTTTCGGGAACATGCCTGGCGTCGGGACGAGATTCTTCGTTCCTCAGAATGACACCCGTTTAGCAAGACACCATGTGCATGCCTGTGCCCTCAATCTAACACCGGCCGATCAGGTCGAATCAATTGCCCGCGCGCGGCACCGACAATCTGGCCGTCGAGCGCCACCGTCTCGCCGCGGAGGATGGTACGCCGCGGTCTCGCGGCAAAGATCATGCCGGCGAACGGGCT
>JACCXM010000295.1 GCA_013697005.1 Chloroflexia bacterium | reverse complement strand
GGAGTTCCTGATCGATCTGTTCCGCGAGTTGATCGTGCCGACGTTGCTGCCGATCGTCGTATTGCTGCCAGCAACCGCCGCGTTCGGCGACGAGCTGGAAGATGGGACGCTGCCTTATCTGCTCATGAAGCCCGTCAGCCGGTTGCGGCTCGTGCTTGGCAAGTACACGGCGGTGCTGCTGGTGACCGTGCCGGCGCTCATTGTCGGACTGGCGGTGACCACGGTTATCGCCTCGCGGGCGCCGGGCGCTGAGGATTTGGGAAGGTATTTGCTGGCAATGAGTGGTGCGGCCGCCGCCGCGGCGGTGCTGCTCGGCGCCGTCTTTCTGTTGGTAAGCCTGGTCATTCCGCGTGCGCTGCTCGCCGGCATGATTTACATCTTCGCCTGGGAAAGTTTGCTCGGCAGGTTTTTGCCTGGGGTGCGCGCTATTTCCAGCCGCGATTACACGTTGCGCGTTTTCGATGGTCTGCTCGGTGATGACGGAGCACTGGCGCTGAATGCTTCACTGACGATGGTTGCCATCGCCGTGGGGTGTCTCATCGTGGCAGTCTTGCGGTTGCGCCGGATTCAGGTCGATTGAGCCGCGAATTTCACTGACCCTGCGGTATGATCGCGAACCGAAAGTCACGAGTCAGTGCCGTTCCGAGAAAACGGCAGGAGATATGCATGCTGGCTGACACATCACAGAGCCGACCATTAAAGGTGGGCGTCCAACTTCCGGAGATCGAACGCGTCGCGCCATGGCCGGATCTCGCCAGGATGGCGACGACGATCGAAGCGCTCGGCTACGACTCGATCTGGGTGGGCGATCACCTGATTTTTCGCGATGGGGACGCGCCGCCTCGTGGTCCCTGGGAAGCCTGGACGGTGATGGCCGCGGTGGCAGCGATCACGGAGCGGGTTGAAATCGGCCCGCTCGTGGCCTGCACCTCGTTTCACAACCCAACCATGATCGCCAAGAAAGCGGCGACACTCGACGAAATTGCTGGCGGCCGTCTCGTTCTCGGGCTGGGCGCGGGATGGAATGAGAGCGAGTACGCGGCATTCGGTTTCCCCTACGATCATCGCGTGTCGCGCTTCGCGGAGGCGTTCACCATCATCCGCCGTCTCCTCGGCGGAGAAGAGATCGATTTCCACGGGGAGTACTACGCGGTAGACGACTGCCGGATCGTTCCGCCCGGTCCGCGACCGGGTGGCATCCCGCTGATGGTCGGATCGGCGAGCCCGCGTATGCTCGATATCACCGTGCCGTACATTCAGAGTTGGAATGCCTGGTACGCCTGGTTCGGCAACCGGCCAGAGAATCTCGCCCCCTGGATGCAGAAACTCGACGAGGCGTGCGCCCGCGCCGGACGCGATCCGGCGACGATCGAGCGCACCTGCGCGGTGTACGTTGAGTTGAGCGGTGGCACGGGAAGACATGTCGGCGCCGCGAACGAAGCCGAGATTCCGCCGTTGACCGGTTCCCCGCCGGAGATGGCCGACGTGCTGCGTCAATTCGCCGCGGCGGGAATTAGCCACGTCCAGTTGGTCATGGACCCGATCACGGTCGAGGCGATCGAGGAATTCGCGCCGGTATTGGAGTTTCTCGATCGACCGTGAGGCGCGGCGAACCGGTCAACCCAGCGACAGGAGGGGATGAGATGGCAAAGCGGCAGGCGCTGGGGATCGATTTTGGGGGCACCAAGTTGCTCGCGGCCGTCGTCGATCTCGACAGCGGTGAAGTGGTTGCCACCGCGAAAAAACGAACCTCCGCCGCGGACGGCCCGCAGGAGATTCTCGACAAGATTTACGGGGCCGCGGATGCCGCGCTGGATACGGCGAAGTTGAAGGCAAAGCACCTCGCCGGGATCGGCGTTGGCGCCGCGGGGCAGGTGGACGCCGAGCAAGGTGTGTTGCTGGGCACGCCCAACCTGAGCCAGGCTGTCATTGATTTGCCGATTGTGGCCTCACTGCGGAAGCGCTATGGCGTCAACGCGGCCCTCCGCAACGATGTTCACGTTGCGGCGACGGGGGAGCTGGCATTCGGCGCGGGAAGGGGGGTGCAAGAATTCATCTGCTGTTTCGTCGGCACGGGGGTGGGGGGCGCGGTCGTTACCGGCGGCAAACTCGTCTCCGGCGCGAGTGGCAGTGCCGGGGAGATCGGACATATTGTGGTCAACAGCGGAGGGCGTCTGTGCGGATGCGGTGGCCGCGGCCACCTCGAAGCGTACGCCTCGCGCACCGCGATCACGCGCAGCCTGATGGGCGATCTCAAACGGGGCCGCGAGTCAGTGCTGCGCGAGTTGGCGCCCGATCTGGCTGCGGTCGGGATGTGGCCAGAAAGCGGGGCGATCCGTTCCGGGGTGCTGGAGGAAGCGGTCAATCAGGGCGATGTCCTGGTGACGGAGACGATTATCGAAGCGGGCCGCTATCTGGGGTACGGTCTCGCCTCAGTGATCAATTTATTGAACCCGCAGCGGATCGTCCTGGGCGGGGGCGTCATCGAATCAGTCGCTCTGCTCTTTGACGTGGCCGTCGAATACGCACACTACGAATCTCTGGCGGCCCCAGCCAAAGCCGTCACGTTTGAACGCGCCAAACTTGGCGATCACGCTGGTGTCGTGGGAGCGGCATTGATCGGCGCGGCGTCCGCAAAGTGACGGATCTGCCGTTACAAGTCGGCACGTCGTGGTGATAGACTGACGCTAGCGACTGCGGCAAGGTTCAGGTAAGCCGCCGCATCGTTTCGGGCATCGTCGCCCGGTAATGATCGTAATGTTTCAGCATAAGCGGGCTCTTAGCGACGAGGAAGCATGGCGAGAAACGTGAGATGGGACACCACCCCCGATTTCCGTTATGCCCCTGACGCACGAGGAACCCGGAAGATGATTCAGGGGGATTTATGGTGCAAGGAGATACTGGCGCGCCGGCGGCGAATGCGGCTCAAGCACTGGATGGGGTAAACGGTCTTCAACCAGGTTCCAGTGGCCGCGGTGAAGTAGCCGCATTCGTTGACTTCGAGAACATCCGCTATTCGAGCATCAATTCATTTGGCCGCGAGCCAGACCCTTTGGCATGGCGCGATAAAGCGCTGAAATACGGTCTCATGGCAGTCGCCCGCGCCTACGCGGATTTCGATCAGCATCCGCCGCCGGTGCGGATGCGGCTCGACGTCGCGGGGTTTGAAGCGCAACACTATCCCGCGAAACGCACCTCCGATGGATCGGGCCGGGAAAAGATTCAATCCCGCGCGGATCTCAACTTTGTGATCGACGTCATCAATACCGCGCTGACCCGGCCCGACATCGAGACGTTCCTTTTGTTCACCGGCGACAAGGATTTCATCCGACTGGTGACCACGCTGCGCAATCGGTTGGGCAAGAAAGTCGTCATTTGCGGTGTGCCGGGCTCAATCAGCCCGGACCTCGTCGTCGCGGCAGGCGCCGAAGACACGCTCCAGTTCGCGCAATCGGCCGATGTCGACCGGCAGGTCATCCAGGCGATTGATGCCTACGTGCGACAGCTCCACGATGGTTTCGTTCCGACTCAGAGCCACATGAGCCGCACGCTGTGGCGATTCGTCGATCGCGCCATCTTGCCCTCGGAACACATCGAGGCGAAGGTAATGGAGTTCCTGCGCAAAGGGATTCTCACCAAGCGACAGACGATCAATGGCCAGGGTCAGGAACTGGTGATGACCGAGCTGAGCCCGGTTCATCCGCTCGTGCTGGATGCGCTACCGGGGTTCGTCGGGCATTCATTTGATTTCGAAGCGCCACAAGATGACTACGACGATAAGGAATACGAGGAAGAAGCAGAAGATGAGGACGACACATTCCAGGCGGACGTCGTGCTGGGCGGCGACGACGACAATCGCGGCAATCTGATTGCGCCGGCCGATGCCCGGGGGGGACGCTTCTAACCCAGCGGCTGAGTGCCGGGATAACCGTTTCTTTCTAGGCCGGTCCCGCCATGGGCCAGCGGGCGCCACTGGTATCGATCCAGCGGCCTTGCAGGCTGGAGCGGAGGGCGCCGTCGATCAGCTCCTGGGTTTTCACTCCGTCGCCGAACGATGGTGAGCCCTGCGTCTTCTCCCGTATCGCGGTAGCCCAGGCACGTAAAAGCAGGGTAGTCGGTTGGACCAGATAGTGGCCGCCTGGAACCAGACCCCCGAGCAGCCGTTCCGGCACCGGAAGCTCGGTCATGCGGAATTCACCGGCGCGCGCGCCCCACAGGAGGCCCTCTCGAATCTGCAGCGTTCCCTCTGTTCCGGAGAGGGTGATTTCTTCGTCTCCCTCGTGCCCCGCGGTGGCGGTCACGTGAACGGTGCCGAGGGCGCCGTTGGCGAAGCGCAGGATCACCGAAAAGTTATCGTCGGCATCGACTTTCGCCATGCCGGATGCGTCGGGAAGGCGGCGCTGGCGGACCATGGTCGAAACCGCTCCCGCCACCGCTTTCACATCGCCAAACCACCAGCGGAGCGCATCGAGGTAGTGTGCGCCGGTTGCACCCAGCATGCCGCCCGCTTTTTCCTGCTCCATCAGCCAGCCCCAGGGCCGGTCATGGGGGTCATTAAGACTGGAGCGATGAACGACAACACTAGCGGCGTGCGGTTCGCCGATATACCCCTCCGCGATCAACTCGTGGATTCGCATACGAACGGGAAGAAACCTGAGCTGATGATTCACCATCGCGATCGATCCGACCCGCTCGGCAATGCGCTGCATGTCGCGCGCTTCGGCAAGGTTCCGCGCCATCGGTTTCTCGCACAGGACATGCTTTCCTTGCTCTAATGCCGCGATTACCATCGCGTGGTGAAGATGAGGTGGCGATGCCACGATGATGGCATCGACGTCATCGGCGCGTGCCAAATCCCGGTAATCGGAGAGATGTGCCGGGATGCCGTGGTCGAGGGCAGCGGCGCGCGCACGTTCCGGGCGTCGGGAGCAGATAGCCGCGGCCAGGAAATCAGGATTGTCACGCAACGCCGAAAGATGGAGCGAAGCACCGAACCCAGTGCCAATCACGCCGACGCGAATTGGTTGGTTGGCGAGTGACTCGAATGCCGTTTCGGTGAAGGGTTCTGAATAACTCACTGAATTTCCTGGCTTGACCGAGGACCGGCCAGGTCATGCACGGCACTCGGAGCAGGCCGGGGCGAAAAGGCTACCACACGCGCCGCGGCTAGCTGGGACGACACGACTGTCGTGGCCAGGCGCGTATTATCAGCCACGGCAGGAGGAGGGAAGAACGATTCATGAAGTTTTACACGGCGCTTGGCGATGACGGCACAACTGATCTGCTCGGCGCCCGGGTTGCCAAAGACGATCCGCGAGTCGAGGCGCTCGGCGCGCTGGACGAAGCCACCTCCGCGATCGGCCTCGCCCGGGCGCTGGCGACTGAACCGCGGGTCGGTGCTGACTTCATCGAGACGCAGCGCGACCTCTACCGGATCATGGCCGAGTTGGCATTCACAGCCGAGCTGCGTCCGGCATCCTTCACGCTCGGCGAAGATCGGGTGCGCTGGCTGGAGGCGGAAACGGACGGTTTGGCAGAGGGTGTCGACCTGCCTGCCGATTTCATATTGCCGGGGGAGTCTGCGCCGGGGGCGGCGATCGACTTGGCCCGCACGACGGTCCGGCGCGCGGAGCGGCAAGCTGTAGCGCTCGCTCATTCCGGTTACCAGCCCAATCCGGCAATCATCAGCTATCTCAACCGGCTTTCGTCGCTGCTGTTCATCGCCGCCAGGGTAGAGGACCATGCCGCGGGGCGTGCTCCGCGACGGGCCAAGAAACGCTAGATTGCCGCGTGATTGCGGTAATCCTGTCACGAACGGGCTGGTATTCTGCCCAGAGCGCGAAGCCTTGGTCGCGACGTGAAGGTGAGGTCGTACAGTTCATGCGGATGTCACATCTGTTTGGCCGGACGTTGCGCGAGGCGCCGGGCGATGTCGAGCTGCCCAGCCACCGGCTCATGCTGCGCGCCGCCCTCATCCGGCCTCTTGGCGCCGGCATTTACAGTTTGCTCCCGCTTGGCTGGCGGGTGGTGCGCAAGATCGAACAGATCATCCGCGAGGAGATGAACGCGATCGGCGGCCAGGAGCTGCTGATGCCCGTCGTCCATCCCGCCGATATCTGGCGGGAATCAGGACGCTATGACGCCGTGGGTCCGGAAATGTCCCGCTTCAAGGACCGCGGCGACCGCGATATGGTCCTGGCGATGACTCATGA
This sequence comes from Chloroflexia bacterium, assembly GCA_013697005.1. Taxonomy (GTDB): domain Bacteria; phylum Chloroflexota; class Chloroflexia; order Thermomicrobiales; family UBA6265; genus JACCXM01. Next base: position 21,557 of record JACCXM010000295.1, on the reverse strand, counting down.
GGAAGTCATCACCGATTTGGCTCGGCAGGAGATCAATTCCTACCGGCAACTACCGATGCTCGTCTATCACATCCAGACCAAATGGCGAGATGAGCCGCGCTCCCGCGGCGGACTGATCCGTGTGCGCGAGTTCACGATGAAGGATGCGTACACACTGGACCGGGACGAGGCGGGGCTGGATGCGCAATACCAGAATCAATGGCACGCCTACGAGCGCATTTTCCGGCGCACCGGTCTCGCATTTGTCGTCGTCGGCGCCGATACCGGAATGATGGGCGGAACGGCATCACATGAGTTCATGGCTCTGTCGCCGCATGGCGAGGACATCGTTCTCATCTGCCCAAATGGAGATTACGCGGATAACCGCGAGGTGGCGACGTTCGTGCGCGATGCTCCGACCGGCGAAGCGGCATTGCCGATCGAGGAGATCGAGACCCCCAGCACCACGACGATCCAGGCGCTCGCAGACTTCCTCGGCATACCTCTGGCGAAGACGGCGAAAGCGGTCTTTTACACGGGCGACTCGGGCCAGTTTGTGTTCGCCGTGATTCGGGGCGATCTCGACATCAACGAGACGAAGTTGCGAAAGGCCGCTGGTGAAGGCGGTCTGACGCCGGCCACGGTCGAGGAAATCCGCGCCATCGGCGCCGAGCCTGGTTTTGGATCGCCGGTCGCAGTGCACGATGCCTTGATCGTCATCGACGAAAGTGTCCGCGACACGCCGAATCTCGTAGCCGGCGCCAACCGTGCCGGCTGGCATCTGTTGAACACGAACCCTGGCCGTGATTATCAACCTGATGTCGTCGCCGATATTGCCTCGGCCGAGGCTGGCTTCTCTTGCCCAGTATGTGGCGCGGCCTTGACCGCGGAGCGTGCGATCGAGGTTGGCAACATTTTCAAGCTCGGAACGCGATATTCAAACGTCCTCGGCGCAAACTACCTCGACGCGGACGGGATCAGCCATCCCATCGTGATGGGCTCATACGGGATAGGCTCTGGGCGCGTTGCCGCCACGATTGTCGAGCAGCATCACGACGAGCGTGGCATCGTGTGGCCGGTCTCGGTGGCGCCGTATGAGGTGTCGTTGATGTGGATCGGTGGGGCGGATGACACCGCGCCACAGGAGGCCGCAGATCGGCTCTACGATGCCTTGACCGCGGCCGCAGTCGAGGTGCTCTACGATGACCGGCCCGAGCGCGCCGGGGTCAAGTTCAACGACGCCGATCTGATTGGCAATCCCGTGCGCATATCCGTCAGTTCGCGCACCCTGGAGCGGGGCGAAGCGGAGATCAAGCTGCGCACCGCGGCGGACGCGGAGTTCGTCGCGCTCGATGACGTTGTACCAACCGTCCGGCGCATCCTCGACGGGCTGTATGCAGAGCTGTCGGGTGAAGCTCAACGTAGTTGATGCGATGGATTCTCGGTAACGGAGAACCCCAAAGATGACCCAAACCCGGATCGAACGCGACACGTTGGGTGAGGTGACGTTGCCCGCCGGCGCGCTTTATGGCGCCCAAACGCAACGCGCGGTCGACAACTTTCCGATCTCGGGGGAACCGTTGCCATCCGAAATGATCCGTGCGCTGGGTCTGATTAAAACGGCGGCAGCGCGGGTCAACCGCGAACTGGGGTTGCTCGATCCAGAGTTGGCAGCGGCGATCGAAAACGGGGCTTGTGCGGTCGCGGCCGGGCAGCTCGACGCCCAGTTTCCGATCGACGTCTTCCAGACTGGCTCCGGCACGTCGTCGAACATGAACGCCAACGAGGTCATCGCTGCGCTGGCGAGCACCGAGCTCGGCAGGCGCGTCCACCCCAATGACGAGGTCAACCTCGGACAGTCGTCCAACGATGTCATTCCGACCGCGCTGCACGTATCGGCGGTCGTAGCGATTGAGAACGAACTGCTGCCCGCGCTGCGCCAGTTGCACGAGTCCTTGGTGCAAAAGGCTGACGAGTTCGACGATGTCGTGAAGATCGGCCGCACCCACCTGATGGACGCGGTACCGATCCGGCTCGGTCAGGAGTTCAGCGGCTACGCGCGTCAGATCGAGCTGTCAATCGCGCGAATCGAGGCGACGTTACCTGGTCTGCGCGAGCTGGCCATCGGCGGTACCGCGGTTGGCACCGGACTGAACACGCATCCTGAGTTCGGAGCGCGGGTTGCGCGTGAGCTGACCGAATTGACCGGCAGCGTGTTTCAGGAAGCGGAAAACCATTTCGAGGCTCAGGGTTCGCGCGATGCCTATGTCTTCACCGCGGGCGCACTCACCGCGCTGGCGGCGGCGCTGATGAAGATCGCCAACGATATCCGGCTGCTGGCTTCGGGACCGCGGGCCGGACTCGGTGAGTTGATTCTGCCATCGCTCCAGCCAGGAAGCTCGATCATGCCGGGCAAGGTGAACCCCGTGATCTGCGAAGCGGTGATCCAGGTCGGCGCGCAAGTCATGGGAAATGCGCACGCGATCGCGCTCGGCGGGCAGTGGGGTCAGCTCGATCTCAACGTGATGCTGCCGATGATGGCCAGGAACATGCTGGAAAGCATTCGGCTCCTGGCGAACGTCTCGCGCGTCTTCGTCGACAAGGCATTGGCGGATCTTGAAGCGAACCGGGAGCGGGCCGAGAGTTATGTCGAAGGCTCGATCAGCATGGCGACCGCGCTCAATCCGCTCATCGGTTACGACCACGCGGCGAAAATCGCCAAGAAATCACACGCCACTGGGCGAACCATCCGCGATCTCGCCTACGAGGAGTCAGGCTTGACGCGAGAGCAAATCGACGAAGCGCTTCATCCGCGCCGCCAAACTGAAGCGAGTTCTGGAACCGGCACTGGAAACTGAGCCTGCCAAGTGGTGCGGTCCGACCTCCGCCATAGATACGGGGCCGGCACTGTTGCGCCGACCCCGAATTGTGCCTTCGTCGGTTTCGATACGGCGATTTTCTCGTGCCAGTCTGTTGCTACAAAGTGATCGCGCACGTCCCAGTCGTGGCGTTCTGACAGAACGTGCCGACGGTGCAGCAGACGGCGGCATCGCCACTGCCGCACACCGACGTGGTGGGGCACGTGGCGCACTGCCCGGTGTTCGGATCACAGAAGCCGGTGCTGCAATCCGTTCCGCTGGTGCACGGAGTTGGCGAGTTCACATCCGTGATCACGCAGACAATGCCAACACACGTTAGTCCGGCGTTGGTGCAAACAGTAGGGTTGCCCGTACAATCGGCCCCGACGACGGTGGGATTGAAAGTAATGTTGTTACCGGCCACAATGTAGGTGTTCGTCGTCCGCCGACGCCGACGCCGACGCCGACGCCGACGGCGTCGGCGTTTGCCTATCTTGGCCCCCGCTTAATCTACACCGCCAATGCCGAGCGCACCTAGCACTGCGGCCAGTCCCCCACCGGCGAGACGCCGCAACATCAACCGCCGAGACGTTCCAGCCTCTGCTAACGACGCAATAACTCCGTCGAAACGATCAGCGTCCACTCCGCATCTTCCTTTCACACCGGGTTACCTGACGTCCAGTAGTCGGTTGGTTTACCGACCACTCGCGCGGGTGAAAGAAAGATGCGTGCCAAGTGAAGAAAACATGAAAATTTGCAGCATCCATAAGTCCTATATCGTATCCATCGCCGAGATAAACTCGTCCATCTGGGTCTCGGTCCAGATAAGCGGAGGCAGGAGTCGGAATGTTGTCGCGCCTGCCGGGAGAACGAGTACCCCGTGCTCCTGCAAACCCCGCAGCGTGGGCGTCACCCGTTCTTTCAATTCGACACCAATCATCATCCCGCGGCCCCGGACATCGCGGATTTTTGGACTGTTGAGCTCGCTCAGGCCCCTCATCAGCATGTCACCGAGCTTCGCCGAGCGGGCGTAGAGCCCGCGCTCCCGCAAGGCGCGCAGTGTCACGAGCGCGGCGCGGCAGGCGAGGGGACTGGCGCCAAACGTCGTGCCGTGCGCCCCGGCGGGGATCGCCGTCGAGATGGCTTCGGTGAACATCGTGAGACCGATTGGGAAGCCGTTGGCGAGTGCTTTCGCCGTGACCAGAATGTCTGGTTTCACCCCGGACGCGTCGATCGCCCACGGCGAACCCGTACGGAACCCGGTCTGGATTTCGTCCGCGATCACGAGCGCGCCGCGGTCGTCGGCGATCGCGCGCGCGGCCTGAAGATACTCGTGCGACGCGGGCCAGATGCCTCCCTCTCCCTGGATCGGTTCCAGCAGGATCGCGGCGGTCTGATCATCGACCGCGGCATCGAGCGCGTCCACATCGTTCAGCGTGAGGTGGGTGGCGGATGGCGACAAGGGCTCGAACGGGGCGCGGTATTTCTGGTCGGCGGTCGCCGCCAGTGCGCCCAGGGTCCGGCCATGGTATCCGCGCTTGGCGGCGACAAGCTTCGTGCGGCCCGTGGCGACGCGGGCGAATTTCAGCGCCGCCTCGATGGCCTCGGCCCCGGAGTTGGACAGGAAAAACCGCGACAGTCCGTCCGGGGCTATCTCCGCGATCTCGCCGAGCAGCTCGGCCCGCACGTCGCTGTAAAAACTCTGATGTCCTGTCGCCAGAGTGCGCAATTGGTCGCACATAGCCGCGGCGAATTCCGGGTCGGCGTGGCCGAGAATGGCCACACCATAGTTGCTCATGGCATCGAGATACCGCCGTCCGTCCGAATCGAACAGATATGGTCCTTCGCCGCGGACGAGGGCGATCTCGCGTTTCGCGTACAGCGGCGGTTGGTGCTCGTTCTCGAGTCGTTGAATTTCTGCAAGATCCATGGCGACCGCGGTCATGCCTGAATGCTCCCTACGACTTCACCTTGTCGCCGGCGTGGCGCACGATTGTTCCCTGGCCATTCAGCGCGGCGCGGATCGGATTGGCGATCCGCCCATCGGCGAAGATGACGCGTCCGACGCCGCGCTCCACGGCGGCCAAGGCGGCCTCGACCTTGACGCGCATCCGCCCGGCCGCTGCCGCCAGGGAGGCCTCCGGCGCGGCGGCATCGATCTCGGCGATCAAGGTTCGTTCGTCATGGCGATCGCGCAACAGACCCGGCGTATCGGAGAAAAACAGGAGACCGTCCGCACCGAGCATGGTGGCCAGTTCGAGCGCAAGCTTATCGCCGTCGACGTTGATCGGCACGCCTGCTTCACCCAGCGCGGGCGGGGTCAGCACGGGAACATACCCGTTGTCCAGCAGCAGACGAACGAGTCCGGGATCGATATGTTCCAGGGTTCCGGCGTGATCGTCGCGCAGCACCTTGGCTTTGCCATCTTCAGAGCCGCGCAGCACCAGTTTGCGCCGCCCGATCCCGATTCCGCCATCGATGGCGCTCAACCCGACCGCATTCACGCCCGCGGCGCGGAACGCGGACACGATCCGCTTGTTCACTTTGCCGCAGTAGGCCATCAGCATGATGTCCATCGTCGCCGCGTCGGTGTACCGCGTGATGCGGCCGGTGGCGGACGTCACCATGCGTGGCGGCATTCCGAGCTGGCGGCTGAGCTGGCTGAACTCCGCGTTTCCGCCGTGGACGATGATGACCGGTTCGCTGAGCCCGGCGAGATCCTCGGCAAAGTTGGCGTAGCCACCCTCGCCGATCTCCGCTCCGCCACCAATTTTCACGACGAGCATGAGCCGGGCTGCCCTCCGCGCTGCTAAATGGGATGAAGACCGGTGAACTCCAGCGCCGTGGTCTCCGGAAAACCGCAGCGGATATTGAAGGCTTGTACCGCGCCGCCGGCCGCGCCCTTCATCAGATTGTCGAGCGCCGCCATCACCACGATCCGGTTCGAGTTCGGGTCGCGCTCGAAGCCAACGTCGCACCAGTTCGAACCAGAGAGCAGCTTTGGTTCCGGGTAGCGATGGACCCCCGAGGCCTCCTTGACGAGTCGCATGAACGGCTCGTCTTTATAGGCCGCGCGGTAGATGGCCCAGATCTCCTTCTCGGGCAGCGGATCGTTGAGAAACACATGCGATGTTGCCAGGATTCCGCGCACCGCCTCGATCGCGGTGGCGGAAAACGCCACCTCCGGCGCCAGACCGTTGACCGTCAATTCCTGGATCACCTCGGCCGAGTGCCGGTGCCCGGTCGGTTTGAATGAACGCATGGCGCCGCTACGCTCGGGGTGATGCGAACCCAACCCGGGGGCGCCGCCGGAACCGGACGACCCCGTCTTGGCCTCCACAACCACGGGACGCGAGACATCGACCACCTTCGCCTGGAAGAGGGGATAGAGTCCCAGGATGCTGGTCGCCGCCATGCATCCCGCGCTGGAGATCAGGTCGGCGGCGCGAATCTCCTCGCGATGGAGTTCCGGAATGCCGTAGACGAACGAACCCAGCAAGGCGGGTGCGACGTGATCATGTCCATACCATTTCGGGTAGTCGGCGGCGTCGCGAAGCCGGAAGTCGGCGCTGAGATCGACGACGATGGGGGCTTTTTGGCGTAACTCAGGCATCTGTCCCATGGCGATGCCATGGGGAAGGGCGCTGAAGAGAACATCGACCGGTTTCACATCGGCGAGCGATGAAAACTTCATGTCCGAGCGTTTGCGCAAGTTTGGATGCACCGAACGCACGAACTTCCCGGCGTTCCGCTCCGAGGTGACTTGCTGGATCGTAACGAAGGGGTGGTCGAGGAGTAATCGGACGAGTTCACCTCCCGCGTATCCACTCCCGCCGATGATCGAAACATTTACCATTTTCGACCGTTTCCCTCCCCGTACCGCCGCACGTCAAGGCGCGGTTCCGATTGTCAGATCGCCTCAATCGTCCGCCGCAGCCTGGGCGCTGGACGTTATGAGCGCATCGCGTTCCTGACGCTCCGTTTGTCCGGCGGCGATAACGTAATCGACGATCCTGGCCGGGATATCGACCCCGGTGGTGTCGATGCTGTTACGGAACTCCATCGTGTAATTGACCTCATTGACGAGCAGACCGCGGTCGCTTTCAAAAAGATCGATAGCGACGACGCCACCGCCGACCGCCCGCGCGGCGGCCTGAGAGAGCTCGTGCAGCTCGTCGGTGACGGGACAGTTGCTGGCGACCGCGCCGCGGGCGGTGTTCGTGATCCAGTGTGGCGAGTCGCGGTAGATGGCGCAGATCGTCTTGTCGCCAACCACAAACGATCGTATGTCTCGCCCCGGCTTGCGTACAAAATCCTGGATGTAGAACGCGCCATGGTGAAACGAGCCAAGGGTCACTTTGTGCTCGAGCAATGCCTCCGCCGCATCCCGGTCGTTGACCCGGGCCAGGAGGCGCCCCCACGAGCCGACCGCCGGTTTCATGACCACCGGGTACCCGAGCTCTTCGCAAGCCTCCAACGCCGATTCCGGGGTGAAGGCGATCATCGTCCGTGGCGAGGGAACTCTGGCGCACTCCAGAGCGGTGGATGTCAGGAGCTTGTCCCCGCAGATATTGGCAACCTCGTAGCTGTTGACGGTCGGCACCCCCCAGTCGTTCAGCACGCGCAGGGTATACAGGGCGCGCAAATGGTTGATGCAGCGCTCGAGCACCACATCGCAGCGCACCATGGCGGGGTCGGGAGCGCTCAGATCAAGCGTGAAATGACGGTCATCAAAGCGGACGATCTCGACCCCGCGCGTCTCCAGCTCGGCGAGCAGGAGTTTTTCTTCGACACGTACCCGGGAGAGAAGCACGCCGACAATCGGTAAATCGGTCATGTCACTCCCAATCGAGCCGTGTCCAAGGCTTCGTCGACGATCGCGCCCGCGATGTCGACGTCGGTCGTCGACATCAAACCTTTGAACTCGCCACCGGTGTTGACCTCGATCACCGCCAGCCCGTCTTGCGTCTCGATCAGATCGACTCCCGCCAGACGAGCGCCGACCGCGGCGCAGGCACGTAGCGCGAGCGCCTCGATGTCAGGTGTGACCGGACACGGCGCCGATTCCGCGCCGCGCGCGGCATTGGTGACCCAGTGTTTCGCCGTCCGGTACGAGGCGGCGAGCACGCGGTCGCCGATGACGTAGGCACGGATATCGCGGTCCGGCTTCGCAATATATTCCTGGACATAAAAAATCGCATGGTGAAATGAACCGAGCTCTTTCTTCTGCTCCAGAATCGATCGCGCTTGCTCGGGGCCATTGACCCGGGCCAGCAGCCGGCCCCAGGAACCGGTCACCGGCTTCAGCACCGCCGGGTAGCCAACCGCTTCGCAGGCGCGGATGGCCGATTCCACGTCAAAAGCCACTAAAGTGCGTGGTGTCGGAATACCGGCGCTCTCCAACGCTAGGCTATTTTCGGCTTTGTCGTCGCAGAGCCGCACCGCGTCGGCGCTATTGAGCGTCGGAATACCCCACCGCTGAAGCGCTCGCAATACGTAGCCGGAGCGGGAGTGAGCGACGCACCGGTCGAGGAGCACGTCGAAATCGAGATTGCTGGTGGGGGCATCGGACGCGGCCAGATCGAGCACGACGTCGCGATCGAAAACCGGCGCCACGTCGATCCCACGGTCCCGCGCCGCGGCCAAAATCGCCTTTTCCTCGGGCCGCAGGTAGGAAACGAGCACCCCCAGACACACCGGGCGTGACGATTGCCGCGGGGTTGGGCCGTTCGGCTTCATACCAGTCATAGTGCTTCCAGAACATCACGCAGGATGCGGATGGCGCGGCCATAGTCATCGAGCCCGATCCGTTCCTCGGGGGTGTGATCGAGCGCGGCATCGCCAGGACCATAGGTCACCATTGGGCAGTTCCAGACCGGTCCCACAATTGTCATGTCAGACGTGCCGAGCTTCAGCGTGAACCGGGGCGTGCCTCCCGCGGCGCGAATCGCCCGCAGGAACGGGGGCACCAAGGGCGATTGCTTCGGCGAGCGAAATCCCTCCTGCACCCCAGTCACGTCGATCTCTCCTGGTGCGGCGAGCTCGTGCAGACGTGATTGCAGGCGGCGCGGATCGATTCCAGGGGGTAGGCGCAGCCCGATCGACATCGCCGCCTCGTCTTGCAAACCGTTGTTCCCGGCGTGCATTTCGCGCAACGCGGGCGCGATTGTGGTGAAACCCGTCGTTGCGCCGTTGGCCGCGTTCATGGTGTCGAGCTCGGTGGTCAGCGCGTTCCAGAAGGCGATCGCCTGCTCTCCCGCCGACTCGCCCGGTCCGGCGGAGTGACGGGAAGGCTGACGCACCTGGTAGTGAAAACCCAGCGTGCCGCGGTAACCAAGGCAAACGGCATCCCAGCCGCTCGGCTCGCCGATGACACAGAAATCAGGCGCATCCCAGCGCGCGACCGATTTCGCGCCAGGCGAGCCCAATCGCTCCTCGCCGACCGCGCCGACGACAGTGACGGTCGCGCTCAACCGTGCGGCCGCGGCTGAGGCGGCGGCAACAAACGTGCAAAGCGGACCTTTGGCATCGACCGCCCCCCGCCCCCACAGCTCGCCGTTTTCGATGCGGACCGGGATCTGACCGGGAACGGTGTCGATGTGGCCCAGGAGCACGACATGCGTCTTGCCGGACCCGATTGAGCCGATGGCGTTGCCGGTATCGTCGACGTGAACCCGGAACCCGCGCGCCTCCATCTTGCGGCAAAGCGCCTCGACCGCCGGGCGTTCCCCGTCCGACAGGCTCGGAATCTCGACCAGACGCCGGAGAAGTTCGATGTCATCCGGCAGCGTGGACACGGTGTCCATGGCGAGCTCAGGCGCTGATGACGAGATCACGCCGGGTTCCTTGAGTGACGAGATTGGTCCAATCCGGAGTGCTATCGCTTGGCAGGCGCGGCGCGCTCACCGGTTCCAAACGGTGCTGCACGGCCTGTGCGATAGCCTGGGGCACGCTGAGCTCGGTTAGCGCCTGGGCGTGCCGGAACTCTGGCACCGGCCGCACATCCCAGACGATGGGTCCGCTCGGGGTTAGCGCAATGACGACCGCGATGACATCGGCGAATAACGCTCGCGCGGTCTGTTCGGCCAACCGCAACACCTCGACGGAAACGCCCATGGCCATCGATGTTTCCAACGCTGTCGCTACGCCATCAATCACGAAGATGGTAACAACGTTTTCCGGGGGAGGGGTACCCGCTTGCACGAGCCCAAGCGAGCCTTCGGATCCACCCAGGACCGACCGATGTTCCAGAACCGCCTCGGCCGTATCGATGTCAGGCAGGTCGATGGGTTGCGATTTCAGATCGAGGGGTAGTACCGTCGCCGGGAGACCCATCGCCGCGACCGCCGCCAACCCGGCGTTCTCTGACGTACAGAGAGCTGTCTCAGGGCGGGGCAAACCCTTCGCCGCGAGCGCGGACGCGACATCGAGGCGATCGCCGGCGGCGGCGATACCCGCGCAGAGTCCAGGAACGTCAAGCGCGCGGCAGGTGGCGAGTACGGCCCGCGCGATCTGCCGGTCAGGGTGCCGGTCGACGACGATCTGCGGTACCGGGAATGATCTCCCTGACGCCATCGGGAAGAGCGGTCCAACCGGCAGCGGCTCATCAGTTGGCGGGAAGAGCGCCGAAACGATGCCGGCTTCCGCCAGCGCCGCCATGAGCGCCTTCTCTTCAACCCGACCGCGCGCACACAGTACGCCCACCGTCGCCATTGTCGTTCCCTTCTCTCCCGTCAAGACACCGCCGAAGACAACCGGGCCCTCGGTTACTCGCCCCAGTCTTCGCCTTCCTCTGGCGCCAGACCGACTGTCGCCGGATTCGTGGTAAGCACTTCGAGATCGACGCCGCAGTCGGGGCAGGTGACGATCTCCCCTTGCTCGACCCCGCTCAGTTCCCACTCGGCGCCGCATTCAGGACAGGTCACATTCATGAGCTCTCCTCCGTTCCCTTGCCCGTGGCAGAGCCATCGCTCTGCCCCCCACCATACGTTTTGAGCATTACCCCAGCGTTAGTAGGAGCAATGCCTTGTGCATATGCAGCCGGTTGCCAGCTTGTTCGAAAACGATCGACTGCGATCCATCCGCAACCGCCGCTTCCACTTCCACGTCTCGTTGCATGGGGAGGCAGTGCATGAAAACCGCGGTCGGACGCGCCTCGGCCATCAACGAAGACGTCACTTTATAGGGGGCCAGCGCCACTCGTTTCTGTGGATCATCCGGTTGACCCAAGCTCTCATGGACATCGGTGTAAACCGCATCGACCCCGGTGACGGCCCGCGATGGTTCGCTCGTGACAACGACCGAACCTCCGGCCTGGGCTGCCAGCTCTCGCGCCCGTTCGACGAGGGTTGGATCGGGTTCAAATGCTTTTGGCGAGGCGACACTGAAATGCATGCCGGCGGCGGCGGCGCTGAGCATCAGCGAGTGACAAACGTTGTTGCCGTCTCCGACATACGCGAGATGCAGACCTTTGAGCCCGCCGAATCGATCGTGCAGGGTGAGCAGGTCGCTCAACGCCTCGATGGGGTGAAACCGCTCCGTCAGCGCGTTGAACACGGGTACCGACGCGCCCCCCATGAATTCGATGAGCTCGTCGTGAGCGCCGAAGCGGGCGGCGATACCATCGACGTAGCGGCTCAAGATCTGGGCGGTATCGGGCAGCGTCTCGCCGCGGGTGAGCTGCAAATCTCGGGCGCCGAGGAAGGTCGCGTGCCCGCCGAGTTGCTCCATCCCCGCCTGAAACGCATTGCGCGTACGCGTGCTGGGATGCTGGAAGAGCATCCCCAGCGACTTCCCGGCCAGAAAGGGGTGTGGTTGTCCCCGCTCGCGTTGGGTCTTCAACCAGAGCGCGGTTTCCACCAGTGCGTCGACTTCCGCCCGCGACAGATCGAGATCGGAGATGACGCTGCGGCCGCGCAACACGGGCGCCGCGGCGCGCGCACTCGGCTCGTCGATCCAGGAATAGACCTGACCGCCCGCCACCATCGCGCCGTATCCGTCGATAGTCGTCTGCATTGCCTCGCCGTTCCCCTACACCACTGCCGAAGAGAGGGTGTGCAGCAACACCGCTTTCTGCAGGTGGAGCCGGTTTTCCGCCTGATCGAAAATGATCGACTGTGGTCCATCGGCGACGGCTGCCGAGACCTCTTGATCGCGATGCATCGGCAGGCAGTGCATGAAGACCGCCGATCGTTTGGCCATTGCCATGACTGCTGGCGTGACCTTGTAGGGCGCCAAAGCCACGGCGCGCGTTGCGGCATCGGTCTGACCCATGCTGACGTGGACGTCGGTGTACACCGCGTCCGCGTCCGTGGCGGCGGTCATAGGATCGTCGGTGACGATCACCTCCGGATTGGCCCCGCTGGCAGAGGCGAGCCACCGAGCGTGGTTGACCACCTCTGGATCGGGTTGATACCCATGCGGTGACGCGACGCTGACACTCACCCCCATCGCCGAGCAGGCCAGCAGCAGTGAATGGACCATGTTGTTGCCGTCGCCGAGATAGGCCACCTTGCGCCCCGCGAGTCCGCCGAACGCCTCTTGCATGGTCAACAAGTCGCTCAGCGCCTGCATGGGATGGCAGCGGTCGGAAAGACCGTTCAAGACCGGCACACTGGATGCCGCGGCAATCTCCTCGATGTCAGCGTGGGCGGAGACCCGGGCGACGATGCCATCCACGTAGCGACTCAGCACCTGGGCGGTATCAGCGAGACTCTCACCGCGCTTGATCTGCAAATCGTGGACGCCGAGGAAGATCGCTTGGCCACCGAGTTGTGCCATTCCCGCTTCGAAGGCGACCCTAGTGCGCGTGCTCGGGTGCTGGAAGATCATGCCGAGCGATTTTCCGGCCAGGTAGCCATGGTGCTGCCCGGCGCGGCGAAACTTCTTCAGGCGGACGGCAGTGTCCAGCACCTCGACGATCTCGTCGCGAGTGAGATCGGTATCAGTCAGCACGCTGCGCCCGTGCAGCCGGGCGCTGATGGTGAATGTGGCCAGATTCCCCATCCTGGGCCCACCGAGCGAGATCGCGCTCGGGGTGATCGCCGCGGTAAACGGATCACTTTGGGGCTCGACCCGGGTCAGACCTGGGCTTGGAGGCGATCGCAGCGGCTCCGGGACTGATGCGGCAGACGATTCGAACACGGTGAGCTCCCTTCGGTTCCTGACGTCGACGGGACGCCTGGCGCCGGCCGGCGCCTCGAGCGCCAAAGCCGGTCCGAAGGGGCGAGAGGCGTCTGCTCCCGCGGTACCACCCTTCTTACGCGCCGTCCGGCCAACCCGAAGGAGCGTATCTCTCGGTTTTTGCTGCCGTGGGAACCACCCACCTGAGCCTACTTGTCGCCAATGGCGACGTTCTTCGGCCAGCCGCTCCGGGGCGCGTTCGGGACGATGCCGCGTCTCCCAGGCTTCCACCGGCCCTGAGTCGCTCGCGCGGTTCGCGTCCGTACTTCTCCCCGTCGTCGCGGGAGACCATCGGGCAAAGGTTGCCAGCCGGATGGTCGAGTAATCGCTATCGAGTATTTTCCCGGAACTTCTCGATCGTTCCGCGGTGTGGCGGCCTCCGTGTCGGTAGGAACCGACGCGCTGGCCGCCACAGCGGAGAGCGGGAGGGTCCCTCCCCCTCGCGCCGAGAATGCTGTCTCATCTCAAAATCTCCAACGAGTCGTCTCGCAAATGGCGCCAGCACCGCTGAAAAGGCGAGGGCGGTCTTGTGCGGCGCGTGGCCGGCGGGCGATGACACTGGTAAAACTCCCGGTCAGTGGATGAACGCGAACCAGGCACACCCCAAGCGGGGTGGCAGCAGTCAGGCCGAACGGGGAACGCCCGTCCGGCACGTACGGGTTCGGAGGTTCGGGACCGGGATCGCGGTCATGAGCGCGGCTTGCCTTCTCACATTGCACAGCAAACGTTATGCCCGCCGTTGGACAGGTTTGACCTTACGAGGTATGCCAAGATTTGTCAAGACTTTTCAGCCATCGCCCCGCTATTTTGCGCGAGAACGCAACCCCACCGGCCGTACGTTGGCTCGCCACTGGTTGTGGGCTGCTCGTGGCCGCCGCTGCACTGGGCATAGCCGCCGCGGGCGAAGGCACCCTTCCCGGCGACGTCGAGATAGCGCGGTTGGTTCAGCGACCGGTATCCCCAACTCTCGATACGCTCGCCAGACAGATGAGCATCATTGGTGACGATTTTCCGGGAATGGTGGTTCTGGCGCTTCTTGGAGTCGTGATCCTCATTTCCCGCGGGCGGCGCGACCTCGCGCTCTTCCTGGCGCTGGCGGCCGCGTTGCGCGCCATAGGCCCCGGTCTCAAAGTGCTGATCAACAGTCCCCGCCCGACCCTCGAAACAGTCGTCATCGTCGCTCAGGCGAACGGACTGGGATTTCCCAGCGGTCACGCCATGGGGGCGGCGCTGTTCTACGGCGCCATCGCGGTCATCGCGCCGCAGGCGATTCGCGACCGCGCACCGGCACGCGGCGTCCAATGGTTGGCTGCGGTGATGATGATCCTGATCGCATTGGCGCGGGTGCGGCTCGGGGTCCACTGGCCTTCTGACGTTGTGGGTGGCCTCCTCTTCGGTTTGGCAATCGTCTGCGGCTTGTGGGCGGGGATGGTGGCCTGGCAACAGCGAGGACGCGAGCGGTGACCTAGACCCTTGGTTCGGAGATTGGATCGCCCTCATCATCGGTTCGCCAGGACTGCGTCTGGAAGGCGAGAAAAATGGCGCACCAGCGATTTTGCGCCGCCTCATGGAAGATGAGACCGCCATCCGACCAGGCGCCGTTATCGTGCACGTGTTCGTCGCGATTCCCTTGATTCATGTGCACATCGTGAATCCCGTTGCCCGGCACGAAGCCGAACACGTGGTCCGGGTCATTGCGCTCGGGTCCCCAGCGGGTGCCAAAGGCGTGCAGCCTGCCGGCGGGGTCGGCCAGTTGGCGATCGATGCGCTCATCAATCTCGTCGACGAGATCGTTTCGCGGCCCAGGACGGCTGGCGGGAATGCGCCGCATGTGGTGACGATCGAACATTCCGCCCCGCTGATAGTCGAGAGCGAGTCCGCTAGGGCGAGGATCAAGAAGGCGTATGCCATCGTCAACGCGTGCCAGCCTCGTCGTGATCTCGTGCCGAAAATCGTTGTCGGCGAAATAGAGCAGTTCGGACGACCGCGACCGGCTGGTTCCGGAACGGGTGTTCACCGCGACCCGAAAGCGCTGCCCCGCTCCCTCCAGCAGAATGTGGTAATGCGGGCTCTTGCCTGTCGTTTCCGCCCGCCGGTCAATGACCCGTCCGCTGAACAGCGTGTACTTCCTGCTTCCCACCCATTGTCCTTTGCGATCCCGTTTCTCAAACGTAGCACAGCAAGATCCCTCTCTCGGTGAGCCGGGAGAGGGATTGGGGCGACGATTATGCAGGACTGGCGTCAGTCGGCGGCGCCCCGGGCCGGTTCCGGCTCGGCGACGGTTTCCACCGCCACCTCGACCGCGGTTTGGGTCGCGATCGCGGCGCGGGGGATGACGCGCCAGAACGCGAGAGCGGTCTCGTTCCAATGGTCTAACAGGCGCCGCGCATGGGCGCTCTCGGTCGCTGCTGCGTGCCGCCCAATGAGCGCCCGCAGGTCTTCCGATTCGGCCCGCCCCTGTACCGATTCGAGGAGAACTGAATCGCCGTTGATTCTGCCTGCAAATGCCCCGTCCGGATCGTAGACGAACGCTGAGCCATGCGTCATGCCAGCGCCGAAGTTGTCACCGGTTGGTCCGAGCACGACCACTGTGCCGCCGGTCATGTACTCACAGCCGTGAGCGCCGATCCCTTCGACCACTGCCGTCGCCCCACTGTTGCGCACACAGAACCGCTCGCCGGCGCGGCCCGCGGCAAACAGCGTTCCTCCAGTGGCGCCATAGAGAACGGTATTCCCCGCGATCGCCTGGGGGGTGTCGAACGGTGCGATTCGGGGCGGGCGGATGGCGATCTCGCCGCCGGCCATGCCCTTACCAACGTAGTCGTTCGCCTCGCCTTCGAGAGCGAGCCGCATTCCGTCGACGATGAAAGCGCCAAAGCTCTGCCCGGCACTTCCGGTGAGCCGAATGGTGACCGTGCCGGCCGGCAACCCACGGGGGTGCCGCGTCGTGATGGCGTGCGCGACCTTGGCGCCAACCGTCCGGTTCTCGGTGCGAATGTCCATGTCGACCACGACCGGATCGCCATCGACTATGGCGTCGCCCGCGAGCGCGATCAGCGCGTCGTCGAGGGTGGCCGCCTGCGGACCGAGTTCGACATGCTTGCGCCGGTGCGCATCGCTGGCTGGCTGGGCCATCAGCGCGGAAACGTCGAGCATGCCGGCCCTGCCGGGCACGTTCTTGGCCGCCAACAGATCGCTCCGGCCAATGAGCTCGTCGATCGTCCGCGCTCCCAGTGCCGCCAGAGTTTCGCGGATGGCTTCAGCCAGATGCGTGAAATACCGGATGACTTGATCGGGCGTTCCCGTGTACTTCGCGCGCAGATCTTCACGCTGGGTCGCGATACCGGTCGGACAGGAGTTGAGGTGACACTGGCGTGCCATGTCGCAACCAATTGCCACTAGCACCGACGTCCCGAAACCGAACTCCTCCGCGCCTAACACAGCCGCCATGATGATGTCCTCGGCGGTCTTGAGTCCGCCGTCGGTGCGCAGGCGCACGCGCGAGCGGAGTCCGTTCTTGACCAGGGTCTGTTGGGTCTCGGCGAGACCAAGCTCCCAGGGACATCCCGCATGCTTGATCGAAGCGAGGGGCGACGCTCCGGTGCCGCCGGAATGACCGCTGATCAGTATGTAATCGGCGCGCGCCTTCGCCACGCCCGCCGCTACCGTTCCGACGCCCGCCTCGGCGACCAGTTTCACCCCGATCCGGGCATGGGGATTGATCTGCCGTAGGTCATAGATCAACTGCGCCAAGTCCTCAATCGAGTAAATGTCGTGATGCGGCGGCGGGGAAATGAGCGGCAGACCGGGAACGGCGTGCCGTACCGTGGCGATGAAATGCGTCACCTTGTGCCCGGGAATCTGGCCACCCTCGCCAGGTTTGCTCCCTTGCGAAATCTTGATCTCGAGCTCTTCCGCCATTGCCAGATAGCGCGCCGTGACCCCGAAGCGGCCCGAGGCGACCTGCTTCACTTTGGAGTGCGCGATGTCTGGGCCACCTTCGTCATACCAGGTTGAATCCTCGCCGCCTTCACCCGAGTTGGACCGCGCGCCGAGCCGGTTCATGGCGATCGAGAGGGTGCGATGCGCCTCCGGACTCAACGAACCGAGTGACATCGCGGTCACGACGAAGCGCTTGACGATGGCATCGATAGGTTCGACCTCATCGAGAGGGACGGACTCGCCCAGCGGCAGCACGCGCAGGAGATCGCGCACCGCGGTGGGAGGATGTTTGGCGACATGCTCCCGGTAGGCGCGGTAAGCCTCGGTGCTGTCGGTGTTCACCGCCTCCTGCAACAATTTGACCATCGGTGGCTCAAAGACGTGCGCCTCGCCTTCCTTGCGATAGCGGACGAAGCCCAGATCGGCGAGTTTGGGCGCGGGATCGCTGTATGCCGCGAGGTGCCGGCGCCGGATGTCCGCTTCGATCTCGGGCAGTCCGATCCCCGAGAGCCGCGCCGGTGTCCCCGTGAAGTGGCGTTCGATGAGGTCGCTTGACAGCCCGATGGTTTCGAAAATTTGCGCGCCCCGATAACCCATGGCAGTCGAAATCCCCATCTTCGAGGAGACCTTGAGAAATCCCTTCTCGACGCTTTGCAGGTAGTTGCCTTGAAGGTCCGCGGCAGAAAATTCCTCGTATCCACGATTGCCGCTGAGGCTGGCGGCCGCGGCCAGCGCGAGGTATGGATTGACCGCGGAGGCGCCATAGCCGATCAGGCAGGCCAGGCCGTGAACGTCGCAGACCTCTCCACTCTCGACAACGATGTCGGCCAGATTCCGCAGCCCGGCGCGGATGAGCGCGTGATGGACAGCGGCAGTGGCGAGGAGCGCGGGGACGGGAGCGTTTCGTTCGTCTATACCGCGGTCGGAGAGAACAAGGATACCCGCCCCGCATCGAACGGCCGCGTCCGCCGCGGCGACGATCCGCTCAAGCGCTTGATCGAGCATGCTGCCAGGATCAGTGTTTCGATCGTCATCGGCTATCTCGAAAAGGGTGGAAACTGTGGCCGCGCGCACCCCGTCACCGGAGAGATCCTTGACAGCGCCGAGCGCCGCGTCGTCGATGGCGATACTCGGCAAATGAAGTAATCGCGCCTGGTCGGGCGTCTCTTCGAGGAGATTGCCGCGCCGCCCGACGAAGCTGTCGAGCGCCATAACTTGACGTTCGCGAAGCGAGTCGATGGCCGGATTCGTCACTTGGGCAAAGCGCTGCCGGAAGTAGGCATGGAGGGGCCGCGGTCGCTCGGACAGCACCGCGAGGGGAGCGTCGTCGCCCATCGACCAGGTCGGCTCCTGACCTTCAGCCATCGGATTCACGATCAGGCGCAAATCCTCGGCGGTGAAACCGCACGCGCGCTGTAAAGCGAGCATGGCCGGATCGGTCTTGCCCCGCACGGGTGTACCGTTGCTGGATGCCATGGAAACGACAAAATCGCGGGCTGGGGAAGCAATCTGGAGACGCACGCGATTCGCGGCAAGCCAATCCGCATACGGTTGCCGGGCAGAAACCTCGCCTTTGAGATGATCGTTGCGCAGCACGATTCCACGCCGCGTGTCGACGGCGATCATTTGCCCCGGTCCCAGCCGGCCCTTCTCGATGACCGTGGCCTGATCGACCTCGACCGTGCCCGCTTCGGAGCCGGCGATGAAGAGTCCGTCATCAGTGATGGCGTAGCGCAGGGGACGCAGACCGTTCCGGTCGAGGGTGGCGCCCGCGATAATGCCATCGCTGAAACCGAGCGCCGCCGGTCCGTCCCACTGTTCGACGAGTCCGGCGTGGAAGTCGTTGAAGGCGCGGCGGGCGGGGTCCATCTCGGGCAATTGTTCCCACGGCTCGGGCACCAGCATCATCAGCGAATGGGGCAGGGAACGGCCGCCGTGATAGAGGAGCCCGACGACGTCGTCAAGACTGAGCGAATCGCTTCCTTCCCAGGAAATGGCGGGCTGCAGCGCCTCCAGCCCGGTACCATCCGGAAACTGGAGCTGCGGCGCCCGCGCTTTCATCCACGCGCGATTCCCGCCGATCGTATTGATTTCGCCGTTGTGCGCCAGAAAGCGGAACGGCTGCGCCATACCCCAAGTGGGCAACGTATTCGTCGAGTATCGCTGGTGGAAGAGGACGATCGCGCTTTCGTATCGCGCATCGCTCAGGTCGCGGTAGAAGAGGGGAAGGTCGCGGGGCAGGCAAAAGGCCTTATAGATCAACGTGCGAGCGGAACACGAGACGACAAAAAACCCGGACCATCCTGCCGCCTCGGCGGAGCGCTCGGCCGTTTTCCGCGCGAGAAACAACTCACGCTCAAACGCGTCCTCCGCCATGTCATGCGGGCGGCGGATGAGAAGTTGCTCGATGCACGGCATCGAACTTGTGGCTTGGTCGCCGAGCGCGTCCGGATCCACGGGGACGCTGCGCCAGGCAATCGGATTCAGCCCTCGTCCGCGGACTGCCTCCTCCAGTGCCCTGCGGGCGTCGCGAGCGTCTTCGTCGGCGCGGGGAAGAAAGACCATCGCCACGCCGAGCTCGCCAGGCCCGACGTCGCCATGGCCCGCGGCCGTCAGCGCATCGGCGAACAGCGAGATAGGGACTTGCGTCAGCACGCCAGCGCCGTCGCCCGTTCGCGAATCGGCCCCGACCCCGCCGCGATGGGTGAGATTGACGAGACCCGCCAGTGCCCGGTCGACAATCCGCCGGGACGGACGGCCGCCGATATCGACGACGAGCCCGACCCCGCACGAGTCGTGCTCGTACGCTTGACTCCAGAGCGGAGCGATTCGGTCAGCTTGGCGGGGCGTGGTGTGCATCAGGTGTTCTCCGGCCGGTGATCTCATCGTCGACACCGGGGTCTTGCCTCACCCCGCGTCGTCAGCGAGGGCACGCACCGCCCCCAACCGGAACCAACTCCGGACATCCACGTCGCTGTGGACTTTCGAGCGTACCCCTCGCGGCGAACGAACCCTACGGTCCGAGAGCATTGATGATCCCAATCCTAATTGGGCGGACAATCCAAGCTGACATGCTTCCGGATTGTGGCGTTACCCGGTGTCAGGCTGGTTCGAATCTCCCGCAAGGGTCCAACGAGCGTCGACCGTTGCCGGTCACGCCGAAAAAACGGTACGCTGGAGCGGCCAACTTTGTGCGCGCCGCCCAAGTGGGTGGCGATGTTGAGTCAGAGGGAAGCGATGGCATTGGAAACGGCATTTATGGCCGACGCCGACGTGCTCGATGAATCACTTGAACGCGTTGCCCGCGAAGACGTCAGGCTAATCGACCTCCAGTTCAGCGATATTGCAGGCGGCGCCCGCGTGATGACCATTCCCGGTGATCTGCTACCGTCGGTCCTGCGTCATGGATACCGGTTCGATGGCTCCGCGGTCACGGGTGGGCAACGCGAAGTGGAGCTGGATTTATTCCTCGTGCCGGATCCAGGCACGCTCGTCACCTACATCGAGCCGTCGGGAATGGGACGGCGAGCGCGCTACTCGTGCTCGGTGCGCCGGCGCGATGGACAGCCATTCGCGGGCGATCCCCGGTCCGTGCTGGAGCGCAACGTCACAGCCGCACGCGAGGCGGGCTTCGATTATCGCGTGGCGATCGAGCTGGAGTACTACCTGTTTCGGCCAGACAATGCCGGCCTCCTGCCGCCGCCCGACGCCGCCGGGTATTTTGGCGCCGGCCCCGGTCTCGGCACCGGAACGCGCGATGATGTCGTCGCTTCGCTGGCGGAAATGGGTATCCCGGTCGGTGGGGCGCATCATGAGACCGGGCCGGGCCAGGAAGAGCTCGACCTGCTTACCACCGACCCCCTGCGGATGGCGGATACCGTGCTGACCGTGCGTGAAGTGATTCGCGCCGTCGCGGAGCGACATGGCCTCCGTGCGAACTTCATGCCGAAGCCCCTGGCGGAGGCGCCTGGCTCCGGGATGCATATTTTTCAACGCCTCTACCGGGTTCTGGACGGAGGCGATGCCTTACGAGGGGAGGGAGAATCGATCTCGACCGAAGCCCGACTTGCCATTGCTGGGCAGCTCGAGCATGCCCGCGCGATGTGCGCAATCGTCTGTCCAACCGTCAATTCCTACAAACGGCTTGCTGCCGGTCACCGCGCCCCCCGCCATGCGACCTGGGCCCGGCTTACCCAAACCGCGCTGATCCGGGTGCCTTCATGGAGCCCATCCACGGAATCGACAGTCGAGCTGGAGCTTCGTTCGCCCGACAACATGGCGAATCCCTACCTGGCGCTTTCCGTTGCCCTGGCCAGCGCCATTGATGGCATCCGGCGCGGAGAAGAACCGCCACTTGCCTCTGACGAGAATCTGGTCCGGCACGACGACGAGGAGATGATTCGCCTCGGCGTGCAGTCACTACCGCAAACACTAGGCGACGCATTGGGAGCGCTGGCCGAAGATGACCTGGTGCGAGACGCCCTCGGCGACTATGTGTGCGACCAATTTCTCCTCGTGAAGCGGGCTGAATGGAATGACTACCGCCGGTACGTCAGCCCCTGGGAACGTGAACGATACGGCGATTGAGTTCAGAAC
>JACCXM010000285.1 GCA_013697005.1 Chloroflexia bacterium | reverse complement strand
CGCTTGACGGCTCGGCGTACCGTTGATGGAAACGAGGTTCACGTGAGATCGCACCTCGCACCCGGAGGAATCGATACGAACTCGAAACGCTCCATGAAGGTCGTGTTGATCTCAACCTACGAGTTGGGGCGCCAGCCGTTCGGGCTGGCCTCGCCGGCGGCGTGGCTGCGCGAAGCGGGGGCGGATGTCACCTGTCTCGATCTCGCCGTGGCGCGGCTGGACGAGGGCACGGTGGAAGCCGCGGACCTGATCGCGTTCTACGTCCCGATGCACACCGCGACCCGGCTCGCGACATCTCTCCTCGACCGAATCACGCGCCTCAACCCCCATGCCCACCTCTGCTTTTACGGTCTGTATGCACCGGTCAATGACGAGTATCTGCGCGGGCTCGGCGCCGATTCGATCCTGGGCGGCGAATTTGAAGCGGGGCTCGTCGCGCTGCACGACCGGCTCGCCGCGAACGGCGCAGACTCCCGAACCAATCGCCAACCAGAACCAGTTATCGCGCTGACACGTCAGCAGTTCCTGATTCCGGACCGCGATGATCTGCCCGAACTTGAAAACTACGCCCATGTGACGCTGAGTGATGGCTCAACGCGCGTCGCAGGCTATACCGAGGCCAGCCGCGGTTGCAGGAACCTCTGCCGCCATTGCCCGATCGTTCCGGTCTATGGCGGACGATTCTTCGTCGTGCAGCCGGAGGTGGTGCTGGAGGATGTTGCCCGCCAGGTCGCTTCAGGAGCGCAACACATCACCTTCGGTGACCCCGATTTTTTCAATGGACCGACCCATGCGATGCGCATCGTCACGGCGCTGCACCACCGCTTCCCGGACATCACCTACGACGTGACGATCAAGATCGAACATCTGCTCCGGCACGTGCGACATCTGCCAGTGCTGCGAGATACGGGCTGTCTGTTCGTGACCAGCGCGGTCGAAGCCGTCGACGACCGTATCCTGGAGATTTTCGACAAGCGTCATACGCGAGACGATTTCGCGCGCGTCGCCTCCTTGTTCAGAGAGCTAAGCCTGAATCTCAATCCCACCTTCGTCACCTTCAATCCGTGGATATCGCTTCTGGGATACCGGGATCTGCTCGCCACCATTGCCGAACTCGATCTCATCGGCAACGTTTCTCCCATCCAGTACGCGATTCGCTTGCTGATTCCGCGCGGCTCGCGGCTGCTGGAGCTGCCGCTCGTGCAGGAGTTCGTGGAACCGTTCGATCCGGCCGCGCTGGCCTACCCCTGGACCCACCCGGACCCGCGCCTGGACCGCCTGCACGCGGACGTTCTCGCCGCCGTCGCGACCGGATCAGGCGGTGACGAAGACCGCTACACCGTCTTTGCCAAGGTCTGGGAGCTGGCCCACCAAACGAGCGGCCTGCCGCGCAGAGACCCCTTCGCGCTGGTGGCCCATGATGTAAAGAGCCGCGAACCGGTCCCGCATCTGAGCGAACCGTGGTATTGCTGAGCGGAGCCCACCGCGGAGCAGTTTGCTCCCGATCGCGTGTAGGACGAAGGCGCAACGAGGGTCATGGGTCATAGGGTGATAGGGTGATGGGTGATTGCTGACAACCGATTACTGATAGCCGATAGCCGATAGCAACGGAGGGGACTCAGGCATGACACGAGACTTACGGATCGTTCCGGTACCACTTGGGAAGGCGACGTTTCTCGATTCGCCGCGGTGCGACGACCTGAGCACGCTCGAGTCCGACGTGGCCATCCTCGGCGTCCCATATGGATATCCGTACGATATGGAGGGCTCCACCTCCGCGTCGGCCAGCGCGCCAGCCGCCATTCGCGCGCAGTCTGTCCGCTGGGCGCCGTATCTCACCCATTACGATTACGACTTCGGGTCCGACATCTTCGCTGGCCGCGAGGTCCGCATCGTCGACTGTGGCGACGTGGCGATGACTCCCGGCGACTTCGCGGGGAATAGCTCCGCGACGACATCCGCCGTGAAAGCCGTTCTCGACCGTGGCGCAGTGCCGATCGTCCTCGGCGGCGACCACGCGATCCCCATTCCTGTCTTCCGCGCCTACGAAGGACGCGATTCGATGGTCATCGTCCAGCTCGATCAGCACATCGACTGGCGGGAGGAACGCAACGGGGTCAGCGAAGGTCTGAGCAGCACGATGCGCCGCGCCGCGGAAATGCCCTGGGTCAGCGGCATGGCGCAGATCGGGCTGCGCGCGGTCGGGAGCGCGCGGCAGGGCGAGGTCGACGACGCGCTGGCATACGGCAGCGTGCAGATCCGCGCCGAAGACCTCCATGCGGATGGGGTTGCGGCCGTGCTGGAACGCATCCCGATTTCAGACCGCTACTACATTACCTTCGATGCCGACGCGCTCGATGTCCCGATCGCCCCTGGTGTGCTTACCCCTGGCTTCGGCGGGATTACCTATTACGAAGCGTCGAACCTGCTGCGCGGTCTGGCACGGAAAGGGAAGATCGTCGGGTACGACATCGTCGAGGTCGTGCCATCGCTCGACGTCGCCAACGTCACCAGTCACGTCTGCGCCCGGCTCACCCTGAATCTCATCGGCGAGATGGCGCATACGGGACAGATTGGGCGCTGACCAATTAGCGATCCTTCATACGGGGGTCGAGTGCATCGCGCAGACCGTCGCCGACAAAGTTGATGGACAGCACGGTGACGAGGATCATCAGCCCCGGATAGAGGGTGATCCAGGGGGCGTTGAAGACGTAGCTCTGGGCGTTGTAGAGCATGTTCCCCCAGCTTGGATCGGGCGGTTGCACGCCCAGACCGAGGTAGCTCACCGATGCCTCCACGAGAAGGGCATTGCCGACCCCGAGGGTCGCGGCGACCACGATGGGCGCCAGGGTGTTGGGCAAGATGTGCCGCATGATGACGGTCGGAGCGCGAGCGCCGATGGTCTGCGCGGCCTCGACGAACTCGCGGCGCTTCAGGGAGAGGACATTGGCGCGGATGATTCGCGCCAGCTCCATCCAGCTGAGCAACCCGATGACGATCACCATCGTGCGTACGCTCGGACCAAGGGTGACGCTGAGCACGATCAGAAAGAAGAGGGTTGGGATGCTGAGCATGGCATCGGTCACACGCATCAGCACGTTGTCGAGCCAACCACCGAAGTAGCCGGCCAGCGACCCGACGGATGTGCCAACGAGAATCGCCATCGCCACCGCGAGAAACCCGATCGACAACGAGATGCGGCTGGCGTAGATCAGCCGGGCGAAAATGTCCCGCCCGACTTCGTCGGTGCCCAGCCAGTGCGCGGCGGATGGGCGCTCCAGGATATTGAGCGGGTTGGGATCGATCGCCAGATCGCGCGGAATCAGCACCGGCGCGGAGATGGCGATGGCGATCTCGATGAGCACGACCACCAACCCAACCAGACCTGCTTTGTGGCGCCGAAAGCGCCGCCACGCCAGCAGCCAGATGCTGGGCGCATCCGCATGCACCGCGGTGCTATTGGAAACGGATGCGAGGGTCGATTGCGGCATAGGCGATATCGGCGACCAGATTGAAAAAGATGACCAGGACAGAGACGGTCAGCACCAGACCCATCAGCACCGGATAGTCGCCGCGATTGGCGTGGTCGACGAAGAGCCGGCCCATCCCGGGCCAGGCGAAGACCTGCTCCGTAATCAATGCTCCCGAAAAAATGAGCGGAATGTTCATGGTGATCAGCGTCACGAGGGGGATCAGGGCGTTGCGGAAGGCATGGCGCCAGGTGACTGCCAGTTCCGGCAATCCTTTCGCGCGGGCGGTGCGAATGTAGTCGTCGCGCAGCACCTCGAGCATGCTGGCCCGCAGATAGCGGATGTAGGAGGCCATCGAGACGACCGACAGCACGAGGGCGGGCATCACGAGATGCTTTACCAGACCAGGGAGCGACGGCCCCTCGACCAGGTCGTACATGCCGCCCGCGGGCATGTAGGGCAGTCCCCATTCCTTGAATTTGACGGAGAAGATCATGATGCAGACCAAACCGAGCCAGAAGGTCGGCAAGGCGAACGCGAAAAACGACGCTCCGGTGATGAGATAGTCGAGCGTTGAGTATTGGCGTAGCGCGGAGACGATCGCCAGCGGAATCGAGACGACAATCGTCACGACGAAGACGGTCCCCATCAGGATCAGCGTGTTGGGCAGCTTCTCCCAGATCATCTGGGTGACAGGCTGATAGGTGTACAGCGAGCTGCCCAGGTCACCGCGCGCGAGATCGCGCAGCCAGAAGAGATACTGGATGGGTTTTGGCTTGTCCCAACCGTGCTGCGCCATGATGCGGTCGCGGTCCTCCGCGGTCAGCGCGGAGCTCTGCCCGTACATCGACATGGGATCGCCGCTGAGGCGAATCAGCATGAACGAGATCACGGAGATAAGGAAGAGCAGCGGGATGGCCTGCAACAGTCGCCGCGCAACGTACTGCCCCACGTTGGAAAATCCTTGGCAAGGACGCTCCCTGGCGTGGCGCGCGCCGCGCCAGGGAAACCGCTCGTGTTATTCCATCGACCAGTCCGCGATGTTCCAGACAAGCCCGGTAATTGCGCCGAACGGGCTCATCTGAATCCCCTTCACGCGGTCGCTGACCGAGTTGATGGTTACCCGGTCGTACATCGGGATCATGGGCACCTCGTCATGGACGATCTGCTGCGCCTGCTTGAGCAGCTCGAGACGCGCGGCGTCATCCAGCTCCGTCAATTGGTCATCGAGCAGCTGATCCAGGTCCGGATTGGATAGCCCGCTGTGGTTGAAACCGTTCGGCTTTTCCGTGGTCGGGATCGATTCCGTGTGCCAGAACGGGCGCAGATTGGGATCGCTGCTGGACAGTCCGTTGGTGAAACCGACCATATCGAGCGAGCGGTCGAGCCATCCCCCGCCATCATTGAACCCGCCGAAAAACCGGGAGGCGGGTTGGTTGGCGATCGTCATCTCGACGCCGACGTCGCGCAGATTGGCCTGCACCAGCGCCTGGATCGTCTCGCGGGTCTGGTTGCCGGAGGTGGTGCCATGAGTGAAGGTGAACTTCTGGCCGTCCTTCTCGCGAATACCGTCCGCGCCGGCCGCCCAGCCCGCTTCGTCGAGGAGACGTTTCGCCTCCTCGGGATCGAATGGAAACGGGATGATCCCGGCGTTCTCGTAGGGGGTATTGTCCAGTTCGTTCCGGGCGATCTCCGTGCGCCCGAACAGGATCTGATCGATGATCGTCTGGCGATCGATGGCGTGGGTGAGCGCCTTGCGGACAGTGATATCCCCGAAAATTGGGTGAGGAACGGACGCGTCCTCGCGCGTCACCATCGTGAAGTGATAGCGCTCGTAAATCTGCGACGGGCTGATGATCAGCGTCACGCCCGGCACGTTTTCCATCTCGGGAATCTGGGCCTCGGTGTAGTCGATGCCGAGCTGGATATCGCCGGTCTTGGCCTGCGCGATCACGGTGTTGCGGTCTGGCACGACCTTGAAGATCAACCGATCGAGCAGGGCCTTCTCCGGCCGGAAGTACTCCTCATAGCGCGCAAAGGTGAGATGGTCGCCGGGGATCCACTCGACGAACCGAAAAGGACCGTTGCCAACCGGCTGGCGTCCGAACTCCTCCGTCGACATCGTGCTCTGCACATGCTCCGGCAAGAGCGGGTTCCACCCCAGCGCCTCGCTGACGAACGGCAGATACAACCCCTTCAGGGTGACGACCGCCGTGAGATCGTCGGGAACCTCGACGCTCTCGATCTCGGCCCAACCGGCCGTTGCCTGCGCCTGGTTGGCGGGATCCATGATCCATTCCCAGGTGAATCGGAAATCGTTGGCCGTAAACGGCGTGCCATCATGCCAGGTCACGTCGGGAACGAATGTCAACGTGTAGGTCAGCCCATCCTCGGAGACGCCGCCATTGTCGACCGTGGGGATCTCGGTGAGCAGGCGCGGCTCCATGACCCCGTCGGCGTTATAGCGGATCATCGGCTCGAAGAGCGGGGTCAATTGCATGCTGGCGAAGGAGATCGGTCCTCCGGTCAGCAGGAAGTTGAGACTGTTCGGCTCCTGATAGACCCCGACGACGACCGCGCCACCCGGCTCCCCGCGCGCGGTGTCCTGAGCCAATGCGGCTCGGCCAGACCCGGCGAGGCCCGCCCCGAACGCCGGAACCGCGAGACCGAGCGCGGTCATCACCTTCACCAACTCACGCCGGTCGATGCGGTTCGCTTCCGATCCCGCTGTCACGGTCTCCATGTGCTTGCTGGTTTTCATCTCAACCATCCTCCGTCGTACTCATTTGGCGATGCCCGCGCTTCAGGACCGAGCGCGCTCCTTTCTCACGCGCTCACGGGTTGGCTGCACACGTCCAATGCGGTCAACGCCATCACTTTGGCGACGGTGACCATTTCCGAGATCGAGATGTACTGATCGGGTTCTTCTGGGCTCTCATCCCAGCCACCGCTTGGCCCGAAGAGGACGCACGAGATGCCCGCTCGCCACAGGTGGGCGGTGTCGTTGCCGGCGTAGGACATGGGCAACGAGACGCCAATGTGACGCGGATCGCGTCCGACGACGTCGCGATAGTGTCCCAGGATCGACGTGACGAGTGGCTCGTCGAGCGGGATGTCGGTGGGCTCCATGGTCACCGTCAGGGCACCGTACCGTGCCGGCAGGGGATGCTCGATCTCGTAGCGGAACGTCGGGTCGCCGGCCGCGAGCGCGTCGAGCGACACCCGGATGTCCTCTTCGACGGTTGCCGCGGTCTGCCCAGGTGGGAACCGCACATCGACGAGGACGGTGCAGAAGTCGCTCGTGAAGTTCGGACCCTTGAGATCGTGATCCCGACCGCGCCCGCCGATAATGCCCCCCACGTTCAGCAACGGCAATGCCGGCAAAGCCGCCGCGGTATTCGGGCGGAAGCGCGTTGCCTTGATCGCGGGAATGGCCTTCATCATCTGCTCGATGGCGTCGACCGCGCCAGTGCGATCGGAGATATGCCGGGAATACCCAATCGTGGAGATGGCCATCTCGGTGACACCGGCGTGGGTCGTGACCACGGCATCGGCGCCGAACGGCTCGGGGACGATTGCCGCATCGGCGCCGATACCGCTCGCCAACATGTGG
>JACCXM010000279.1 GCA_013697005.1 Chloroflexia bacterium | reverse complement strand
GTGTGCGGGTGATGGGGTGATGGGGTGATGGGGTGATCGGGGGAGAGGGGATTAAATAGACCGGGTTTTCGGCAACGCGGGCGACGCCCGCGTTGCCCCTACACGTCGACTTACCGACCTACCGACTCCGTATCACTCCACGATCACCACCGCCATCCCCAGTGGCGCCCACTCGTACATCCAGTCGGCGACGTCCATCGGCAAATTGATGCAGCCGTGGCTCATCGGGGCACCGAAGTTCTCGTGCCAGTAGGTACCGTGGATGGCGTGACCGCGGTTGGTGAAATAGAGCACGTCCGGCACTTTTGGCACGTTGTAGGACTCGCCACCGATCACCCCGGCCATATCCTGCTCGGGCACCTTGCTGTTGACGGTGAAGAACCCCGCCGGGGTGCGAAACTTCTCCTTGCCGGTGCTGACATAGGTGCTGCGGATCACCACGCCATCCTCGTAGGCCCACAGCGCCTGCTGGCTGAGGGAGATCACTACCGCGCGGCCCCCGCCTGGGGCGGGCGGAGCGCCATCCAGGGCCGGAATCGCCTTCGGCGGCACGAACAGCGCCTCGTCATAGAGGGGGACGTCGCCCTGGGGGAGGGGAGCCATCGAGAGATCGTAGCGCGCGGCCAGCGTCTCGCCGGCCGGGGTCATCGCGATGTCTTCGCCCTCGCGCCAGCGCAGCTTCCCGCGCTCGAAAATCTGGTAGCTGACACCGTTGGCGACGTACTCCTCACTCAACGGATTGCCGAGATAGGCCGCCTCACCGGTCGCCTCCCAGAAGGCGCGGAACCCACCCCAGACCCCGTGTTTCGTTTCCGCCACGTAGCGGTATGACAGCTCGGTCGTGCCGATGCGGGTGGCGTCGCTCGCGGAGAGCGGCTGCCAGGCCCGCGCCACGGCCATATCCCCCAGCGCTTTCGCCGTCCCGCGCGATGCGAACCGGCGCACCAGCAAGGGCGGTCCCAGCTCGCTGCCGATCTTGCCGAGGGTGACATAATTGCCGTCGGCATCACCCTGGGGCCAGTATTCGAACCGGGCGTACTGGTAGTACTGCACGATCTGCCCTTCGTCTTCGGTGATCTCAGGGGTAATCGGATTGCCGAACGACAGCGCGCCACCCCCGGTGCGCCACAGATCGAGAAAGAGCCCATCGATGGTGTGCCCGGTCTCGGGGATGTAGACGGTGGTCGGGGGCGACCAGTTCGGATCGACCGGGTAGGCGCTCGCCACGGGCGCGGTGATCGCCAGCAGCAAGGCGACGATCCCGGCCAATTGGATCAGGCGGACGCGGGGTGATGTCCCGTTCGCAAGCAGTCTTGGTCGCGGCATGGGAACGCGTTCCTCCTCGGTTCACCGTCGCACAGAAACAGAATGCCACCCTTGAGGCATGCATCGGAGGAGGCAGCGGTGAAACGATGCCAGGGTGGCGACGACGGCTAGTGTAACGCGTGGGGGTGTGGCGTCCAGTACCAGCGAAGCGCCGGACTCTCCTCCGAAATCACGGTTGACGAAGTTGCATATGATCGGCTAGCTTTCGAGTCGGCCGCGAGTGAAATAAGCGGTGCCTGACAAGGAGCGATCGTGGCAGCCACAACCACCCAGCAACCGGGAGCCCAATATCTCGGCGAGGCCGTGCATGGCGCATCGTCGCGGGTTGTTGCCGCGGCGACGTCGCTGCTCAACGCCGCACACGAGCGAGAAGAGCTCGAACCATTCATTGCCCAGGTGCTGGAGGCGCTCGCGCGACTTGCCGATGCTCCGGATACCCGCTCGTTAGTCGCGGCGGATTCCACGTATGACGCGTTGGTGCGGATGCTCGATCGCCCTGAGGTGCTCGCCGAGCTGCGGCCGCGCGATCCGCTGGCTCCGGCGCGGCTGCGCGGTCTGCGGTTGCAGCAGGAGATTTTGGCCGCGGAAGGCGGAAGCTGTTCGGCTCAGGCGCTGGCGGGCGCACTCGGAATCACCAGGCAGGCGATCGACAAACGCCGCAAGCGCGGCGCGCTCATCGGGCTCAGTCTGGGCCGGCGGGGCTACGCCTACCCAGTGTGGCAGATCGGTCTCGCCGGGCTGGAGCGGGTGCTGGCCGAGTTGCGCGATCTCGATCCCTGGACGCAGGCGGCGTATATGCTCGCGCCGAACCGTTGGCTGGATGGCGAGACACCACTGAGCGCGCTACGAGGTGGCGAAATCGAAAGGGTGCTCGCTGCCGCGAGGCTTTATGGCGAGCAGATCGCGGCCTGACGATCCGTGGTGGCTTCTGCTCCCGGACCCTACGCCGAGCCGCCTCCAGACCTCGCCCGGTGACGTTTGCCACTCACGGTGCTCCGCGAGACGTCACTCTTTCGCGGCCACAAACATCGCTATCGTCCGCTCCACTTCAATCGCACCGTAGGGCGCTTCGCCCCTCCCGATGGTCAAGCGTTTGGCACGCTCTATCTCGGTGAAGACGAATTTGGCGCGTTCATTGAAGCATTCAACCAAGGCGTAGGATCGACGCCACTTGGATTGTTCATCAGCGCGACCTTGCTGCGGCAAAGCTGCCTATGCATGGTCCAAGTCATGCGGCCATTGCGTCTGGTCGACCTGACGGCCGGCGCCGCGCTGAAACGGCTTTCCGCCGATG
>JACCXM010000273.1 GCA_013697005.1 Chloroflexia bacterium | reverse complement strand
GTGCAGGTGCAGGTGATCCGGGTGCCCGTACATGCCCTCGGGACCAAAGGTGAGAATCACCTGGGGCTGGATGGTGCGAATTAACGGTACGAGCTTCGCCGCGGCCACCGCGACCGATACCCGGATGAACGCCCGCGCATCCTCGGCTTGCGGTGAGCCTTCCATGCCCGAGTCCCGATAGCCAAGCACGCGCACGTCGCTGACACCAATCTGGCGCATCGCGTCGCGCAACTCGCGCTCGCGAACGACCCCAAGCCGCTCCGGATCGTCGAGCCCGGGAAGAGAGCTCTCCCCGGCTTCGCCGCGGGTGGCGCTGATGACGGTGACGGGAACGCCGCGGGCGACGGCGGCGGCCATGACGCCGGCAGAGGTGAAGGTTTCGTCGTCAGGGTGTGGAAAAACCGCGAGGAGCGGCCCGATCACACGAATTCTCCCGTCGGCAACAATGTTTGCTCGAGCCGCGCTTGCCGGTCCCGGCCGGCGCGGTAGCGTTCATGGTTTGCCAAGTCTGGCGCGTAGAGGGTGGCGTTGGCGGCGACGTCGAAGGCGTCGTCCAGAGCCGGCAAAATCTGGGCTCCGCAGGCGGCCATCAACGCGGCGCCGCGCGCGGTCGTTTCATGATCGGGCGCGAGTGCGGTGAGTGAATGCCCCAAGGTATCGGCGATGATCTGGAGCCAGGATGGCAATCCCAGTACTGCACCGCCGCTGACGACGATTTCGTGATCGGGGGCCGCGAGCGGCCGCAGCGCGTCGTAGACCGCGGCCAGTCGGTAGGCAACCGACTCCATCCCGGAGCGGATCAGGTGCGACGCGGCGGTCGCCAACGTCAGGCCGGCGATGATTGCCGTGGCGTCGTCGTACCAACCTGGCGAGCGCTCACCGGCGAGCAAGGGCAAAAAGGTGAGCCCGGTGGTATCGGGAGGCAGCGCGGCCGCTTCGGCGGTCGCCGCGTCACCTCGTTCCGTGCCGGTCGTCTCCCAGATCCAGCGCAGGAGATTGCCGCCGTTGGAGAGGGCGCCGCCAAGCACGGCGCGCTCGCGGTCGAGCCGGTAGGCCCAAAGACCGGGGGAGATGTCCCATTGCTGTCCCACCGGCCGGGGCAGAATCATGCGCACGGCGGCGGAGGTGCCGATGGTGAGCGCGACACAGGAGGGACCGATGGCGCCACTGCCGGCGTTGGCGCAGGCGCCGTCGCCCAACGCCGGGAACCACCGCGCCTCCGCCAAAGCGGGCCAGCGCCGGGCGAACTCAGGTCGCAAGCGTCCGGGTGGGCCGAGATCGACGAGTGGTGAGAGGCGGTCCGCGCTGATTCCTGCGGCGTCCAGAATTTCGGCATCCCACTCGGTGGTGTGGACGTCGAGCAGACCGGTGCCGGACGCCATGCAGACCGTGACCGCCCCCGCGTGCTCGGTGCATAGCCGCTGCAGCGCGAATTCGGCGACGGAGAGCCAGCGGGTGGTGCGGGCGAAGCAATCAGGGTGCTCGGATTGCAGCCAGCGCAGCTTGGCGGGCCAATACGAGGAATGGAGACGGCAGCCGGTTCGCTGCCAGATGGCGTCTGCAGCGAGCTCCTGGCGCAGTGTAGCGGCTTGCTGGGACGAGCGGGTGTCGGCCCAATAGAACACGGGCGTGGTCGGATCGCCGGCGGCGTCGATACCCATCAGGCTGTGCCAGAACGAGCTGCTGCCGACAGCCGCGACGTCCTGGGTGCGATCGCCGAGACGATGCGTGACGCCGTCTATGGCGCGCCCGATGAGATCGAACACGACGTCGGCGGCGACGGTGGCGCCGCCCTCGGCGGTCGACTCGAGGACGTATGGAATCTGCTCTTCCGTCTCGCCGATGTCGCGGCCTTCGGCGTCGAACGCCAATGCGCGGACGGACGACGATCCGGCGTCGAGCGCGATGACGAACGGAGCGCGGGCGTCGGCGAGGGAGATGAGCGGCATGGTGGCTCCCTGGGCGCGGAAGAGCGAAGCCGCGCGTTGGCGCAGTATATCGGGC
>JACCXM010000261.1 GCA_013697005.1 Chloroflexia bacterium | reverse complement strand
CTCCTGGGCGATCCGCGCCGCCTCGGTGCGCAGAGTCTGGCGGCGAAAAGCGCGTGTGGCGCAGGTGTCGCAGTGACCGCGCCAGTCGCGCCAGTCGCCGCAGACCGGACAGGGCCGCGCCAGATCGGCCAGCGTCGGCCGCTCCGGAAGCGGTTCGCCCTCGAGCGCCCGGTCGCGTAGGTCGAGGGCGAGCACGGCCGCGCTCTCCGCGAGATGACGCTCCAGCGCTTCACGCCGCACTTCCGGCACGCCAGGCGGCACGAGGGTGGCGGCGTTGCCCGACCGCTGCCGCACTTGTCCGCGTACGACTGGGCCACCCCGCTGGTCCCAGTCGATCTCCTCCTCCCAGGCGAAACGCTCCGCACCGATCGTGAAGGCGATGCTGACCGGCTGCGCGAGGCGGACGTCGATATCGGTGATGGGCGTCTCGGCAAGGGAGATCGGCGGTAGGGGTGGGATGGCATCGAGCGCGCGCAGATCGTCCTCGATTGTCGCCAGGGAACGGTCGAGCAGGTCCATGCGCTCCCGCCAGGGGTTCTCCGGTTGGCGCGCCGCCACGGACCGCTCCAGGTCGTAGGCGGCCATGTCCCGCCGCTGGCGGAGGGTATCGAGCCGGGATTGCATGGCGGGGTCGGCGGCGGGCGGACGTCGCCGCACGATGCCGCTGGCGTCCGGCCGCGGTGAAACCACGGGGGCGGGAGGTTTTGGTTCACTGGATCTGCTGAAAAACCGCTTCCAGGCCATGAAAATACTCCCAAGAGAATTCCGTCGTACTTAATGGTAGAGAGTTCCCTTGGCGCTTGACCCGCGTCGAGACCGCGGCAACAATCGCCCGGCTGGCGCACACGTCGACGGCGCGGGCGAAAGTCGATCTGCTCGATGGACAAAATGAACGACGCGAACGAATCGCCTACACCTGAAAATCAGGACAACGAGATCGCGTGGGTGCCGAACGAGGCGTACCGCGAACGGTCGCGCCTACGGCGGTTTATGGTGCGGCACGGCATCGCGTCGTACGACGATCTCCTGGCTCGCGCCAATGCCGACCCGGCCTGGTACTGGGGCGCGGTGGCGGACGATCTTGGTCTCGTCTGGAGCCGGCCGTACACGCGGGTGCGCGATCTCGCACGCGGCGCGCCCTGGACGGAGTGGTTCACCGGCGGCGGGTTTAACTATGTCACCACCGCGCTCGACCGCCATGCGGACGGTCCCACGGGCGATCGCACCGCGCTGATCTGGGAAGGCGATGACGGTGCGACTCGTCGTCTCACCTTCCGCGAGCTGCAGGCGGAAACGAACCGGCTGGCGAACGCCTTGCGCGACCTGGGTGTGGTGCGCGGCGATCGGGTCGGGGTCTTTTTGCCGATGCTGCCGGAGACGGTGGCCGCCGTGCTCGCCCTGGGCAAACTCGGCGCCATCTTCGTGCCGATGTTCTCGGGATTCGGTCCGGAAGCCCTGGGGTCCCGCTTGCACGATGGCGAGGCGAGTTTTCTCATCACCTGCGACAGCGCATTGCGGCGAGGGAAAACCGTGCCGATGAAAGCGGTCGCCGACGAGGCGCTAGTTCTCGCGCCAAGCGTCAAAGCGTGCCTCGTCCTGCGCCGCACGGGTGATGATGTGCCGTGGAGCGCGGGCCGGGACGTCTGGTGGCATGACGTCGTGCCCCCGGCATCACCGCTCTTCACGACGGTCGAGACCGATGCCAACGAGCCCTACATGCTCATCTATACCTCTGGGACCACCGGCCGCCCCAAAGGCGCGGTGCACGTCCACGCCGGATTTCCGGTCAAAGCCGCGCACGATCTTGCCGCCTGTTTCGATCTCCAGGACGACGACACCCTCTTCTGGTTGACCGATCTCGGCTGGATGATGGGACCGTGGCTGATCTGCGGGGGACTGATCGCCGGGGCGACGCTGGTGCTCTTCGAGGGCACCCCGGATTACCCCGCGCCGGATCGCCTGTGGCGTCTGGTCGAGCAGCACCGGGTCACGGTTCTTGGTATCGCCCCAACCGCGATCCGGGCTCTGATGGGCAAAGGCACGGAGTGGATACGAGCGCGCGACCGTTCCTCGCTGCGCATCCTGGGCTCGACCGGCGAGACCTGGAACCCCGGTCCCTGGCGCTGGTACTTCGATGAGGTCGGAGAGGGACGCTGTCCGGTGATCAACTACTCGGGCGGGACGGAGACGAGTGGCGGTATCGTCGGTTGCGTCACATTGCGCCCGATCGTGCCGTGCGGATTCAACTCACCGGTGCCGGGGATGGACGCCGATGTGAGCGATGCCTCGGGGAAGCCGGTGCGGGGAGAAGTCGGGGAGCTGGTGGTGCGCCAACCGTGGGTGGGCATGACCCGCGGCTTCTGGCACGATCCCGCGCGCTATCTGGAGACCTACTGGAGCCGCATTCCCGGTGTCTGGGTGCACGGCGACTGGGCGGAGATCGAGGACGACGGCCAGTGGTTCATCCGGGGCCGGTCGGACGACACCTTGAAGATCGCGGGAAAGCGGGTGGGACCGGCGGAGGTGGAGTCGGCGGCGACCGCGCACGCGGCGGTCCAGGAAGCGGCCGCCATCGGCGTCCCGGACGAGATGAAAGGGGAGGCCATCGTCGTCTTCGCCGTGCCAAAACCTGGGACCGACATTTCCGACTCACTGGCGGAAGAGGTGCGGCAAACGATCGCCGCCCAGCTCGGCGCCGCCATGCGTCCACAGCGTGTACTGTGGGTGCGCGACCTGCCAAAGACGCGCAATGCCAAGATCATGCGCCGCGTCATCCGCGCCGCCTATCTCGGTCTGCCCCCCGGCGACGTCACTGCCCTGGAGAACCCCGCCGCGGTCGCGGAGATCGCGGAACAGTCGCAGCCGTCTCGTTAGATCACCGGCGAGGGCAGGCGCTCTACGGTCATCAGTTCCTGCGCCAGCGCGAGCGCGTCGGTGACCGCCTGATCCAACGACAGATCGCGCCCCACCGTCCACGCCGTGGCGAACCGCTCCTCGCCGAGCGCCGCGCGCACCGTCGCGATGGCCTGTTCGTCGCCCCGCCGCCCAGACAAGTGAGACCACGAGCCAACCGTCTCACGCAGCTTCTCCGCCGCTCCCAACAATCGCGCCGCATCCTCGGCAGCGCCGAGCGCCGCCGCGATATTGGCCGTTCCGATGAGACCACCGACGACAAACCGTTTGTCATCGCGTTCATAGGAGATGGCAATGCTTTCCTGATGGTGTTCCAGCGCCTGCGCCAGGTTGCCCTCGCGGCGCGCGATCTCCGCCTGCGTGGAAAGCGAGTAGGGCGCTCCCCAGGTCGGTCCGTCAATCGACCGCCGCAGCGGCGCGGCTTCGGCCAGAAGAGTCTTGGCCCGTTCCAGATCGTCGCGCACCAGCGCGATCCCGGCCAGATTTTCGAGCACGAGGACGATGAGAAAGGTGTGGTGCAGCGAGCGAGCGACATCCAGCCCTTCCTCCAGCAACGCTATGGCACGGTCCGGGTCTCCCAACTGACCGGCCGCTCGCCCCACAATGACCAGCGCCGCCGGGAGCCCAAACGTCGGCTCGCCATGCGCGCGCCAAAGCGCGACACTGGCCTCCGCGAGCTTCAGGCCGGTCGCGACCTCACCCTGCATCAACGCCAGGGTGCCTGCCCACATCAGCGCCCAGGCTCTGACGGGCAGCGCGACCGCCTCAATGGGCGCCACCGCCCGTTCCAGCCACGAGCGGCCTTCAGTTCCCGCGCCGCGGATGACCCAGAACCACCCCAGTCCTCCGGCCAGGCGGAGACACCGTTCGAGCTCGCCCTGGCTATCGAGCCAATCCAGCGCGGCGCGATTATTGCCTTGTTCTTCCGCCAACCGGTCGAGCAGCCGCGGCGCGGTCGATTGCCAAAGATCGTTCGCGATTGTCTCCGTCAAGGTCACGAAATAGCCGGCATGGCGGGCCCGGATGGTGTCGGACTCAGCGGAGGCGGCGAGCTGCTCCACCGCGAACTCGCGAATCGTCGCCAGCAGACCGAAGCGAGGCTCGCCAGCCGCATCCCCACTCTGGCGGACGAGACTCTTGTCGACGAGCGCCGCGAGCCCGGTGAAAACGTCGAGTGGCGAGGGGGTGTCGCCTGCCACGACGAATTCCGCCGCTTCCATCGTCCATCCACCGGCGAACGCTCCCAGTCGCCGGAACAGCGTCTGCTCCTCCGGTGAGAGCAGCGCGTGGCTCCAGGCAATCGTGTCGCGCAGGGTCCGTTGCCGCTCTGGTGCATCGCGGGCGCCGCCAGTGAGGAACGGCAGAGTATGTTCCAGTCTTGCCAACAGCGCCCGTGGCGGCAGGAGTCTGATCCGGGCGGCGGCCAGCTCGATGGCGAGCGGCAGCCCATCGAGCCGCCGGCAGATTTCCGCCACCGCCGCGGCGTTTCCCTCGGTCAGGACGAAACTGGGCACGATCGCTTGCGCGCGCTGCACGAAGAGATCCACCGCCGGCACCCGGGCGAGCTCGGCCAGCGCTGGCGGGACGCCGCTATCCGGCAACCGCAGGGGCGAAACCGGCATCAGGTGCTCGGCCTGGAGTTGGAGGGGTTCCCGGCTGGTCACGATGATGTCAAGGCGCGGGCACCCCAACAGGAGGGTGGCAAGATGCGGCGCCGCCGGGATGATCTGCTCGAAGTTGTCGAGCAGGAGCAGGAGGCGTTTCGGCGCCAGAAAGGCAACGAGCGCGTCTACCAGGTGGGGCACGTTGGTCTCGCGCACCCCGAGCGTGGCGGCGATGGCAGGCAACAGGAGCGCGGGATCGACGAGGGGGGCGAGATCGACGAACCAGACACCGTCGGGAAAGGTGTCGAGCAATTCGGCGGCGGCCGCCAGCGCCAGCCGCGTCTTGCCGGTGCCGCCGGGACCGACGAGCGTCACCAGGCGGCAATCCTCCTCTTCGACCAGGGCGACGATGCGTTCGACGTCCGCGGTGCGGCCAATCAACGGCGTCAACTGCACGGGAAGATTCGTGGCGTGCCGCTCCAGAGACCGCAG
The DNA here is from genome assembly GCA_013697005.1 of Chloroflexia bacterium. Lineage (GTDB taxonomy): Bacteria > Chloroflexota > Chloroflexia > Thermomicrobiales > UBA6265 > JACCXM01. The sequence continues at coordinate 973 of JACCXM010000261.1, read as the reverse complement.
CGGCGGAAAATCGGCCGGCAGCCCCGCGGCCAGCGCCTGCCAGATTTGTTCCGGCTGCAAGAGATCGCGCAGCCGATGCTCGCCCAGATCGCGCAGCGCCACACTCTCGTCAAGACCATCGGCGGCCAGTTGCCGCGCGGCGTGGGTGAGCAGAATCTGGCCGCCATGGGCAACCGCCATGAGCCGGCTCAGCCGGTTGAGGGCCGGCACCTGGTGATAGTCGCCCGCGGCGTCAGGGATCGCCTCGCCAGTGTGCAGTGCCATCCGCACCAGGATCGGGTGCGGCAGTTGCCAGGGCTCGGCGACGATCGCGCGTTGCGCCGCGATGGCGGCGGCCAGCGCGTCGCCCGCCGTCGCAAACGCGGCTTGCACAGCGTCCCCAATCTCGGCGAAGCGGTAGCCGCCATGGGCCGCGATCGCCGCATCGAGCAGCGCGAAATGGCGCTCGACCGCGGACCGCATCGCCGCTTGATCCCGTTCCCAGAGGGCAATACTCCCCTCGATGTCGGTGAAGAGGAAGGTGACGGTTCCCCGTGGTACATCACGGTGATCTGACATCGTTGCCCCCCGCTGCTACCGCACAGTATGCGGTGGCGAAACCGCCGTCAACCGGCGCGACATTTGGCGACTCTTGATGAAATCCCGTCGTCCTGTTTCATGCAAACGACACCTTGCGTGAACCTTTTGTGCTTGACGCGCGGGCAGCCGCGTGCCAGCATTCTCAGAGCGGCCCGCCCGTTCGCCAGTGATGGCGTGCTGGGCTGACTGTGCTCCCCCGCGGCTTTGCCCGCATCGCCACTGCTACACGTGCACGATCGGGGTTGCGATTCCTGGTCCAGGACGGTCCTCTTGTCACGCCGTTACCGCCAATCGCCGGTTTTTTACGACCCCACCCCAACGCGGTGGCCGTGGGCCCTTGCGTTGCTCGTGCTGCTGGGAGCGTTCGCCGCTGTCGCTTTCATGCGGCCCGACG
>JACCXM010000248.1 GCA_013697005.1 Chloroflexia bacterium | reverse complement strand
GACCGCATCGTGGTTGTCGACGAAACGGGTGTCGCCGAAGAAGGCCGCCACGACGAGCTGATCGCGGCGGGCGGCATCTACCGCCGGCTGCATGCGGCGCAATTTGGGTCGGAGGTCGGAGGTCGGAAATCGGAGGTCGGACGCCTACAGGATCGGTAGGGACACGGCATGCCGTGCCCAAGGCATCGCTTACACGCGCGTTGCCCTCGCATCCCACAGCCCACAACCCACAACCCGCAACCCATCACCCTCACTCCACACCCCGCATGGGTCGCGTTTCGCTGAGGGCGAGGGCAGCTTCGACCAGAGACAGATGGGTGAATGCTTGCGGGAAATTGCCGAGCATGCGGCCGGTCGTCGGGTCGTACTCCTCGCTGAATAACCCGACGTCGTTGCCCAACCCGAGCAGCCGTTCGAAGAGCGCCCGCGCCTCGTCCTGTTTCCCCTGCAGGGCGAGCACCTCGACCAGCCAGAAGGAGCAGGCGAGGAAGACCCCTTCCCCCGGCGGTAAACCGTCGACCCGATCGTCATCACGGTAACGGAGCAGGAGACCGTCGACACTCAGCTCGCGCCGGATGGCGTCAACTGTTGAGACAAAGCGCGGATCGGTCGCGACGAGGAACCCGACAATCGGCATTTGCAAAAGACTGGCGTCGAGTGCGTCCGATCCATACGACTGGGTGAATGCCTGTTTGCGCTCACTCCAGCCCTGGGACAGCACCTGATCCTTGATCTCGTCGCGCAGCGCGCGCCAGTGTTCAACCGGGCCTTCACGTTCGAATCGCTCGCAGATACGGACCCCGCGGTCGAAGGCCACCCAGGCCATGACCTTGGAGTGGGTGAAGTGGCGGAGCGGCCCGCGCACCTCCCAGATGCCGGCATCTTTCTCGCGCCAGCGATTTTCCAACCATCCCAGCAGCCGCGTGATCAGCGCCCAGCCGACCTCGCTGCCTTCGATACCGTTAGCCAGCGTCTGGTAGGCGGCGTCGAGCACCTCGCCGAAAACGTCGAGCTGAACCTGGGTCGAGGCGGCGTTGCCGACTCGCACGGGGCGGGAATCGAGGAAACCGGGCAGCCAGTCGATCTCGCGCTCTGGGAGCCAGCGCTCGCCGGCGACGCCGTACATGATCTGGATTTGCGATGGATCGCCGGCGATCGCCCGCAGCAGCCACCCGCGCCATGCCGCCGCTTCGGTGCGGTACCCTGCGCTGAGCATCGCCAACAGGGTAAGACTGGCGTCGCGCAACCAGCAGTAGCGGTAGTCCCAGTTGCGGACGCCGCCGATCTCCTCTGGCAGCGACGTGGTCGGGGCCGCGACGATGCCACCGGTCGGCTCGTAGGTGAGCGCCTTCAGCACGAGCAGTGACTGCTGGACCGCCTCGTAATAGTCCTCGCCTTTGGGATCGCGGGCGGCGGTCCACTCCTGCCAATAGGCGTCCGTCTCCGCCAGCGCGATCTCGGGATCGACCGGGTCGGGAGTCGGCTCATGCGACGGGTACCAAGTCAGCACGAATGGAACGCGCTCCCCCGGTGCGATGGTGAACTCCGAGATAGACGTGAGATTCTCGCCGTGGACCGCGACTGGCGTACGGAACGACAGCGCGTCCGGACCGGCGGTGGCCAGTCTCGTATCGCCGACGTGGCGCACCCACGGCACGCATTGACCGTAGCCGAAGCGGACGATCAGCTCGGAGCGGATCGGCACGTGGCCATCGAGGCCCTCCACGATGCGCACGATATCGGGCGCCTTGCCGCGGGGCGGCATGAAGTCGATGACGCGCACGCGCCCCTCGGTTGTCTCGAAAGTCGTTTCCAGAATTAGGGTGTGCAGGCGGTAGCAACGCTCGACGCGGTGCACGTCGGTCGCCGGAGCGAGCAGCCAGCGGCCGTGCTCCGGCTCGCCCAGCAACGCGGCAAAACAGGCCTCGGAATCGAAACGGGGAAAGCAGCACCAGTCAATCGACCCGGTGCGACTGACCAGCGCCGCGGATTGGAGATCGCCGAGGAGAGCGTAATCTTCGATGCGTTGGGTTTCATTCACGGCGGCAAGGGTAGCGTGCCATCAGCCGATCGTATGCCGTGTTGCGAGCTCGCGCAGTCGCCCCGCGCCCAGGTCAACCTTGTACCAGGCCGGAACATCGAACTCGAGGTGAGCAAACGCCGCGGTCGGCAGCCGGATGGCCCCGCTGCCTGACAAGGCCGAGGCGAGCTCCTCGAACCCCGGGTTGTGGCCCACCAGCACGACGCGATCGGCGTCCGGGGGGAGGGCGCGTACGACGGCGAGCAGGGTGTCCAGGTTTGCGCCGTATATGCGGGGCTCGATCGTTACGGATGCGCTGAAGCCGGCACCGGCCGACACGATTTCGGCGGTTTGCATGGCGCGCCGCGCATCGGAGGTAACGATGGTGTCGGGAGTTCCAATCAGGGTCCGTATGTAAGGCGCCATTGCCGCGGCGTCCCGCAAGCCGCGCTCGGTCAGTTCTCGCGCGTGGTCGCCAGTGGGGGCGTCTTGCTGGGTCTTTGCGTGGCGCAGGATGAGTAATGTTTTCATATGACTCCGCGGTCTTTTGCGGTGGTTGGCGTCGGCGGCGCGGGTCGCCCTGTAGTCCGGTGAGGATGGCAACGGGTACGCCTCATGCATGATGATACAGAACAGCCGATGGATCGCAGGTCGCGTCACTGGAAGTGGCGTCCCACGAAGGAAATTGCTCATGCGTTGTATCGCACCTCCGTCGCGCCTTGCGGTGCGCACTTTCGCAATGCTCGCCCTCCTTCTTGCTGGCAGCTTGGCAATCGCGCCGTCGCAGGCGGCACAGAATGAGGGACCGCTGTTGCTGGTGGATGATGCCGGGACGGCCAACCCCGACCTGGTCGAGGTCGAAGTCGCCGATCCAGGCGGCGCCGGCATCGCGGGACAGACGCTGCGGGTTCCCCCTGGGTACCGCGTTTCGATGGTGAGCGCGGGGCTGGGCGGACCCCGGTTCATGGACTTCGACAACGCCAGCAATCTGCTCGTTGCCGCCGAAGAGGGCATCATCTATCGCTTCCCGTTCGCGGACGGCCAGCTCGGCGGACCGGAAGCGCTGATTTCGGGGTTGCAACGGCCGGCAAGTGTCGCCGTCTTTGCCACGGATGACGGTGAGTACCTCTACGTCGGCGAGCCGAATCAAGTCAGCCGCTTCGCCTACGATCCCGCCGGTCCCGCTGGCGACCAGGAAATCATCATCGGTGATCTGCCCACCGGCGGGCATAGCACGCGCACCGTCGCGTTCGGTCCTGACGGCATGCTCTATCTCGCGGTCGGCTCGTCGTGCAACATCTGCTTCGAGGAGGAGCCGATTCGCGCCGCTGTCTCCCGTGCCAATCCGGATGGCTCTGGGCTCGAGATCATCGCCACCGGGCTGCGCAACCCGGTCGGGCTCGACTTTCAGCCGGATACCGATCTCCTCTGGGCGACCGTCAACGAACGCGATAACGAGGGGAACGAGATTCCCCCAGACCTCGTGACGATTGTCGTGGAAGGCGCGAATTACGGATGGCCGGTTTGCCAACCACCGGACGTGACGCCACAGGCGCTTGGAGGCCAGTGCGCGGAAATGACGCCGCCGACGATCGGGATCCAGGCGCACTCGGCCCCGCTCGGTCTCGCCTTCTGGAGCGGTGAGGGGGTGCCGGGTGACATGGACGGCGATCTCATCGTCGCTCAACATGGGTCCTGGAACCGCGAGCCACCGGCCGCGCCGAAGCTGCTGCGCATCGACTTCGAAGATGGCCTGCCGGTTGCCGCGAGCGATTTCATCACCGGTTGGCAGGACGAAAACGGCAGCCGCTGGGGACGCCCGGCCGGAGTCGTGGTTGCCCCGGACGGCAGTCTCATCGTCTCCGACGACGATGTTGGTGTGCTCTACCGGATCAGCGCGGAGGGGTGAGCGATCGAGGGATCTGGCCATGGCCGACGTGCATGCGGAGTTCGACCGCGAGATCGCCCGCAGCCAGGCGCTTAACCAGGAAGAACGTTGGGACGACGCTCTAGCCGTCGTCGCCGCGCTCGTGGAGCGCTATCCGGAGGAACCCCGCGCTCATTTCGCGTACGCTGGAGTGCTCGATTTTCAGGGGCGTGAGGCCGAGGCGGTGGCGCCCTACCGGCGGGCACAGGAACTCGGGCTCTCTGGTGACGATCTGCCCCGGTTCTATGTTCAGCTCGGCAGCACATTGCGCAATGTTGGCGAAGCCTGGGAGGCGGTGCACCTACTGGAGGAGGGGCGGCAGGTGTTCCCAGAGCACGCCGCGATCCGCGTCTTCCACGCCCTGGCGCTCGCCAGCGCCGAATGTGGCAATGAAGCCGCCGTCGAATTACTCGATCTGATCCTGGCAAACGCCGCCGCGATCGACCTGGATGGATATGAACGGGCGCTGCGCCAGTACACCGACGTGCTACGCGCGGGATTGGAATGAGCCCAGGCCCGACACTCCAGTAGTGACACCGTGGCACTATTCATGCAATAGTGCAAAGTACCCCGCGTCGGAACTCAATCCAGGGAGGAATGACATGACCACCAGGTTGGTCAAGGGGACTGCGGTCGTCAGTCTTGCCGATGGCGCGACGCTGGGTGTTATCGATCACGTCTATTTTGATCCGGCGCGGCTGGCAGTTGCTGGGTTCACGTTCCATCAGCGGGGCGGCCTTTTCGGTGTCGGTGGCGGGAGCTCCGGCCTGGTCGACATCAGTGATGTCCATGCCTTCGGCGCGGACGCGGTGACGGTGCGAGATGTGTCGGTGATCCGCAGCGAGCTCGCCGTCGATGCTGATGACCGGGGTTACCTCGATCTGGAAACATTGCTCAACCGGCCGGTCATGACCGATAGCGGGACAACGGTTGGACGGGTCGCCGCGATCGAGTTTGGTGATGCGTCCCACGCGTTGGTGGCGCTCGACATCATCGGGGAAGGGTCGGATGAACACGGGCGCGTGCTCGCCAGCGAGATTCAGACGATAGGTCCGGATATGATCATCGTCGCCGATCCGTCTGCCGCCACCGTGTCACTGCGCGCCGCGCCGCGGCGGATTCTGCGCACGGTCGACATTGCACCATCTCAGCGCGTCGAGCAACCGCAACCCGAGCGATTGCGCGTGGTTGGGGCTTGATCGAGGATATGCGGCGCTCAGGTCTTCCCCACCGAACTGGTGTCATTCCGGGCGCACGAGGAATCTCTTCCCAACAGTGCGTAGGTTCCCGATAGACGAGATTCTTCGTCCGCGGACACAGAATGACACGGTTGCGCGGTCACTGCTCGAGATTGGCGAAGAGGGTGTTCAGCGATTCGGCGAGCGTTGGGTGGGCGAAGATGCCGTCGCGGAGCGCGGTGTAGGGGAGGTTTCCCATCATCGCGGTCTGGACGACGGCCATGAGTTCCCCACCTTCGAGTCCGAGCGCGGCGAAGCCCAGGATCCGATCGCTGTCGGCGGCGACGACCGCTTTCAGGAATCCGCGCGGCTCATCTACCTCCACGGCGCGGGCCACACCGCTCATCGGCAACGTCGCGACGCGAACCGGGCGACATTGTTCCCGCGCCTCCGTCTCATTTAGCCCAACCCGGCCGAGCTGGGGGTCGATGAAGACCGTGTATGGAACCAGTCGACCGGTCGTGGTCGCGTCTCCGCCGTCGATGAGATTGGTGCGAAGAATGCGGAAGTGATCGTAGGAAATGTGGGTGAAGGCCGGACCGCCGATGACGTCGCCGATCGCGTAGATATCCGGCACGTTCGTCGCCAACCGCGCATCGACCGTGATGTAGCCTCGCTTGTCCGTTTTCACCCCGGCCTCGTCCAGCGCGAGACGATCGGTATTGGGAGCGCGGCCGGCGGCGGTCAGCAGGTGGGACCCGCTCAGCACGCGCTCTTCAGCCGGAGCGTTCACGGTTAACTTGATGCCGCCACTGTCACCTGGCTTCACGGAACGAGCGGCCGTCTCCAGCAGAATTTCGATATCATCCTCGCGCAGGATCGCCGCGACCGCGTCCGCCACGTCGTCGTCTTCGCGCCCCAGCAGCCGCGCTCCCCGCTGGATGATCGTCACCTCGCTGCCGAAGCGGCGAAACATCTGGGCGAACTCCAGCCCGACGTAGCCGCCTCCCAGCACGATGAGATGCTCCGGCAGGACGTCCAGCTCCATGATGGAAGTCGAGTCCAGCGCCAGCACGCGCTCCAGCCCGGGCAATGGCGGAGGTGCCGGTCGTGCCCCAACATCGAGCACGATCAGCCCGGCGGTGATCTGGCGCTCACCAGTAGGCCCCGCAACGGTGAGCGCTTTCGGGCCGGTAAAACGCGCCTCACCCCGGATGAGGTCGAGACCAGGCGTCTTCTCGAGGCGCGATTCGGAGCCGGCACGGAAGCTGTCCACGATGGCCCGTTTGCGCGCGCGCACGGCGGTCATGTCGACGGAGATGGAACCTGCATTTACTCCGTAGCCGGCGGCGCGGCGCGCCAGATAGGCAACGCGGGCGCTGGCGACCATCGTCTTGGTGGGGGTACACCCCACGTTGATGCAGGTACCGCCCACGTACTCGCGTTCGATCAGTGCGGTTCGTCGTCCGGCATGGGCGAAGGCGTTGGCGAGCGGACCCCCTCCCTGCCCGGAACCAATGATGACCGCGTCGTAGTGGTCCGCCGGCATGACATGGTGCTCCTTTTCTGGGATCGTGAGGGAGTCATTCCGAGCTCGCCGGCGAAGAATCTCGGTTTTCGGGAAGAGGCGCGGCTTGCGACCGAGATTCCTCGTGCGCTCGGAATGACACGTGGACTGAGGATGACACGCTTACTCGTGTCGCGGTTTTCGGGATGACGCGACGTTTGGTTGCCGAGTCAATTGAGATCGTGATTCCTGGCAATCTGGACTTTGAGACCGCCACCCTTGCGCACCAGGTCGAGGGCTTCGGGGAAGTCGTCGATGTCGAACGAGTGGGTCACCATTTTCCCGGTGTCGACGGCCCCGGCGTTGAGCAAGTCGATGGCTGAGCCGTATGAGTTCAGGACGGCCATGCTGCCGAGAACGGTGATCTCCTCGTTGTAGATCTTGAAGGCGTCATAGGCGGCTTTCTCCCCCGGCGGGCAGACGCCGAAGAGAAGCAGTTTGCCGCGTCGCTTGACCGCGTCGATGGCCATTTCGGCGACTTTCGTCACCCCGGTGGCCTCAATCACATTGTCGAACCCGCGCGGGGCGTGCTCACGTACGTCATCGAGGGAGGCGCCGACCACGTCAAAGCCGAACACGCGCCGGGCGCGTTCCTGACGGTCGGGATTGATATCGACCACCGCAACCAGACTCGCGCCGTAGAAGCGTGCCACCTGGGCATTCTGCAAGCCCATCGGTCCCGCGCCGTAGATCAGATACGTCTCGCCCGGTTGCGGCTGCAGGCGGTGAAAACCGCGGACGACGCAAGCCACGGGCTCGATCAACGCGGCGGCCGATAAGGTCATAT
>JACCXM010000244.1 GCA_013697005.1 Chloroflexia bacterium | reverse complement strand
GCTCGGCGTGGCCGTCAGCAATATCCTGCGCGCCGCCGGGTACGATGTGCGGGACGCCAACTACATCGGCGATATCGGCATGCACGTGGTCAAGTGCCTGTGGTGCTACGAGCGTTTTCACCGCGACGAGGAACCGGCCAGCCCCGAAGCGCGCGGCCGCTGGCTGGGCGAGATCTACGCCGAATCGGACGCGCGGGTGAATTTCCGCAAGGACGTCCTCGATTTCCTGCAGCTCGTGGCGGGCGAGGACCCGCACTTCGTCGCCACCATCGACCGTATGCTGAAGTATCTCTGGCGCAAAGGCGCCGAGGGTGAGGACGTCGCCTACCTGCTGGGGCGGATTATCAATGCCCAACCCATCAAGGACGATCTGCTGCGCCAGGATGCCGTGATCCCCATGTTCTGGCCGATCGTCGGCGATCAGTTGCGCGCCGAGGTCGCGGCGCCGAAGCCGTATGTCCCGATCGAAGGCGAGCCGGAACCGACGATGACCCCCGCGCAGCGCCTGGCGCGCTGGGAAACGCTCGCCGCGCGCATGGACGATTGGTGGTTCGCCGCCCCCGGCTGGCGCGACGAAGTACGCGCCACCTTCGCCCGCTGGGAAGCGCAAGACCCCGAGTTCGTCGCCCTCTGGGAAACGACGCGGGAGTGGAGCATGGCCGATTTCCGTCGCATCTTCGCCGAGGTCGGCGCCACCTTCGATGTCTGGTTCTTCGAAAGTGAGGTTGAGGAAGAAGGCAAGCGCATGGCGCAAGACCTGCTCAGCCGCGGCATCGCCGAGATTTCGGAAGGACTGCCTGTCGTCAAGATCGACGAAAAGCTGGGACTCACCGAGCCAACCTACCGCATCATGCCGATTTTGCGCTCCGATGGCAGCTCGCTCTACTCCACCAAGGATCTGGCCCTCACCCGGCGCAAGTTCGAGGAGTTCGGGGTCGATCGCGCCATCTGGGTCGTCGATGTCCGGCAGTCGCTCTACTTCCAGCAGATCTTCAAGATTCTCGAGCTGTGGGGTTTTGCCCAGGCGCGGCATGCCTACCATCTGGGATACGAGATGGTGGTCTTGCCGGAAGGGGTCATCTCCTCCCGCAAGGGAAACGTGCCCATCTACGACGATATCCGCGACGCGGTGCTGACCCGGGCGCGGCAGATCATCGACGAGAAGAATCCCGAGCTGGATACCGAGCGCAAAGCCGCCGTCGCCTGGGACGTCGCCCTCGGCTCGCTCAAATACGCGATGCTGGCTCGCGACAACAACAAGGTGGTCACGTTCGATCTGGATGAGGCGCTCTCCTTCGACGGTCACGCCGCGCCCTACATCCAGTACGCGCACGCCCGCGCCAGCCGCATCCTGGAACATGCCGGGGAGTCTGAAGAGACCCTCCTGCCACAGTTGGACGGACTCGATTTCGGCGCCCTGCAACCGGAAGAGCTGGGACTGCTACAAGGGGTGGCGGCGCTGCCGGACGAGATTGAGCGCGCCGCCGCGGAGTATCGCCCGCTGTTGATCGCCTCCTATGTCTATGACCTCGCCAAGCGCTTCAACGATTTCTACCACGCCTGCCCCGTCCTCTCCTCGCCGCGGCCGGCCCGCACCGCGCGTCTGGCGCTGACCGCGGCCACGCGCCAAACACTGGCCAACGCGCTGGCGCTGCTGGGCATCGCCGCGCCGGAAGCGATGTGACGGGAATCGAGAGTCGAGATTCGACAGTCGACAGTTGAGAGTGACCCGGCCAGTCGACCTGTAGTGGCGACGCGGGCGTCGCCCGTCGCGAGGCGTGCCTCGCTCGTCGTTCTCTCGACTCTCGACTCTCGACTCTCGACCGACCTTCTCCGCAAGTACATTCTAAGGTAGCGACCGTTACCGCCGGGTTCTGAAAACGTGATACGAAACCGTAACGGCCTCGTGCAATAACAGATATTTGATAATTTCACCCCTGATTTCGCGACCGCCCACCCGTATGGCCCCTGATTCCGGCACCAACGGTGAAACCGAACATGCGCGCTGTACGTACAATGGAGTATGATCTGTGACGCATAGGCACAGATATTGCTAACGGGAAGGAACCCGCCACTCTGCCCGGAGAGCACAAGGACCACTGAGGAGTTCCGTGATGCGCGAGTTCGCGAACCTGTTTTCCACTGAGGACGTTGCCGTGGCCGAGGCGCCGGTCGTCCGCGGCGCTGACGGCCCCTGGGACGATGATGAAGTCATTGACACCGTACTGCGGCTCGTCGCCGATCACCACCGGGCGGTCGGCGCGGCGATCGGCAAACGCTCGTTTTCCCCCAGCCTCGCCGAGTTGCGACAGAGCCCGCTCGGTCAGGACTTGCGTCTGCTGACCCTGGCCGCCCATGGCGACGTCAGCCGCGACCAGGTGCGGGACACCGCGGGGCGGGTAACCGACCTCCTGCTGCGTCCGCTCGCCGCCGAAGAGATGGTCATTCCCGTCTGGTTCTGGAGCACCGCCATCGGCCGCATCGTGGCCCGTGCCGCCCGCGTGACCTACGGCGATGACGCGCTGATGAGCATCGACGATGCCGCCGACCGTCTCGGCATCGCCCCCGAGCTTGTCGCCGGCTGGACCACCGATGGCGCCATCATGTCGATTCCCGACGAAGCCGGCCGCCCCCTGGTGCCACGCAATGTCATCGAGCGGCGGCGCACGATCGCCCGCGAGCTGGCGGGGCTGCGCATCGACAACGGCGAAGACGTCCTCGTGCGCGAGACGCGCCTGGCCTCGTAGGGGCGACGCCTGCGTCGCCCGCTCTCGGCGATCCTCCAACGCGATCGGTCCCCTCCGGTCACGACCCACGACCCGCCCGCGTCCGGAACCCCCGGCGCGGGCCGATCGGCGTACGTACGTCCAATATCGCAAAATTTGTCACTTTTTAGCCCCCTCAAAGTGTCTTATTAAGTAGAGGGGACGACACGGACGCCGCGGCTACCGTCGACACCGCCGCGCCACCGCCCCTGCCCCGGCCTGACGCCCCAGGCCGGGTGCCCGCCACGGTCATCAGCCCAGGGATGGATCGATCGCCACCCCTGGCGTTGCCCACCGTGCGGCCCTCGCTATCCGGTCGACTCGCACCCCATCGTGTTCAGTTCCGTATCTCGACCGTGCTGTCCCGCCAGTTGCGCGGCGGCGGCCTCCCCCTGGGAGGTCTCCCCATTTCCCGGCCCGCTGTCCGCGGGTAACTGCCCAGGGCGTTGGGCACCGGGAGGTTCCGCGCGGCCCGGGATGGTGCGGCGACCTACTCGTTCATCGCCGCCCTGGCGCCCACGTCACACTACGGCATGGGAGAGCTGTGTCCATGGCACGGCATGCGCCGGGGAAATACTGCCCGTCACATCTCTGTGCGGACGCATATCCCCGCGCAGACGATCCGGAAACCGGCGTTCAGGCCCCGGCCGGTTCCCGCTCCAGCACCTTGAGCACTTCAGCGGCAACTTCGTAGCGCCCGAAGGAGGGCATCAGGTAGACCCCCTGCACCCAGGGCCGCAGCGCCTGAAGTAGTTCCTGCGCCATCACTACTCCTTCGCGGCGGCCGTCCGGACCGGCCAGGCGCATCCGCTCCCGCGCCTCGTCGCTGAGGGTGATCCCCGGTACCTCGTTGTGCAGAAACTCGGCGTGCTTGCTGCTTTGCAGCGGCAATATCCCGGCCAGCACCGGCACCGGCAGGCGCTCCACCCCATAGGCTTCGAGGAAACTGGTCCACGACGAGGGGTCGTAGATCGGTTGCGTCATCACCACGTGCGCCCCCGCCTCCAGCTTGGCCCGCAACCGCCCCGCCTCGTGTGCCAGATCCTCGCGTGTTGGATCGACGGCGCAGGCGATGGTGAACCCCGCCGGCCGCCCGATCGAGGCGCCCGCCGAGTCGGCGCCATTGTTGAGCCGCTCCAGCACCCGGATCAGCCCGATCGAATCGACGTCGTAGACCGCCGAGGAATCGGGGTAGTCACCCAGGCTGGGGGGATCACCGGTGAGGGCGATGATATTGCGCACACCCACCGCGTGCGCCCCCAGCAACTCCGATTGCAACCCCATCAGCGAGCGGTCGCGCGTCGTCAGATGCAGGATCGTCTCCACCCCGGTGCGATGCTGGATCAGATAGCACAGCGTCAGCGCGCTCATGCGCACCCGCGCCATCGGCGAATCGGCGACGTTGATGAAATCGACCCCCGCCTCCTGCAACAGAAAGGCGCCCTCGAGTGCCTTGGTTGGGTTGAGTCCCTTCGGCGGATCGATCTCGACGCTGACCACAAACTCGCCGCGCTCCAGTTTTTCCCGCAGCCGGGTCGGTCCCGCGGCCGGGGTCAGATCGAGCTCGGGCGCGGTCAGGACACGCGTCGGGGACCGCGCCACGGTGCCGTTCGGTTCGGCGTGGGTCGTCGTCACATCGGCGCGGCCCGCCGCCCAGGTATCGAGCGCCTCGCGCATCGCCGCCGTGTGCAGCGGGGTGGTACCACAACAGCCGCCGATGATGCGGACCCCCGTCTCCGCCGCGCGGCGGGCAAACCCGGCGAAATACTCCGCTGAGGAGGGGTACATGACGCGCCCCGCCACGTGCGCCGGCCACCCCGCGTTCGGCATGCAGGAAACCACCGGACCCGGACCATTCTCCTCTTCCACACGGCGGACCAGCGCCGCGGCGACCGGCAGCAGCCGCTGCGGTCCGACCGAGCAGTTCGCCCCGATCGCGGCGACGCCCAGGTCCAGCAGGCGCGCGGCCACCTCCTGCGGAGTACTGCCGCCGATGGTGCGGCCATCTTCGGCGAAGGTCATCGAGGCGATAATCGGCAAGTCGCACGCCTCCCGCGCCGCTCCGACCGCCTCCACCATTTCGTCGAGACTGCCGATTGTCTCCAGTACGAGCAGATCCACCCCCCCTTCCAGGAGCGCGTCGATCTGCTCGCGGAAAGCGGCGCGCACCGCCTCCGTGGCGATGGTGCCAAAGGGGGCCAGGGTCCGCCCCGTCGGTCCCACCGACCCCGCCACCAGCGCCGTGCGGCCACTGATCTCGCGCGCCTCCCGCGCCAGGCGCACTGCTTTCCTATTGATCTCGCGGACTTTCCCGCCGAGCCCGAACCCCTCCAGTTTGAAGCGGTTGGCGCCGAAGGTGTTGGTCTCGAGCAGATCGGCCCCCGCCTCGAGGTAGGCGCGATGGACGTCGAGCACGAGCTCAGGGCGGGAGAGATTGAGCGCGTCGAACGACTCGTCGAGCGACGCCCCGGCGGCGTAGAGCACCGTCCCGATGGCGCCATCGGCGAGCAACGGTCCAGCGGCGAGACGCTCCAGCAGCGGGTGGGTCATGAAACAGGCTCCGGATTGCTCACGTGGATCATGAAGTTGGCTCGTTGCCGACGAGCGACAGGGCCGCTCGCCGCTGCTTGCGCGGCAAGTCGCGGGTGAGATTTCCCGCGCCGGTCAGTACCTCGATCCGGCGATCGGTCTCGGCCAGATGGCGCTCCACACGAGTCAGTGCGTCGTTCGTGGCGAGGAGTGATGAGACATATTGATTGAGACTCACACCGTCGAGCGCCGCCGACTCGGCAAGGCACCGGTGCACATGGCGAGGTA
>JACCXM010000243.1 GCA_013697005.1 Chloroflexia bacterium | reverse complement strand
GTCGGGCGGCGCGAGAGTCTTCCCGCGGCGGTCGAGCAGGAGGCGCGCCACGTCGCGCTGGATTCGTGGCCGGTGAGCCTGGCCCTGGCGCGCTACTACGCGCTGCGCGATATCGCGGACGCGGACGTGGTCGGGTTGGCCACGCGGTTCGCCGCACTCGCCGCCGTGGAACCCGACGGGGACCGGCTGCGATCGTATGGCGCCGAGGCCGCGGAGATGGCCCACGGCGTCGCCAGACGGCGTGGCCCCAGAATCGGCCGCATGCTGGCCGGTACGCTGGCGGACCGCTTTGGCATCACCCCCAAGCCCAAGCGGAGGACGGCGGAGACCACGTGAACATCCTGGTCACCGGTGGCGCCGGGTTCATCGGCCGTCACCTCGTCAAGACCCTCCTGGGGGAGGGTCACACTGTCCGCGTCCTCGACTCCCTCTCGGAACAGGTTCATGGCTCTTCCGCACGATTCCCCGCCGCTCTTGCCGGCGCCGACGTCATCCATGGCGACATCCGCGACACCGAGCGCCTGGCCGCGGCCCTGGCGGGAGTCGAGGTGGTGGTCCACCTCGCCGCGGAGACGGGCGTCGGGCAGTCAATGTACGAGGTCGAGCGCTATGTCGATGCGAACGATCGCGGAACGGCCTCCCTCTTGCAGACCCTGATCGAACGCCAGCGGCCGGTCCGGGTCGTGCTGGCGTCTTCGCGAGCCGTGTACGGGGAAGGTCTCTACACCTGCCGCCGCTGCGGCGAAGTGAGCCCGTCGTCGCGTGATCCGGAGGCCCTGAACCGTGCGGTCTGGGATCCGGTCTGTCCCATCTGCGCGGGAGCGATCGCTCCGGCCGCCACCCATGAGGACGCCGCGGCCAGACCCGGTTCGGTCTATGCGGCAACGAAGCTGGCGCAGGAACATCTCTGCGCGATCGTCGGTGGCGCCTACGGGTTTCCCACCACCATCCTGCGCTACTTCAACGTGTACGGTCCCGGCCAGAGCCTGTCGAATCCCTACACCGGGATTCTCTCCACGTTCTACACCCGCGCCAGGAACGGGAAACCGATCGAGGTCTATGAGGACGGGCGCGAGAGCCGCGACTTCGTCTTCGTCGCTGACGTCGTCGCGGCCACCCGGCGGGCGCTGCACCATCCCGATGACCAGCCACGGTGCCGGGTGCTCAACATCGGCGCCGGGGCGCCGGTGTCGATCGGCGATCTGGCGGGCGCCATGATCCTCCTTGGCGGCTGGGATGTGCCGATCGACGTCACCGGCGCCTACCGGGCCGGCGATGTGCGCCACGTGTTCGCCGACACGAAACGGGCGGCCCACCTGCTCGGCTTCGTCGCCGCAACCCCATTGGTGGACGGTCTGCGGCAGTGGCTGGCGTGGGCCGCGCGCGCCGACTCCCAGGACGCGACGGACGCGGCTTTGGCACACCTCACCGCACGGGGGCTCTATCGCACCGCCAAGGGCGGCTGACACGGCTCGACCTTCAGCTGACGTGACCGCTCAACGGACTTGATCGCTCAGCGGACCTCGTAGTCGAGCGAGCGGATCACGTCGGCGTAGCGGTCCCGGAAGACGGCCAGGTGCGCCGCCCCCAGACCCTCACGGGTTTCGCCGACCTGGGTGGCGCTAACCTGCCACTGCTTCTTCTGACCGCTTTGCCGCATGTTTTCGGCCCGGCAGACCTCAGTCGCCCGCGCGATGCGTTCCGGCTCGACCGGCGCGATGGCCTCCGTCGCCCGCGTCAGCTCGGCGACGGGATCGCGGTGCAGCTCCTCGTAGCGAACGACTACCGTGCGCCCACTGTGCCGCCAACCCTCGGCACGCATCACATTGGTGCTGAAGTCACCGGCGAGAAAGGCGAGCACGTCCGGATGATCGAGCGGCTTGCCGGCGATCCCATTCTTCGGTCGTGGCTTGCCGCGGCCCTGGCGGTGCGTCGCCTGCTCCTGGACCCAATAGTAGAGCGAGACAAAGACATCGTACGGGTCGCGGATGATGGTGACGAGGTGCGCCGGTACGGCGTCGATGACGTCGCACAGCGCGGGCGAGAACTGGCAATGCTGATGGAAGATGGTTCCGTCGGGAAACCCACGCTCCGCCCATTCCTGGAATTCCCGCGGTTGGGTGGGCGGCTTCTTGTCACCGTGCAGACTCTCCAGATCATAGATGTGCCGCAGCAAGCACTTCAGCCAGCGGTTCCCCGCTTTGGGGGGCGAGGCGATCACGATCCGCATGCACGAACGCTCACCGGTCCAATGATTTCCATCGTCATAGCAGATTCCCCATCGCCACCTCGTGCGCCTCTCGCACCAATGCCGGGATGCGATCGAGAGTATCCGCTTTTCCGTCGCGGCCGCGCAGACCGGCGGGGGGCCACGCCGCCTCGAGCAGGAGCGCCATCGCCTGGCAGGCGGGGAATCTGCCATACCAGGCGGCCGGCACGTGGGCGAAGTACTCCTCGGCGAACACCCGCGCCGTGGGGTCCATCCGGCCATGCCGGCGCAGGCGTTTCCGCCGCTCCTTGCGAAAGTGGGTCAGCAAGGCAGTCACATCTACCATCGGGTCGGCGGCGACGAGCTTGTCGAAATCGAGCAGCGATACGTGGTCGCCGTCGAGCATGATGTGCGCCGGTTTGAGGTCGAAGTGGGTCGGGGCGGTCGGCACATCGGCGAAGCTCGCGGCAATCACGCTCGCAATCTCGGCGACGGCGTGCCTCAGCTCGGGGGCAGCCGTCTGCAGCCGTTCCGCCGCGGTCTCGAGCCGGGCCAGCTCGTCGCGCGGGGGCCGCCCTCGCGAAGCGAAGACGTCGTCCACGGGCAGCCGGTGCAGCGCCGCCACGGCCCGCGCCACCCGGCGCACGACCAGCAGCGTCTCGTCCTCGCGGCGGATGATATTCAGGAAGCGGATACCAGTGACCTCGTCCAGCAGCAGCGTCCTCAGCTCGTCCAGATAGGCGACGGGCCGGGCCACGGCGAACTCGGCGCCGGAGGCAGAGGTGCGCTCCCACAGCGCCCGCTGCATCGCGGAGGCCCGCTCTCCCTCCTCCGCATCGCGGTAGATCTTGGCGTAAACGCGCCGCTCCGCGGCCCGCCCGCCCACTGCCTCTCGCGCCTGCATGTCCAGCCGCACCATCGCGCGCATATCGACCCGGTAGCGGAGCGTTTCGGCTTCCCAGGTCTCGATCCGCCAGTCGCCGGCGCCAAACTCGCCGAGCAGGACGGACGCCAGCTCCGGCGGCGGCTCCTTCAAGATCTGGGCGAGGGCCGGCAGCCGGTGATCGTACGGGAACACCTGGACCAGTAGCTGCAGCTCGGGGACATAGGCGACCGCCGGTAGGGCCGGACCCACGGGCATCATGACGCCTGGATCGGATTGCCGGACCCGCCCCAGAATGCGGCGGCCCCGGTCCGCGTCATATGTCACGCCGGTTACCACCTGACGGCGCAGACTCCCCGTGCCGGGTTCGCGCAGGTGGAGCGTGTACTGGAACAGACTGCGGTTGGACGCCTGACGGACAAAATCGACCGCGCACGAGTCGATAACGACGGCGGGGTTGGTGTCGGACAGGAGATAGCGTTGGAAGATCTCGCGCATCTGCTCCGGATCGCGCAGGGTGTCGAGATGCGAAAGTGTTGGTACGATCATGGTAGCCCCTCCGAGGATGGCGAGCGAGAACACGTGACGGGGCTGATGGCGCGGCGCTCACTGGTATCACAATGCTAACGCCTGTGTCCTCTTCAGTGCAGTGATGCCGCCGCGAACGGACAATCCAGGAGATTGAGGTGAACGTACCACAGCGGGTGCGGATGAGGGAGCGATGACCGCGACAGAGACGATTCCTACCGAGCGAATAGCCCTGACCCTTGCCGATATGGCCGTCGTCGATGCCGACGTCCATGTCAACGACACCCCCGGCGCGCTGGCCCCCTATTGCGATCTGCCCTGGCGGCTCTCGCTGCAGGCGCTGGACGGGGCGTCATACCCGTATTTGCAGGTGCCTGGGTTCGCCCCGAATCTGCGGCTCGATCCACCCATTCCAGGGAGCCACCCCTACCGCTCGGTCGACACCGCGGCCGAGATGCGCGCCGAGCTGAGTGAGCTGGAGATCGACGTCGGCATTCTCTTCCCGGACCACATGCTCACCTTTGCCGCGCTGCCCAACATCGACTACGCGACCGCGCTGGCCCAGGCCTACAACCGCTGGCTGATGGAGGAATGGCTGCTCAAACAACCGGGGCTCTACGGCGTGATGCTGGCCAGCCCGCAGAACCCGGAAGCGGCGGCGCGCGAGATCGAGCGTTACGCCAAAGTGGAGAAGATCGTCGGCATCTACCTGCCAACCGCCGGTGTCAATCCCCTCTGGGGGCATCGCCTGTATGACCCGATCATGGCTGCCGCCGATGCCAGCGGACTCCCGGTTTGCCTGCACAGTGTGACGCTCGTCTCGCCGGCTTTCCCCTGCCAGCTCGACCAGTTCGAGAACCATTTCGGGCGGCAGGTGTTATCGCACTCGTTCGCGATGATGGCGAATCTGACCAGTCTCATCCACTCCGGGGTACCGGCCCGCTTCCCCAACCTGCGCGTCGTCTTCACCGAGGCCGGGATCGCCTGGGTGCCGTACATGATGTGGCGGATGGACAAGTACTTCAACGAATATCGGCGCATGGTGCCGTTCCTCGAAAAGCGGCCGAGCGAGTACATCAAGGAGCGGATGTGGTTCGCCACGCAGCCGATCGAGGAACCGGACAACCCCAAGGATCTGGTGGCCACGATCGATCTCCTGGGCGGCCCGGAGCGGGTGCTGTTCGCTTCCGACTGGCCGCACCACGATTTCGACCATCCCCGCACGATCATGAAATTGCCGATGCCCGCCGCGGCCAAACGCCAGATCATGGGCGAGAACGCGCTGGCGCTGTTCGGTATCTCGGCGCCCGTGGGCAAGCTGTAGCACGAAGTCGGAAGTCGGAAGTCGGAAGTGAACCTTGGCCGAACATGTTGTGGGAGCGATAGAGGATTTTCCGCCGGGAACTCACCGTGTGGTGCGATTGGGGCGGATCGAGGTCGGCGTCTTCAATGTCGACGGCGAGTTCTACGCCCTGCCCAACATCTGCCCCCATCAATTCGGACCGCTCTGCGCGGGAACCGTCAATGGCACCACGGCCTGCTCGGCGGCGACCGATTGGCGCTTTGCCTGGGTGCGCGAGGGGGAGATCGTCACCTGCCCCTGGCACGGTATCGAGTTCGATATCACCACCGGCAAGAGTCTTTCCTCGCCCCGCCTGCGGGTGCGCACCTACCCCGTCGCGGTGGCGGATGGACAGGTGACGGTGACGATCTGAGCGAAGTGTGGCCCGCCGCATTGTGCCCGCGCCCCTGCCGATGGCTCTCTTCGGTCCTTCTTGGTACCATGTGGTTCTTAACGAAGGAGACGCCGATGGCTGCGCAACCAATGACCGAAACCATGAAGATTTCTGACGTCAAGCAGCAATTGAACAGCCTCGTGAACCGGGTCTATCGCCAGGAAACCCGCGTCATGGTGGAAAAGAGCGGGATCCCGGTGGCGGCGATCGTCTCCGCGCGGGATTTGCAGCGCCTAGAGCAACTCGATCGGAAGTGGGCCGAGGGCGAACGTGTGCTGAGGGAGTTCGCCGCCGGCTTCGCCGACCAAACACCCGAGGATATCGAGCGCGAGACGGCCAAGGCCATAGCTGAAGTACGCGCCGAAAAATGGGCTGAGTGAGAGCACCCCGTCGGCGCGAAGGCGTGATCCGCGCTGTCCTGGATACGAACGTTCTCATGTCGGGTCTCGCAGGACTAGAGCTTGGCACAAGTGCGCCCGGCATTATCTTGGCTCGATGGCTGGCCGGGGCCGGAGCGGGGCCGTTCGAGTTGATCGTCTCGCCCCACATTTTGGTGGAACTCGAGCGGACGTTGACCAAGCCGTATTACCGCACACGACGCTCCCAGCCCCAGATTGAGTCAGCGGAGCGCTTTGTCGCGTCAGTGGCAACGGTCGTTGTGCCGACCATCGTCGTTTCAGGAGTCACACCGCACCCCGAAGACGATCTGGTGCTGGCCACGGTGGTCAGTGCTCAGGCTGATTTTCTGGTGACCGGAGACAAACAGTTCCAGATGGTCGGCGCTTACATGGGCGTCGCTATCCTGTCCCCTCGTGCATTTCTCGATTACCTCGAGCAGACCGGCGTCGAAGAGGCATGAATGCCCGTCTCCCGTAACCCCATAGGTCAAGTCCCTCTTCCTGCGCCGTGAGGATGATAGGCTCTTCCCACCACGGGTCAGCACAGGGATGCGGCAGGCCGCGCCGAGCGATGGGGGAGGATGGCGACGATGGCAAACAGTGACCGCGTCATGGTCGGCATCGTCGGCGCGGGGTTTATCGGCCATCTCCACGCCGAAGCGTTCGCCCGCGTGCCGAACGCCGAGGTGGTGGCCATCGCCTCGCCAAACGCCGCCCGCGGCCGCGCCCTCGCCGACAGTTTCGGTATCCCCCGCCATTTCACTGACTATCGCCAGTTGCTGGCGATGGACGACCTGGACATGATCACCGTCGGCGTCCCCAACGATCTCCACGCCCAGGTCTGTATCGACGCCGCGCGGGCGGGCAAACACGTCGTCTGCGAGAAACCGCTCTGTCTCACCCTGGAGGATGCCGATGCCATCATCGCCGCCGGCCGCGCCGCCGGGGTCAAGCTGATGTACGCCGAAGAGCTGCTCTTTGCCCCGAAATACGTCCGCGCCAAGGGGCTCGTCGACGAGGGGGCGCTGGGCGAGGTCTTTCTCGTCAAGCAGAGCGAAGAGCACGCCGGGCCGCATTCCCCCTGGTTCTGGGATGTGCGCCGTTCCGGGGGCGGCGTGCTGCTCGACATGGGGTGTCACTCCATCGCCTTCTGCCGCTGGGTGATGAACAACCGCCCGGTTGCCAGCGTCTACGCGGCGATGGACACCTTCGTCCACGGTGACAAGACCCGTGGCGAAGACCACGCCCTCTGCATCCTCACGTTTGCAGGGGGCGGTATCGGTGTCTGCGAGAACTCCTGGGTCAAGGGCGGCGGAGTCGACGACCGCGCCGAAATTTACGGCTCGCAAGGCAATACTCGCGCCGATCTGCTGCGCGGCTCCTCGCTGACCACCTACAGCGACGTCGGCTACGGCTACGCCGTCGAGAAAGCGGAGACGACGGTCGGCTGGACCTTCACCATGTACGAGGAGAGCTGGAACTACGGCTTCCCGCAGGAGATGCAGCACTTCGTCGACTGCGTCCAGCGCGACGAACCCCCGCTGGTCACCGCCGAAGACGGCCGCGCCGTGCTGGAAATCATCTACGCCGCCTATCTCTCCGCCGGGACAGGGAAGGCGGTCGACCTGCCGCTGATGCCTATTCCGGCCGTGCGGCAGCCGATCGATTTGTGGATGAGGGCGTGAGACTAGCAATCCTGTGGGACGCTGGTTGGAGCGAAGAACGACGTCAAGACACGATGTGTTCTGAAATGCTCATCAGGCATCATCAGCGATCATCCATATTCCATGCGGGTCCCCAGAAGTTCAGTATGTTCGGTATGTTCGCCGGGATCGGTACGCACGACCCGCGCGAAATACGCCTCTCCTCCAGCTCGACCTGACAGGGCGAAATACGGCCCTTGGAAGCCACTCCGCGAGCGGCAAGAGCCCCTCTCCCTGCGCACAGGGAGAGGGGTTGGGGTGAGGGTTTTTCAGGACATCCCCTCCAGCATCTCCACCCGAAACTCCGTCAACGAGGGCAGCACCAGATCGGCCGCGCCGAAGCGCCTATCCCCCGCCAGCGCCGGATCGGGCACCGCGATACAGGTCATCCGCGCCGCCTTGGCGGCGATGACCCCGTTTGGCGAGTCCTCGAAGGCCAGGCAGCGCCACGGCGCGACTCCCAGGGCGCGCGCCGCTTCGATGTAGACGCCAGGGTGCGGTTTGCCGAACTGCTCGTGCTCGGCTGATTGCGTCACCCGGAAATAGTGCCCGAGCGCGAGCGTCTCCAGCACCGCGGCGATGATCTCGCTCGCCGAGGACGAGGCCACCGCCAGCGGATAGCCAGCGGCCGAGAGCGCTTCGAGCGTCTCGTGCACCCCCGGCATCGGGCCTCCCCGCTCCCGTGCCAGCGCGATCAAACGGGTGATGATGCGCGCCTCGATCTCCTTTTTCGGCGGATCCGCCCAGGGGTAGCGGGCATACCACTGCTCGACCACCTCATCGGTACGCAACCCGGTCGTCTCGACGGCGTCTTCCGCGGTGATCGGCACCCCGACCGCGGTCAGCGCCTCGAC